>NZ_JAMXEX010000001.1:600000-900000 GCF_025370775.1 Ancylothrix sp. D3o | reverse complement strand
TCTCAACTTCTGGGAAAAAAGCGAGTTTATGGGACAAGCAGCAATGATGGAGTGGATTGTATCACAACCAACTCTCCTGGGCAGCAACCCAGCTACAAATAACCAAACAACAGCAGGCATTTCGGAACTGGTAATTATCTTAATTATTCTTTTAATGATTGCGACGGCTGTTGCGCTTGTCACCCAGCGGCTAAGAATTTCCTATGTGACAGGTTTGGTGTTAGCCGGTTTACCCATTACCGATGTTTTGTCTCGTAGAATTGGCTTAGATCCCTCTTTAGTATTCAATCTTTTTTTACCGATTCTTATTTTTGAAGCCGCGATAAATACAGATATCAGCCGTCTTCGCAATGCCTTTAAACCCATCGCAATTTTAGCCGGCCCAGGGTCTATTTTTTCTTCAGCAATTATAGCTTTTCTGGTAAAATTTGGCTTAGGGCTTCCTTGGATTCCTGCTTGGCTGATCGGTATCATTCTGGCGAATACAGATACAGTTTCAATGATTGCCGTTTTTAAAGAAATTCGCGTACCTTCTCGGTTAACAACAATTGTGGAAGGAGAAACGCTGTTTAATGATGCAGCAGCCCTAGTTTTATTTAATTTAATTTTAGTCGTTTATTCTACCGGTTCTCTCACCGTTGCCCAAGGTGTGAAAGAAGTGGTGGTAGTTGCCCTTGGTGGGGCAATTGTTGGGGGTATTTTAGGCTACTTAAGTCTGCCGATATTTGTTCGCTTAAATGATTCTTTGAGTAGTCTTTTGCTAACCGTTGCCTTAGCATTAGGAACATTTCAAATCGGACAATTTTTAGGTGTATCTGGGGCTGTTGCTGTAGTTATTGCCGGCCTGATTTTTGGGACAATTGGACTTCCGCAAAGTCCCTCAGCCTCGAATCGAATTACCTTACAAAGTTTTTGGGAATATGCCGGTTTTGGCGTCAATACATTTATTTTTCTGTTAATTGGCATAGAAATTAACCCGATGACTTTGTGGAGAATTTTACCCTCTATTATTTTAGTAATTTTGGCCTATCAATTAGCACGCATTCTCTCAGTTTATCTATTGTTGGCAGCACTGCGATGGTTTGACCGGCCAATTCCGATGGGCTGGCAACACGTTTTATTTTTAGGCAATATTAAAGGTTCTTTATCTATGGCATTGGCGGTTAGTATTCCGCTGAATTTAACCGGACGAGATATGATTATTGAATTAGTTTTTGGTGCTGTTTTGTTTTCTTTGGTGGGGCAGGGATTAAGTTTACCCTGGATGGTAAAAAGGCTAAATATTAGTTCTGTTTCTAATGCCATGCAAGAAACTGGACGTTTACAAATTCAGTTAATTGCTTCTAAAGCAGCACAAGATGAATTGGATATTTTACTTAAATCAGGTGTTTTGCCAAAAGCAGTTTATGAGGAGTTATGGGCATCCTATCAGGCAAGAGTTGCAATGTCTGAGCGAATATTGCGGGATCTGTATAATCAACATCGGGCCGGTCAAGTAAAAGATGATAATGTTGGATTAGATGCTATTCGCCGGCGTTTGCTTTTAGCGGAAAAAGGCGCCGTTAGTGATGCCCTGCGTAAGCGAATTGTTCCAGAAGATATGGTGGAACCTTATATTAAACAATTGGATGAGAAACTTCTTTCTTTGGAAGACGATTAGCGTGAATACCCAGAAAATCTATCATGGTGTGGACTAATTCAGGACGAGTCACCACTAGAATTGTTGATCCGGCTTCGAGAACAGTATTTCCATTAGGAATTTCTAAATTGCCGGCAGCATGAGATTGATAACCAATAATTAAGGAACCTTTGGGAAAATGCGGATCTTGAGCGATATCAACAATAGTACGACCGGCTACATAGCAATTTTCTGGAACGGGTAGTTTTAAAACTTCAACTTGCCCTTGTTCAAAGTGCATCATTGATTCTACTTCTGGGTATTCAATAGCATTAGCCATTGTTGCGACTGCTAAATCAATGGTGCTGATAATATGGCTGGCTTGAGCAAGTCTATAGGCTTCGAGAAATTCAGAATCACGCATTCGCACGACTATATGAGAAACTCCATAACTCCGTGATAAGGTGATCATGGCTAAATTTAAGGCGTCATCTCTCAAGGCTGCGACAACTGCGTTTGCTTGTCTAATACCGGCTTCGAGAAGTACAGTTGTACTAACGGCGCTACCTTCAAATGCCATGACACCAATTTTTTCACGGGCAAAGCGACAGGCAACCGGGTCTGTGTCTATAATTCCTATGGTATGACCGAGTTCTAATAACTGCTGAGCTAAATTCAGCCCTACCATGCCGGCGCCACCAATCAATATATACATAGCTACGCATTTTCCTCAAAACTCACTCTATAACATTTACCCTATTAATCACCCTAGCTGCTGGTTAATGCTTGTCGTTTTTTTAAGGGAAGTGCTGGAGGTTGTTGCATTTATCTCAATCTCAAAAAAACTTTATTGATGTTGAAGAGCGGATAAAGAAGAGGGGAGGGGTTGACAGCCATCCCCTCGCTATGCTATGATAAAGTTGATGAGGAAGAACTATCTCGCAAACAAAATACCAGTCTGCTTGCCTGCCGGCCCCCGTAATTAAGAGCCGATAAAATCAGAGATTTTTGCAATTTATCTCCATCTCAAAAAAACTTTATTGATGTTGAAGAGCGGATAAAGAAGAGGGGAGGGGTTGACAGCCATCCCCTAGCCATGCTATGATAAAATTGATGAGGAAGAACTATCTCGCAAACAAAATACCAGTCTGCTTGCTTGCCGGCCCCCGTAATTAAGAGCCGATAAAATCAGAGGACGGGGTGAGGAGAGAATTTGAAACGAGAACAAAGCAGAGAGCACCCTGAAAAAAGCAACAGGCAATAGACGTTTAAAAAATAACCAAGATCCCCCCACAGTAGAGCAACCACAGCCACCGTTTCAGGCTACAAAGGGGGAGAGTTTTAACAAATGACCAATGACCAATGACCAATGACCAATTTAAGGTCTACCGGCCACTGTATTTTCGAGGGTGCCAATGCCTTCAATTTCGATGCGGATGCGGTCGCCAATGTGCACCGGCCCGATGCCAGAAGGAGTGCCGGTGAGGATGACATCTCCAGGGAAAAGAGTCATTATCTGGGAAATATAAGCAACGAGAAAATCGGGTGAAAAAACCATTTGCTCAAGGTAGGCTGCCTGCACCGGCACAGGGTTGGAATTGAGGAAAGTTTGTAAACGAGCACCGGGTGTTAATTCGCGGACGATCCAAGGGCCAAGGGGACAAAAAGTGTCAAAACCTTTAGCTCTTGTCCATTGATTATCTTGTCGCTGTAAGTCTCTAGCTGTGACATCGTTGGCGATGGTATAACCCCAAATTTTCATTTGTGCTTGTTCGGGAGTGCAGTTAAAACAATGTTCGCCAATAACGAGAGCCAGTTCTCCTTCGTAGTCTACGCGGCTAGATTGGGGCGGATAAATGATTTCCGTTTGGGTGGGAATAATCGTGGTTGGGGGTTTAAGAAATAAAAGAGGCTCTTTGGGAACTTCGCCTCCCATTTCGGCGGCGTGGTCGGTGTAGTTCTTGCCAACGGCGATAATTTTAGAGGGGGCACAGGGCGCGAGCAGGTGATAGGTGTCTGGTTCAAGTTCTGTGCCGGTGGGTTGTCCTTTTAACCAGGGAGGTGCATCGAGTAGTTGGACGCTGCGGCTGAGTTGTAGTAGTCCATAGTAAATTCTTGCTTCAGGAGTTTGGATGCGGACATAGCGCTGGGCCATAGGTTTGAGAGTGGTTTTAGGGTTGTTTGTTGTTGGTATTGGCAGATATCTATACGCTTTTGGTGTTTAGATTTGGGTTTTGGGGTGGCTGGGAGTGCGTGGGGTTGGTGGGGTTTGGCCGACAGTCATACCAGGCGGGTTCAAAGCAAAATAGAGTCTGGGCAGAAGTTGGTTGCTCACAGTTTTGAGGTGATTGGTGGGTGAAAAATAATGAACACGAATTTTACCAAAATCCAGAATATTCTAATGGGTGAGTTATTTTGTAGCGGTTGTTGTTTTTTCAGAAATCCTTGTCAATTTTGAGGAGAAGGGTTGATTTTAAATTTTAGATTTTAATGGCCATAAAAATTGCTAAAAATTATGGTTGGGTGGGCTTTGGTGTTTTTGAGCCGAGGCTTGTCTAAAAAACTGAGGCTGTGATATGATGTGAGTTTTGGAAGTAAAAACCCTTGTGGCAGCGTACCTAGTGTACGGGCCGGTGGGTGAAAGCAAGCTAGGTTATTGAGGAAAATGAGCGACATTTACGAAACGATGTACATTTTGCGCCCTGATTTGGGCGAAGAGTTCACTGAGCAGGCAATTGCGAAATATCAGAAAATTTTGCAAGATAATGGCGCTGAAAATTTGGAAACTCAGCACCGGGGTAAGCGGCGTTTGGCCTATGAAATCAAACGCTGTCGGGAAGGTGTATATATTCAAATGAATTACACCGGCCCCAGAACGATGATTGCGATTCTCGAACGTGCTATGCGTTTAAGTGAAGAAGTCATCCGTTACCTGACAGTGACTCAAGAAGTGCCAAAACCAAAGCCAGAGCCGGCTGCTGCGGTTTAAAAGTCCGCCTAGCAGAGAGCGTCCGCTGGGAAAAAGCTGCTACCAAACGGCTCATTAATTTGCTCGTTGATATTAAAATCTCCCCTGCCGTTCGCTTTCGCGTGATGCGAGTTAGCGATGCCGACAGGGGAGAAAATGCTTTTAGATTTACCGAATCGCCGTTTTACCTCAGTTTTTGACCTGGTTAAACCAGGTGGGTGCCAAGGCATCCGACTTAAAGTTTCCGGCTACTGTGGCCGGTCTACTGCCGTCGGTTATTTTTTGATGGCTCCCTTATAAGACAAAGCATAGATCAAAAAACATTATTGGCAGTCACCAACGGTTCAGCGAATCTTTCTCTATTGTAATACATTTGCAAATTTTGGCAAGGGGGGCTGGGGTTGGGTTAGGGGGTTAAAATCATCACCGAAAGTTACGGATACCAGATACTTTCGATTTGGTGGGAAATTTCGAGGGCTTGTTGACGCAGTTCGGACGGTTCAGAGTTGAGAAGAACAGTAACGTGGCCGAGTTTGCGACCGGGGCGGGATTCAGTTTTGCCGTACCAGTGCAGGTAGGCGTTGGGGATGTCTGCGATGCGCTGGCGTTTTTCCAGATAGGAGTTTTGGCAAGTTTCGTAACCCAAGAGATTAACCATAACGGCACCGGCACTGTTGAGAGTGGTTTGGCCGGGTGCAAGTCCGCAGACAGCCCGCAAGTGTTGCTCAAATTGGGAAGTTTCGCAGGCATCGAGGCTGAAGTGGCCGGAGTTGTGGGTGCGCGGGGCAACTTCGTTCACTAAAACTTTGCCTTGTTTGGTTAAAAATAATTCGATGCCAAAAATGCCGATGGCTTGGAGATTTTCAAGCAGGGTGCGGGCGATTTGTTCGATTTCGGTTGTTTTTTCGGCAGTGAGAGTGGCGGGGGCGATGACGCGCCGGCAGACTTGGTTTTCTTGTTGTGTTTCAACAATTGGGTAAATGGCGATTTCGCCGTTGGGGAAACGCGCCGCGATGATGGCGAGTTCTTGTTCAAAGGGAATGAATTCTTCGAGCAGAACAGAGGGACAACCCCAGCTTTTCCAGGTAGTTTCTAAATCTTGGGGGTTTTTGAGGATGATGGTGCCTTGGCCGTCGTATCCGTGCCGGCGGGCTTTCATTACTAGGGGATAGCTGAGAGGTTGTGGGGTTGTGGGGCTGTCCCAGCTTAGGAATTGCGGCACCGGCAATCCGATGTCTCGCATGAAGCATCTTTGATGATATTTGTCAAGGATTGGTTCGAGGGTGTTGAGGCTGGGACGGAAAAGGGTGCCGGTTTGGGCCAGTTGGTTGAGGGCTTCGAGGTTGACGAATTCGTTTTCAAAGGTGATGACATCGCAGAGGCCGGCTATTTGGGCTGTGGCGTTGGCGTCGTCGATGGGGGCAAAAATGCTGTTTGTGGCGATGGAGACGGCTGGATCTGTGTTTTTGGGGGTTTGGATGAAGAGTTCAATGTTGAGTTTTTGGGCGGCACCGGCCATCATCCAGGCGAGTTGTCCGCCGCCTATGATGCCAATTTTTTTGATGGGTTGTTGTTGAGAAGAGTTCACGGGTTTTTGATGGTGTGCTGGGGGATGCTTTTTTAGATTACTGTATTGGGTGGCTGTGGAAAAGTGTAATTGTGGGTAAAATTTTGGGTGATGTTGTGGTTTTAATTGTATGCCTCGTTTTTTGTTGACTTGGTTGCTAACTGCTGTTGCGCTTTTGATTACTTCGTATGTGGTGCCGGGGTTTTATGTGGCAAATTTTTCTTATGCGGCTGTGGCGGCGGTGATTTTGGGCTTGGCTAATGCAATTGTTCGGCCTGTTTTGGTGCTTTTGACTTTGCCTTTGACGATTTTGAGTTTGGGGTTGTTTTTGTTTGTGGTGAATGCGATTGTGCTTTCTTTGGTGGGGTTTTTGATGCCGAATGCTGGGTTTAGAATTGATGGGTTTTGGCCGGCTTTGTTGGGTTCGATTGTTTTGTCTGTGGTGACTGGTGTTTTGAATCGTTTGGTTTTTAAAGAGGAATAATTTTAGATGGTTGAATTCAGAACCCAGTTTTCTCGCTAAACTGGGTTTTTCTTTAAAAATAAATCTATCTTTTTGTTTATTTCATTCGGTAGAAGGCGAAGGAATTTTTTATGGTTAGAATGAGGCTAAAACAAGGATAATAAAGGTGTTTGTATGCCGAATTTTTTGATTACTTGGTTGCTTTCTGCTTGTTCTTTGGTTCTTACTGCTCAAGTGGTGCCGGGGATGCACGTTAATAGTGTGGGGTCTGCTGCTATTGCGGCGGTTGTTTTGGGGTTGGTTAATGCTTTTGTAAGGCCGCTTTTGGTGCTTTTGACTTTGCCGGTGACTTTGGTTACTTTGGGTCTGTTTTTGTTTGTTGTGAATGCGATTTCTCTTCAAATTGTTGGGGCTTTGACTCCGGGTTTTATTGTGGGTAATATTTTCTCGGCTTTGTTGGGTTCGGTTGTGCTTTCTTTTGTTTCGGGGGCTGTGAATAAGTTTGTCCAGCCGGTGCCTAATTCTCATGTAAGTGGCCGCGATTTTGATTCTTTACCGGAGTCTGGTTCTCATTCTCGTTAAGCGGTTATTCCCCTGCTTTTATGGGTGGGGGATTTGAGTTTTTTATAGTGTTTCTGATATGGCTATGGTAACGATGCCGGTTTCTGTGGGAGGCCGGTATTTTTGTTTTTGGAGTCGTAGGTTTTGCTGAGTTGGTGTTTGGTGGGGTGTTTGGCCGGCTAATATTGCTGCTGCTTCACAGATGCTTTTTGTTCCCATTGTGGTTTCTGCGATAGTTGAGGGGTTGGGTACGGGGATATTTTTTAGTTGTTCGCTGGTGAAGGTTTTTAGTTGCCAGTTGTATTTTTGGCAGAGTTCCATAAGGCAGGTTTGATTGGCTTTTTTGTCGATTGTTGCTAGGCCGGCTATGTTTTTTAGGTCTAAGTTATGTTGCTCAAAAGTTTCTTTAATGGCGCTTTCTATGACTTCTTTTGAGGTTCCGCATTTATAGCCGATTCCTACCCAAAGTTTTGACATTTGATTAGATTTATATAGGGTCTTTTTTTCACGATAAGGGGCCGGTTTAAAAAGATTACTCTGATGCTACAGATATCTTTGCAGAACCGGCACCTAGATTATCACTTAGCGCCGGCCTCCATAATTAAAATATCCGCCGCCGTCTTCTTCTTCTTCCTCTTCCTCTTCCTCTTCTTCTTCCTCTTCCTCTTCCTCTTCCTCTTCGTATTCGTCCTCAGTTTCTTCGTCTTCCTCTTCCTCCTCTTCCTCATCTTCTATGTCGAGATAGTCGGCAACGAGGGGGATTATTTCATCAAAAAATGAGCCTTCTTCTTGCCAGACTCCTTCGCTGAAATCAACATCGCTAACGGCTTTAATTGTCCAACAATCAGCGCATAATTCAGGGTGTGTCATGTAGTCGTAGGGGATGTAACAATAGCCATTATCTCCCCAATCTGTACCCCAAGAATTGCGAACTACAAACATTTTATCTTGGTCGGAATATCCCACACATAACATAGCGTGTCCGCCATCATGGGTTTCGCCAGCGAGGGGTATAGGGACGATACCGCCATTGGTGCCGGCTTGTTCAAAAGAACTGAAAAGCTGTAAGCCAAAGGCGAATGGATATCCTTCGGCTAAACAGTGTTTCATGGCGTCTAAATTGATATCTACTCTTTCGGCTTCTTCTATTAAAAATCTAGCCGCTTCATCGTAGGCGTCGCTATGGGGTTCTTCGTGTACCATTTCTGGGGTATAAGGCCAGGTTGGTTCTAAACAAGCGCCCATTTCTTGGAGAATTTGAATACAATTTCTTAAGGTTGTTCCGGTGTCTTCTGCGTGTTGTCCGTCCAGATATCGGGCGTTGTAATATATAAAAAGCCGGCTGACATCTCCGGCTGTTCCGAGGGCACGCATGGCGAGATATTCATAGGCACCGGCCATTGAGTTTGCGGTACAACTGCCTATACTACCTTGATTTTCTACAGGACTCATGTATTCTCGCAAGTCTACGCGAGGCGGTAGTTCTTCGGTGCGATACCGGCTGGCAGAATAGTGTTTATCGTTGGCATTTTCTTGATCAGGGACGTAGCCGCCGACTTTGACTTTTTTGTTGCCGTACTTGAAAAAGGAGACTTTTGGTTCGTAGCGAAAAAATGGCATATTTTTTTAGGGGTTTCTCGGATTTTGTTTAGGATCTTTTTCCCTCTGCTTTCAAAGCCTAGCAAATTTTTCTAAAGTGTCAATAGACCTTTCCAAAAAAAGCAGATCAAAGGCAGGCAAGATGCCT
Organism: Ancylothrix sp. D3o; assembly: GCF_025370775.1. Lineage (NCBI taxonomy): Bacteria > Bacillati > Cyanobacteriota > Cyanophyceae > Oscillatoriales > Microcoleaceae > Ancylothrix > Ancylothrix sp. D3o. Next base: position 891,076 of record NZ_JAMXEX010000001.1, on the reverse strand, counting down.
GCCCCACATAAATGTTTTGAGATGTCTAATAGTTTAAAACTTTTACCAATTTTCAAAAATCTTGCTACAGATAAAGCGCCCCTAACTTATTTGATTTTTCTTTGGTGGAGGAATTTTAACTTTGGATGAGGCCATCATTAAGGTTTCCTGATGTAGTTTGGTAGTAGGGTTATAAGTAAGGTTTAGCAAATTAGTTGAATTTGGCTTAAATCTAATTTTGGTAATTGAAAAAAGTGTCTAAATATGGTATTGTATTAAGTGTGAGGCGAGGTTAAACTAATGGATGCCAAAGAACTAAAATTTTTGTTGAAATTGTTGGGTTGCGAAAATTATAGAGCACCCTTGAGTCAAATTAAGCCTACCCCTAGCATGAAAGCGGAAGAACGAGATAGCATTTGCCGCAAGTTGTGGGGACGAGAGTTAGTAGAGGGTAATGAGGAAATTAAAAAATTTACGATTACTTCTACGGGGAAAGCTTTATTGAAATTAGATCCGGCTGAGTTGCCAATGTCTGATAGCGAACGGAAAGTTTTACAGGCGGCTGCTAAGGGAACAGTTAAAGATACAGAAGCCGGCATGACTGCGAAAGAAGCACAGCCGATTATTAAAACCTTAATTGAAAAGGGTTTTATTAAGCCGGTGGAGAGAAAAATTACCGAGGTTTGGATTACTAATAGAGGCAAAGAGTTTTTACGAGATGAATTCGAGTCTAGCAGTACCTCGGCAAATATCCACTTTAAAATGCTGACAGATTATCTGCGGTTTATGCGAAAATATCGCGGGGGACAAGTGGTGGCTCAAACCCAGCAACTAATTGATAAACCCAGCGATGAAGAAATTTTGCAATTGATTAAACACTTAGATCACGAACTGGGTACAGATAATTATTTGCCAATTTTTCACCTCCGGCAAAAACTCCAGCCACCTTTGTCTAGGGATGAATTAGATGAGGCGCTTTATCGTTTGAGTCGTGAAGACAAAATTGATTTTAGTTCTCTTGTTGACCCCACCCCTTACACAGCACAACAAGTAGAAGCGGGTATTCCTAAAGAAGTGGGTGGTCGCCTATTTTTTATAGTGGTTAACTAGAAAGACAATTTCAATTTTTTTTGAGTTTTTTACTAGCAGGAGTTATCGTATGCCATCTATCAACCAAATTATTTTACAGGGAGTTAATCCTTTCGATCCTACAACTTTTACTCCGGGGAATTTTTGGCAATACAATCAAGATTCATCTCTGACCATTGAATCAATTCATCAAGAAGCGATTACAGAAATTGAAGCTATACTCGATTTAGTGGATACAGACCATTCTAGCCGTACAGTCTTACTATCTGGGGAGTCGGGCTCAGGAAAAAGCTATCTTTTAGGTAGGCTGAAACGCAAACTTAATCCTAAAGCCTTTTTTGCCTATATTGGCCCTTGGCCGGACAGTGACTATATCTGGCGTCACATCCTCCGCTATACCGTTGATAGCCTAATGCAAGTGCCAGAGGGTCAGAAAGAGGGTAAGGAAGAATCTCAATTAATGTTATGGCTAAAAGGCTTATCTGCTTTCACAAAAAGCGATATTAAAAAGAGGATTTTTAACGAGCCTTTTTGGGATGCCTTAAAAAGCGACAGACAAAAATTTATCCAACACCTGAAAAGAACCTACAACAAAAAAGGAATTTATAATGCAGACTTCTTTTTTGGAGTCTTACACGATCTAACAGATCCAAACTTAGAATCCCTCGCCTATGAATGGTTACAAGGAAATGATTTAAGCGAAGAATCCCTGAAAGCTTTAAAAGTAAAAAGTTCCATAGAAACAGAAGTAGCTGCCAAGGAAATTTTGTCAAATTTAGGCAGAATTTCTGAAGAAACTCAGCCTATAGTTTTATGTTTCGATAATTTAGATAACATTCCCAAAAATCACAAGGGACTTCCAGACTTGCAAGCTTTATTTAATGTCAATACCATACTTCATAATGAGAACCTAAAAAACTTTTTGGTGATTATAAGCATCATCACTAATTATTGGATGCAACATAAAAACCACCTACAGATGTCAGATAAAGCGCGTATAAACCTGCAAATTAAATTGAGAGATATCAACTTAGCGCAAGCAGAAGAACTTTGGAAGCAGCGGCTTTTTACCCTTCACCAGGAAGCCGATCCTAAGCCAGAATCACCTATTTTTCCTTTTTCAGAAGATGCCTTAAAAATTAAATTTCCTGAAGGCAAAACTGACCCCAGAGAAACGCTGATTTTGGGTGGTCAGCTATTTGAAGCTTATAAACAAAAAATCATAAATAATTTAGGAGTAAAACCAAATGACGGAGGAGCAAAAGCAGCAAGTCAAGTTAGCCCACAACCTACAACTCACTCGTCCTCACAAAAAGCGAATCAAAATACATCTAATCAAACACCCAATGGAAGTACAACTTTAGCGGCTTTTCAACTCTTTTGGCAGGCTGAATACAAAAAAACACAGCCAAAAATAACAAAAATATCTTTGTTATCTACTCCTGAACTGCTGCGGATGTTACAACAAGCTTTATCGGCTTTAGGAATAACTAAAATTCAACCTAAACTTTTTGGAGCAACACAATTTTCAGGTTATGCCTTCAGCTATCAACTGCCAAATTCACAAGAACGCATTGGCATTGTCTGGACAGAAGACCTCAACAAGACTAATTTTTATCATGTAATGAGCGCTTGTCAAAAAGCTATTCAAGCAAAAACCTGTGAAAAACTTTACCTAATCCGCGCTGCATCGGTAGGAACACCCAATCTTAAGGGGAACCAAATTTATAGCCAAATTTTCACTGGTACTCAGCACAAACACATCACACCAATTCTAACCGACGTTCATTACTTAGCTACCAATCACACTTTAGTAAATTCTGCCTTGGAAAAGAGTTTAGTTATTGGTGGTAAAGTTATTGAGCTAGAAGAACTCAAAACTTTAATGCTTCAAAGCCAAATTTTTAATAAATTGACCTTATTAAAAGATTTGGATATTTTGAAGGGAACACCAACTCCTCCAGGCACCAACCCCCCAAATAACCCTAATACCAACCATCAAAACATCAAAGACTGGGTGTTTAATTTTATTAAAGTTCACAAGTTTTTGGGAAGACAAACCTTAATACAAAACGCCCTCAACCAGTTTCCTAAAGCCAATGAGGCTCTAATTAATCAAGTAATTGAACATTTGATACAAGAGGATGCAAATAAAATTAAAGATAAAATTATAATTTTTAACCCCAAAGAACCACCCAAAAAGCAATCAATTGTTTATATCCCTTAAGGCTAATTTCCTCTGATAGATTCCCCCTTCATTCACACCAAAAATATCTCACAATCCCCATGTTTTACCTCACCCAGCCGACGCAAATTAAAGCCGCCATCGATAAACTAGCTACCGCTAAAACTCTCTGGATGGACGTAGAAACCGCAGATTGGGCAAACCCAAACCCGCGATTATCTATCATCCAAATTTTAGCAGACTCTAAAGACACCACCGGCGAGCGAGTTTGCATTCTTGATGTCTTAGATAAACGAGATGTAATCGATTATTGTATCCAACAGATTATCATCAATCCCAACATTGAAAAAGTCTTTCATAATGCCAGTTTTGACATCCAATATCTCGGCGGAAAAACAAACGCTGAAAACATCACCTGTACCTACCGCATAGCCCAAAAAATACCCCTCGAAATCTTACAAGTTCCCAACCGGCAATTAAAAACCCTAGCGGCAGAACTCTGCAACTTTCCCCACCCAGACAAAGAAGCACAAACAAGCGATTGGGGAAAGCGACCCCTCACAGAAAAACAGCTACAATATGCCAAGATGGACACCGTTTATCTGGCACAGGTTCATCGCCGGTTACTGGAAATTAGCCCAGAATTATTAACAAACAAGCAAACACCAATGCCGAATTTTAAAACCGCACAAAACCCATCCTTAAGCCCTACAAAAATTTGTCTAGCTTTTGAATGTCCGCGCTTATTTTATCTCCATCATCATTTTAATAGCAAAGCTTTATTTATACCGCCAGAAAACCAAACCAACCTGGGAAACATCTTTCATAAAGTAGCAGAAACCTGTATTATTACTGCCAAGAAAGATCACGAATTTAAACAATTATTTAAGCCTAATTTTTCGGCAGAAAAAATAGCTGAGAGAATGCAAGATTTAATTTATGGAAAAATATTTTTCCCCAAATACCTACAGCCAGCCATAGAAAAAGAAGAGACAGAAAAAACTTTAGCACTTCATCATATTTGGCAAGGGCTCAACGAACTTATCCGCCACTGGGCGGCATTATTGATAAGAAATCGCCCCTATTGCGAAGCTGATGTTTTAATAAGCCGCACCTTTGTAAAGGAAGAATTCACCCTAGAATCTGAGCTTATTTTGCCAGATGGCAGTCAGCAGAAAATCATCGGCAAGCTGGATAGTTTAATATTTGATTTAGAAAAAAAGCGTCATTGCGTAGTAGATTATAAAACCTATCAGCCGGTAGATCCATCGGCCCAATTAGCACAAGTTGCTGTCTATAGTTATATGTTATGGAATGCAAAAAGAATGCCGGTGGATTCTGCTATTTATAGCGTTTTTCCAGAGTTTAAAGAATACCATTATAGCTGGGAAGAATTAGAACCCACATTCCACAAAATTATCCCCGACAAACTGCAACAAATGCAGGAATGGCTGAAATGGGAACCCCCCCACCCTAACCCACCACCGGCAACTCCACAACCTCACCTCTGCCAAATTTGCTCACAGCAAACAAAATGCCAAAGCTTTTTTAATACCATCGAAACCCCACCCGTCGAAACACCCCCGGATATTCAAACCCCAAAAGCTGAAAAAGCAACAGTTGATGAGCCGGTGAAACCTGCCGAACCCCCGAAATCTGAAGCTGATGTTATAGGCGAAAAATTAGTTACAACCCTTAAATCTTTTGGCCTTAATGTTGATTATTTAGGCGCCATAATTGGGCCGACGTTTATTCGGGTTAAAATCAAACCCCATCTCGGAGTCAAAGTAGTTTCTATTATGAATAAATCTCCCGATTTTCAAGTGCAAATGGATATTTCTGCACCCCCTTTAATGACAACTCAATCTGGCCATATCAGCATAGATTTACCCAGAGAAGACCGGCAAATAGCCGCTTTTAACGACTATATTCAACCGCAAACAAACCCAAGCGATGCGCCGGTTAAAATCGCCATAGGCATCGACTTAAATAGCAAACTCATTGAAGCAGATTTATCTGACCCAAATACCTGTCATTTTTTAGTAGGAGGAACCACCGGCAGCGGTAAAAGTGAATTTCTCCGAGCGCTTCTTCTCAGCCTTATTTATCGTCACCCACCCGAACATCTAAAAATTGCCCTCGTTGACCCCAAACTCGTCACATTTCCCGAATTTAAAAACATCCCTTGGCTTTATTCTCCCACCGTAAAAGACAGCGAAAGAGCTATCGAATTAATGGAAGAACTTGTCAGCGAAATGCAATCTCGCTATCAGAAATTTGATAAAGCCGGTTGTCCTGATATAGCAGCTTATAACAGCAAATCTGGCAATTTTTTACCTCGCATTGTTTGTATTTTTGATGAATATGCAGATTTTATGGCAGAAAAAGAAACTTGTAAACAACTAGAACAAAGCATCAAGAGACTTGGGGCAATGGCAAGGGCTGCGGGCATACATTTAATCATCGCAACTCAACGCCCAGACGCTAAAGTAGTCACCCCCCTTATCCGCTCAAATTTACCCGGAAGAGTTGCCCTCAGAACTGCCAGTGAAGCCGACTCAAAAATCATCCTCGGTGGCTCTGAAAATTCAGCAGCTTATCTGTTAGGCAAAGGTGATTTACTCTATCAAGTCGGCGGCAAATTGCAACGCTTACAAAGCTTATTTGCTAACTCCATCACAATTCCATAAAAACAAAAAAAATAGCCTTATCGGTAAAAAAACAGACGTTCCAGCCTACAGACGTTCCAGCCTACAGACGTTCCAGCGGAACGTCTCTACGGCGTTCATCTGCGTTCATCTGCGTTCATCTGCGGTTAAAAAAGATCCCATCGAACATCGGCTCTAATATTATATTTTTTTGTGAACCTTGGTTTAAGATGAAATCAAAACCGGCAGAATAAAAGCCATAAAAATTCCTGCCAAGACGATGATTTCTGATATTACGAGATAGGGGTTATTTTTCATAATTTACCAGGGGTAGTTGTTGCTTATAATTTTTATAGATTCTCTAGTTGGCTGTGGTATTTATAAGTGAGGCCGGTGTAGCCACTTTTTAATTTTTTCGGGCCATGTTTTAGGCGAGTCTTTTTCGCGGATATTCGTATCAAAAATCGAGAGCAATAAGGGAGCACCGCCAACTTTAGCACTCATTAATAAATGCAGCGCGAAACTAATTACTAAAACTATCCAAGCTGCGATATGTAAAAGATACCAAGTTTGATTTAAGTCTCCGTTTGGTAGCCATTTTTCTTGCATCATTCTGCCGGTGATGACGGCAAATGTTGCGGCAAATAACATAGCCGTGTTAGTGATGCGTTGCAAACTGTACCACCAAGAAGGTTTGCCTATTTGGGAGAGGTTTTTAAACGAGTCTGTTTGAATGAGCCGTTTTTGACCGGCATGAAAACTATAAATTGCAAAAACCGGCAATATTAACAAAAAAAATAACCCGAAAGTTCCGTGCATTCCAATACTATTGGGAATTTTTGGCAGGGGAAGTTTAACGAGCCGGCCATCATAGGTGTTGTACACTACAAATGACGTGATAATTGCCAGCAAGGCTAACAAAGCGGTGGCATTGTGAAGAATTCTAAATAACAGAGGTTGGTAGGGTTTTGATGAAGCCATAGTTTTTGTTCTTTCATCTATATAAGGAATGAGTCATCAAATAATTTTAACTCGCAGGTTGCGGTTTGTGAAGCGAGGGCAGGAAAAAAGACAAGCGGTAGTTTTATTGATGGATGATTGTTTCAGTTTGGCTTGGTGTAAAGTAAACTAGGAGGATATAGGGGTTTGCCGTTGGCTCAAGTATAGCACTTATGTTGTAAAAAGCCTGTTTCGATAAAGTTAGTGGGTTTGTAGTGTACCAACTTCTATGAAAAACGCTATATTTATTAGAGTCATAACTCGCAGCTTATTTCAGATTTTTCTCATAAATTTAAGAGTGGATGGCTATTTTTTTGGGGAGAATAGAAGGGGTGGAAGGGTAAAAAAGGTGTCATTTCAGCCAATAACATTATGACTAAAAGTTCCGAACAAAAACCGGCGGGTTTATCTAAAGGAATTGCCACAGGATTGAAACTTTGGCTTTATTTTTTAATTGGGTTTCTCGTGGTGAAATATCCAATTCGCTTAAGTATTTTGATGAGTTTATTGGCGGGGATAGCCGGTGGATTGATCAATGAGTGGTGGCAAACCGAAGATCCTGATGCGGATGAAGATAGGGAAGTTGCGCCGCAAAAGAAACTGATAGAAACGTCACAGTTGCGAACAGAAAAGCAGCTAATAAAACGCCAACGTTATAATGCAGCAAGAAAAAGTCGGCGTCGGGGAGATAAACGGAACTAGCAAACAATTTAATAAACAACCAAAACAGACAAATAGGTTATTTAAAAAGAGCCGGTTCTGCATAGTTTTGGATCACCGGCAACTCAATAATAAACTCTGTTCCTTCGCCCAAAGTTGAGAGACATTTCAAATTACCTTTATGTTTATCTACGACAATTTGATAGCTAATTGATAAACCTAAACCAGTGCCCGAACCAACGGGTTTTGTGGTAAAAAATGGGTCAAAAATTCGAGCCATTACCTCCTTTCTCATGCCGGAACCGTTATCAGAAATACTAATTTTTACTTGCTGATCTTCAAGCAGTGTAGTAGAAATTGTAATAATAGGAATAATCGGCCTAGAAGAAGCACTTTTTGTATCCATTTGCTTTTGAGGTGGCCGCATTTCTAAAGCATCAATTGCATTGGCAATGATATTCATAAAAACTTGATTTAGCTGGCCGACAAAGCATTCTACTGGAGGTAAATCTCCATATTCTTTAATCACTTTAATTTCTGGTTTATCGCCTTTAGCTTTTAAGCGATTTTGCAAAATTAACAAAGTGCTATCAATTCCCTCGTGAAGATTAACGGCTTTCATTTGCGCCTCATCCAAGCGTGAAAAATTCCGCAAAGAAAGAACAATCTGCCGAATGCGATCTGCTCCCAACTTCATAGAAGCTAAAAGTTTTGGTAAATCTTGCTCCAAAAACTCTAAATCAATCGCTTCTATTTCTTCAGCTATCGACTGTGTTGGAGAATATTCTTCTCGATAAAGCTTCAGTAAATTTAACAAATCTTGGATATATTGCATTGCCGGATCGACATTGCCATAAATAAAACTCACCGGGTTATTAATTTCGTGAGCAATTCCTGCTACCATTTGCCCCAAAGAAGACATTTTTTCTGTTTGAATTAACTGTGCCTGAGTTTGTTGTAATGCCTTCATCGCTTCTTGCAGTTGTTGCGCTTGTTCTTTGGCAGCGCGAGCCGCTTCTGTGGCGTGGTTATAAAGTTCTGCTTGACTAATAGCGATAGAAAGTTGGTCACTAATAGAGCGCAACAAAGCTAATTCTGTATCACGCCAAGGTCTTACAGCCGTGTGGTGACCGCAACTCAATAAACCAATTTCCCCGCTCTTAGTTTGAATCGGCAAAATAATGAGTGAATTGTACCCCCACATCGAGCCAAGAAGTTGCAAAATTGGCTCTGAAATTTTGCTAAAATCATCAACGCGAATAATCTCAAGGTTCAACAATTTAGTAATATAAACATTTTCTGGATCAACGGCATAGTGACCGATATAGCTTGGTAAAATTGGATTGCGAGCTTCTTGAGCAACTTCCCAATAAGGTGAACCGGCTACAAACGGTGCTGGGGTTCCAGACATCACCGAAATAGGATTTATTGGCTCATAGGTTTGAACACCGGCACTGTATTGGCGATACCAAATAAATAAGCACCGATCAACTTGTAATAAATTACGAATTTCGCGGACAGCGGTATCAAGAATTGTGTCAAGTTCAAGAGAGTTACGAATTTGACCGGCAAGTTTGTTGAGCAAAGCTTCGCGTTTGGCAAGATGTTTAAATCGTGCTTCTGAAGAGCGCACAAGTGCTTCGGCGGCTTTGCGTGCAGTAATGTCTGAGGCGATGCCATCCATGCGAATTGGTTTACCATTTGCATCGTACACGAGACGAGACTGAGAGCGCAACCAACGCACCTCAGAGTCAGAACGTAGAATACGATACTCAAACTCAACAAAGCCGTTTTTAAAAAGTTTTTGAGTAGCTTTTTCGACATTTTCGCGGTCTTGGGGGTGAACGATAGTTGACCACAGATCAGGCTTATTAAAGAAATCTGAAATCGCGCAGCCATAGATTTTTTCAGCGGCGGGACTGATGTAAAGTGTGGCAAAATTTCCGGTGTCAATTGACCAAACAACATCATCAAGAGAGTTAAGAATACTGTTGAGTCTTTCTTCACTTTGCCGCAGCGCCTCGGTGACAACTTGACGTTCGGCGATTTCTTTTTGTAAACGTTTGTTGGTTTGTTTAATAGCTTTTGTTCGTTCTTGAACCCGCAATTCTAACTCTTCGTTGGCTTTTTGTAAGGCTTGTTCTGCATTTTTGCGTTCGGTGATGTCTCTAGCAATGCCATCAATACGCAGTGGTGTACCATCGGATGCTTGAATCAGTTTACCTCGGTCTTGCAGCCAGCGGATTTCTCCGTTAGGTCTAATAATTCGATATTGAATTTCTTGGCTGCCGGTTGCTAACACGGCTTGGGAAATTTGCTTAAATTTTTCCTGGTCTTCTGGATGAATAATTTCTACCCACAACTTTGAGTTATTAAAAAAGTCTGATACGGGCCGGCCATAAACTCGTTCAGTGGCAGGATTTAAGTAAAGAATTTGGCGATTTTTGGCATCAATTGACCAAACTACATCAGTGAGAGAGTTTAAGATACCTTCGAGGCTTTCTTCTGATTCGCGTAAGGCTTGTTCAATGCGTTTTCTTTCGCTGATGTCGGTGGTGATAATGGTGATGGCGGCGACTTCTCCATTTTTGAAAATCGGGCCGATGCGGTTTGCATACCAAGCGGGGGTACCATCAAAGCTAAAACCGGCAATTTCATTGTATTGCGGTTCGCCGGTGGCAAATACAATTTCGATAGATTGTTGTAAATGTTGCCGTTCTTCAACTTTTACCCAGTCATAAATGCTGCTACCAATAACTGGTTTGCTGGGTAATTCTGGCACGGGCCGGTTGATAAATTGAATTGTCCCCTCTCTGTCCGCAGTTAATATAATATCCGGGGCATTTTCCACCAGCGAACGCCATTTTGCCTCGGATTCTTGCATGGCTGTTTCGGCTCGTTTGCGGTCGCTGATGTCTTGTGCTAAACAGACAAAACCTTCGATATTCCCCCGCTGATCTCTAATCACGGATGCTGAAAAATAAACAGGTATGTGACGGTTATTTTTAGCGAGTAAGCTAGTTTCTTTTCTGCCCAAAAAGCTGTTGTTTTGGGTAAATTCATCATCTTCTAAATCTTGGAGAAATTGATCATCACCAAACAAAATTTGCACCGGTTTTCCCAGTAAGTCGTCTTCCTTCTCACACCCTAACATTAAAAAAGTTGCCAAATTAAACGTCTTAATTGTTTTGTCCGGGTGCAGAATAATTAAGGCATCAATCATTGACCGCAAAATGTTATCGACATAAAACTGAGAAAGAGCTTTTTGAGATAAATTCTCTGCCATTTGCTTAAAAGCATCGGCTAACATTGCGATTTCATCGTTTTGATGTTCTAAATTTATCCTCAATACCTGATTTGTTTGATCTAAATTGGCGGCTGATTGTTGAATTCCGAGAAGTGGATTAACAATTCTTTTGCTGAGAAATAAGGCCACACCTCCACACATAGCTATCAAAATAATTACTGAAATAGAGTTAATAGCAATTGCTTGATGGGCGTGGTTTTGAAGAGCTTTTTGTTGTTGGGTTAAAGCGGCTATTTCCTCCCCCAGTGCTTGCTCTATTCCTTCTAATAATCTTGCTTCGCTAATTTGTAATTGTTCTTTCTTAAAATCCAAATTTAGCCCTTTTTTTTGCGATGGCTTCAAATTAACTACTTGTTGAAGTAAAAGCAAATAATTCCGTCTTGATAACTCTATCTGTTCAAATTTCTTTATATCTTCGGGGCTGTCAGCCAATTTTTGTAAAATCTTTAAAGAAGACTGTAAACTTTTATTATATCTTTCAATTTTTTGAATATCAAAAGCCGAACCTTGCGTACCGGAAAATTTTTCTGATTCCAGCTTAATTAAAGCATACCTATAAGCCTCTACCGAGAGTTGCACGGAGGTTGCTTTGAGTTCCTCCAAGGCGGCAATTTTAGGAAGATTCGAGCTAGAAACGCGGGCCAGCTTTTCCGAAAACTTAAAGTTATTTAAAATATTGATATTGCTGCTAACAATTGCAAAAATAGCAAAACTGCCAAAACTTAAAATTAATTTATTTTGAATTTTCATATATTTTTGGGAGCCGGAACTTATCAAGCATAGAGAAAAGAAAACTCAAGGCAAATTTAGGAAATTTTGGAGATAAAGGCAGTTAGACAAAAGAGGTGAACCTTTGCTGTAAGATGCCCTTCCCTGCAATAAAAATCGAAGGATTAGCTATAGAGACATTATAATAGCTTTGGTAAAAGCAGGAGATTTGAAATCGGCCTTAACCAAGTTTAGCCAATATTTTACTGTGCTACGCTATGGAGAAATATATACCTCTTAGACTGCTAGATTAACAAATGTTTCTGTTTCTGTCGAAACTGCTGCCGATTTTTATCTACCCCCTGGGGCTTGCCTGTTTACTGCTCTTATTTGCGTTCATCACTTTTTGGAAAAAACCCCGTCTTGCTGCCATCTCCATTGCTTTATCACTGACTATCTTACTCCTGACGAGCAACAGATGGGTTTCTCTAGGCTTAGTGCGTTCCCTGGAATGGCAAAATCTCCCTCAAACCGAACTGCCTGAAGCTGATGCTATCGTTGTTTTAGGTGGCTCCGTCAAACCGGCCTCTCCGCCTCGTCCTTGGGTAGATGTCTCAGAAGCAGGAGATCGCATTCTCTGGGGTGCCCAACTTTATAAACAAGGCAAAGCACCTTTTTTAATTCTCAGCGGTGGTAGAATCGATTGGAAAGGTGGCGGGCAACCGGAATCACAAGACATGGCAGAAATTGCAAAAGCAATGGGTGTTCCCCCTTCGGTTATCCTCCAAGATAAAACCTCTCTCAACACCTATGAAAATGCCGTCAATGTCCGAAAAGTTCTCGACTCAAATGGCATTCGCCGGCGCGTTTTACTCGTAACTTCGGCAATTCATACCCCCCGTTCTTTATTAATATTTAAACGTCAAGGTATCGAAGCAATTGCCGCACCCACAGATTTTATAGTCAGTCAACAAGACATCCAAGAATTACAAAGCACTCCCCAATCAACCCTTCTCAATCTTCTTCCCGACGCCCAAAACCTCAGCGACACCACCCAAGCTTTAAAAGAATATATTGGCATGATTGTCTATCGTTTAAAAGGATGGATTTAGAGGTTTGAAAACTCAGGTTTTTATAATTTGGAATTGGGCCATAAAAAAAGCACTCAAACAAGCCCGTCAAAAACCGCATCTCTAAATTCTTGGTATGTAGTTGAGCTTTAGCAGCAAAGCGCCATTACATACCAGAAAACTTACCAACAACCTACTGAGCGATCTGAAGGTTTCAATATCTACTTATATATTTTTATCAAATTGCCGGCCCAAGGGTGGGGACTTCTGAAAAACCTCGCTAAAATTGAAGATAAAGGCAAACCGCACCGGCCCAAACCAACCATAAAAACCCATGTCTTTTAACGAATTTCGCTCAATTCTTCCCGCCCCCCAACCAGAAATAGAAACCCTCGAAGCACATCAAGTTGCCAGAGATTTTTATCGAGAAATAGAATACCGGCAAGACTTTAAAAACTACTGCCAATGGTATTATGAAACCGCTCAACGTCATCGAGACGAACTGCAAAAAATGCGGAACGACTTTAACATTTTTGGGTGGTTTCTACGCGGACGGAGATAGAAGACAGGTGATTGGTAATTGGCAAGAAATGAATAATTTCCTTTTCACCAATAACCAATGACCAATAAATGTTGAGAAAAAAACCCAACCGCTAAACTAGCTCTAGCTCTGATTCTTTCAAATGAGCTTTAAATTTCTTGCTAAATTGCACCAAAACCGGCAAATTAGCACTAACAGGCCGGCCTTCCCATTCTTTAACAATCTTAGCAACGTCACCTTCTTGACCCTTCATATCAAAGGGTTGATTACGATGTTCAGGATGGTGGTAAACAATAACAGACTCTTTAACCCGAACGCGAGCGCCAATGTTCATAAGTCCAGACCTAAAATTCCCCTCTCTAAAAACCAGAAAAACCGTCAATGTACAGCTTTGAAGCAAAACACGACAGTTTTCATATCATCTCATATCGCCAGCCTGAAAAAACCTCACCCCCCGTCCCTGGTTCCCTACCAACCAACCGCAGTTAAATTTGGCCCAACCTTCATCGCCAAATCACCTTATTTACTTTGAGAGGGAAAAACGCTCTCCCGCAACCTTTCAAGCCCCCCAGGGTTCAACTGAGACCATGTAAACAAGCCCGCCAAACTGCTTATCACCAAGACCGCCAAAACCCCTAAAACCCCCATTTTTTCTTTACGGGGAGTTGGAGGGGCCACCGGCACCGGCTCAGCAGTCGTAGCTTCCGCATCCAGCAAAGCACGAGAAGCCTCTGAAAATTCCGACTCTAAAGAATCCTCCTGAGTTGGAACCTGAGATCCAGGCTCAAAAAGCGTCAACGGTTCAGGAGAAAGGCGACACTGAACCATCACCACCGAAGTATTATCATGTCCGTTGCGTTCATTTGCCAAATCAATAAGCCACTGCACCGCAGCTTCGAGAGGCATTTCCCCTTTTAAAACAGCCGGTGCATAATCGGCCCAAAATAACTCCACCAAATCATTATCGCTCAGTCCGTCCGAACACAAAAGCAGCAAGCCGTCATCTTCCAAAATAAACCGCTGCACATTAGGCCGCAAAAACTCCCCATCGCGCGTACCCAAAGCTTGAGTCAGCGCCCCCGCATCACCCCGTTTCAGCGCTTCCCGATACAAACACCGGCCCAAACGCACCTCTCGCGCCGCCACATCATCATCAACAGTTAAACGCTGACAATACTCACTTGTGATCCAATAAGCGCGACTATCGCCAACATGAGCCAAATACAACTCGTGAGCATTACCATACTCAACACCCGTATCCGTTCTTACCCGTTGCGGTAACTGCAAAGCCATCACCAAAGTAGTCCCCATCCGCTGCCGAGACGAACGACCCTGGTTATCATTTTGCGCCGCTATCGTATTATTAATCACCCGGATGCTTTCTTCAATTTGTTGAGCCAACAGAGCCGGTGGAGTAGGTTCGGTTGCTTCCGCCGCTTCATTGAGCAAACTTAGAATCAAAGGTTTAAGAGACTGCACCGCCGACTGACTAGCAACCTCCCCCCCCTCGTGTCCGCCCACACCATCACAAACCACAGCCCAATAAGGAATCAAGCGATTGTGCGGATCTTTAGTGCGTTGTTTCAACTCCGCCTCAGTCGGATAACAAGTATCCTCATTATGATCCCGCACCGTACCCGTATCCGTTGCACCGGCCACCCGCAACCGCAAAGGCAACTGAGCCGAACATTCCAGCAATAAACGATTAAGTTGCCACGAAATTTCTGTGAAGTCGGCTTTTTTTGCCTGCAATTGGTTACAAATCTCTTTCAATGGCGAAATAACAGTTGGGTGGGCGAACGGTATCCAGTTCATCCAGCACTGACCCAAATCTTCCAGAGTTCTCTGAGAAACTGATTTCTGCTCATCCTTAGCATCATCACTGTACAATTCCAGCAACCAAATTCGCCAACCTTCAACGCGGATATTCTCTGGAACAATCAAACTCCCCGCAACACCTTGTTCTAAAAAAGGTTGCCAAAGTTCCAGCATTTGCCACAGCCAATAAACTTGACGCACCGCCGATGATGTGGGCCATACCTCGCTTAAAGAAGGGTAGAGATTGCCCACCGGATCAACCGGCACATTTTCTAACAGCATCACTTCCCCGCTGTACGGCGTTTCTCCCAGCGGTGCAAAGCCATAAATTTCGGGAATATGTAGCCGATAGGGATACAAAAATAAATAAGCAAAAATGCCTTCCGGCAAATCTTGGGGAAAATAAGGATGATTGGAAGGTTGGGTATCCAGCCAAATTTGCGGCGCTACCACTGTATAACGTTCTGCGATCACCGTGTCTGTCTCGAATTCTAGCCCCTCTGGGCCCACAGCCCACAAATGCCGATACACCAAGGGCGTGTTGCAAGAAGCGCAAACTTGACCCCCCAAAGGATTGCGGGGTTCACTACAGGCGGGGTTGACGCAGTAAATTGATGGCTCAAAGCTGCTCATGCGATCCAGAACTTTCTCAAGGAACAATTGATAAATTTAAGTTGAGCAAAATGCGGCATAAACGCAACCTCACCTACATGGTTGCCCGGTTCGTTCGATTTTCTTTACTTTTGCGTTAACCTTGCATTTAATTTCTCCCAAAAAATCCCCCACACCACCAAATCATTAAGCTTTAGTTAGTATAACCCCAAGGCGAATATTTACAATCTAAAATTTAAAACAACAACTATCGGCCTTAGACAGCACGACATCTGGCTGGGGAGAAAGTCAAAAAAACCTGCATTAACTTCTCGTCTGGGAGTTGTCGGGCGAGAGGAAAGCGAAGAAAATCACAAATGCTCTCAAAATAGATATTTTTTCCCTCTCCCCAAAATTATCGGGCGCTCACCGGATTTTTAAGTTTCCCCAGTGAGGTTAATTAAACACAGATAACCAATCGTAGGAGAGGCAATTTCAGCCGTTTGATCACAAAATCAATTAAACGGAGATTCTATCAAAATGCTACTGAGTCTAGGGACATTTGCGTGGCTGGCAAAAACGCACTCATCAACGTTTGCTGTTGCCGGTGGCCCGCTTAATTTAAGTCTGAGTTTAATTTGGTTGGTGGCGGGTTCACTGTTGTGTTTGGTAGAACTGTGGATACCAACGGCTTTTACGGCTTTTACAATGGGCCTAGCAGCAATCCTCGTTGCTGTGTTTGCTTGGTATTTTCCTGCTCAGTTTGGGTTACAAGTGTTTTTATGGATGCTATTAGCCACCGGCGGAGTCATAGCCACAAGGAGGTTATTACCAAACCGCAAAGTTTCCATACTTTCGGCCCCAAAACAAGCAGAAACCCTCACAGAAATTTTACCAGGGCAGGCCGGTCGAGTCATTTATGAAGGCAACTCCTGGCGAGCCCTTTGCGAAGATGAAAAGCTCGCCATTCCTCCCCATCAAAAAGTGTACGTTGTCCGCAGAGAAGGCACAACCTTAATCGTTGTTCCAGAACACCTTGTAATTGGAGACTAAAAACTCTTAAATAGAGTATCTTAACAAGACATTTTCCTCAACTTTTCCTCAGAAATAACAACTTTTAGGAGACAGTTTCAAATGGAAGGATTTTTTTTGTTAGTCTTTTTAGCCTTGGGTGGTTCTGCCCTAGCCGGCTCCGTTAAAATCATCAATCAAGGCAACGAAGCCCTAGTAGAAACGCTAGGCAAATATAACGGCAAAAAACTAGAACCCGGCCTTAATTTTGTCACCCCATTTTTAGACCGGCTCGTTTATCAAGGCACCGTCCGCGAACAAGTCTTAGACATCCCCCCCCAACAGTGCATCACCCGCGACAACGTTTCCATTACCGTTGATGCAGTCGTTTATTGGCGGATCATGGATCTCGAAAAAGCCTACTATAAAGTCCAAAATCTCCAGTTAGCAATGGAAAACATGGTGCGAACCCAAATTCGTGCCGAAATTGGGCAAATGGAACTAGACGAAACCTTTACCGCTCGTTCGCAAATTAATGAGATATTATTACGGGATTTAGACATTGCCACAGATCCCTGGGGAGTCAAAGTTACGCGAGTAGAATTACGAGATATTATTCCCTCAAAAGCCGTCCAAGATTCGATGGAATTACAAATGGCTTCCGAACGCAAAAAACGAGCCGCCATTTTAGCTTCCGAAGGCGAAAGAGACGCCGCCGTAAATACAGCCAAAGGCAAAGCTGAAGCCCAAATCTTAGATGCCGAAGCTATGAAAAAAACCACAATTTTAGAAGCGGAAGCCCAACAGCAAGCCATTGTCTTAAAAGCCCAAGCCGAACGTCAACAACAAGTATTAAAAGCTCAAGCCACCTCCGAAGCACTGCAAATTATTGCCAAAACCCTAAAAACAGACCCCAGTGCGCGAGAAGCCTTGCAGTTTTTATTAGCACAAAACTATTTAGAAATGGGCGTAAAAATTGGCAGCAGCGACAGCAGCAAAGTAATGTTTATGGACCCGCGCAGTATTCCGGCAACCTTTGAAGGGATACGCTCGATAGTCGAACAAGAAAAACTTCATTAAGGGCGTTTTTGTAGTAGGGGCCGGCACCCTAAAAGGCCCCTAGGGGAGAGACTCGGCCATTTGTGCGGCTTGGCACTCTTGACACAGCCCAAAAAATTCGAGGGTGTGGTAAAAAACTTTAAACTGATGAGATTGTTGTAGTTGAGTTTCAAGTTGGTGAACCGGACACTCGGCAATAGGAATCGAAACACGACAGACAAGACAAGTCAGATGATGTTGATCTTGGTGAAGGGTACTATAAAGCGATTCACCGTTGGCAAGGGTTCGCACCTGTACCACCCCTTCGAGTTTTAAGGCTTCTAAGGCACGGTACACTGTGGCAAGTCCGATGCTTTGGTTACGCTTCCGCAATTCAAGGTAGATATCTTGGGCTGAAAGGGCATCTTTTTGGCTTTTGAGTAGGTCAATGATTCGCTCTTGAGAGCGCGTGCGTGAAACTTTCATGGTGGCTGGGGGTTAATCGGTTTTGGGGCCGTTTTTTGTGATTTTAGCGCTGTTAAGGCCAAGTTTGGCTGTCTGGCTGCGGATTTTAGGCCGGTTGGAGAATTTTTGTAAAACCAATGTAACGTAGAGTTTTAAAATAAAAGGGTGGCCTTGGGATTATTGGTTTAATTTAGGGTTTTGTTGTGTCTCAAAAATATCACGCTCAAATCTATGTTACTTTGCGCCCTTCGGTGTTAGATCCGGCTGGGGTGGCTGTGCAGTCTGGTTTGTCTCATCTCGGTTATGACAATGTGGAGCAGGTTCGCATTGGCAAGTATGTGGAGTTGACGATCACCGCCGCCAATGAGGATGAGGCCAAAGCGTCTTTGGATCGTATCTGTGATCAGCTTTTGGCTAACCCGGTGATTGAAAATTATCGCTTTGAGTTAAAGGCGGTTGCGGGTGTGGGGGTTTGAAATGTAGGGGCCGGTAATTGCCTCGCTGTATTCTCCAAGGCGAGGACTTCCTGAATTTTAATGTAATTTTTGTATCGGGATGGGCGTTGAATTATGAAACTAGGGGTTGTGGTTTTTCCGGGTTCAAATTGTGACCGGGATGTGGTTTGGGTGAGTTCTGGTTTGCTTGGTTGTCAAACTCGGATGGTTTGGCATGAGGAAACGGATATTTCTGATATTGATGTGGTGGTAATTCCGGGGGGGTTCAGTTATGGGGATTATTTGCGCTGCGGGGCGATTGCTCGCTTTTCGCCGGTGATGCGGGAGGTGGTAAAACACGCGGCGGCTGGTAAGTTTGTTTTAGGGATTTGTAATGGCTTTCAGGTGTTAACTGAGGCCGGTTTGCTTCCAGGGGCTCTGACAAGAAACCGCGATTTGCATTTTATTTGTGACCGGGTGCCTTTGAAAGTAGAGCGATCTGATTTACCTTGGACTTCTGAATATGGGTGCGGTAGTGTGATTACGTTGCCGGTGGCTCATGGAGAGGGCCGTTATTATGCGGATGCGGAAACTCTGCCTGAGTTGGAAAATAATGGTCAGATTTTGTTTCGCTATTGCGGGCCGGCCGGTGAGGTGAATGAGGCAAATAATTGCAATGGTTCGTTAAATAATATTGCGGGCATTTGCAATAAAGAAGGAAATGTGCTAGGAATGATGCCTCACCCAGAGCGAGCGGCTGATCCAATGTTGGGAAATACGGATGGGATGGGTTTGTTTAAGGGGTTGTTGATGGCAGTAAAATCAGGGGAAAAAGTGCCGGTTTAAGTTGATGTTAAGTAGAAGCACTTAATTATTTGTAGGATGATTATTTGTAGGATGGGTAGAGCGTAAGCGTAGCGCTATCGCGCACTACGTTACGCGTAGCGTGCCGAAGGCAAAACCCATCAAAGCCTGGAGAGTGTTGGGTTTCGTTCCTCTACCCAACCTACATTACACCCAGAGTTTAATTAAGTTGACTTACTTAGAAACCGGCTTTTAAATCAAAATTCAAATTTCAGAAAAGGAGATTTTTGTAAAAAACCCGGTT
Organism: Ancylothrix sp. D3o; assembly: GCF_025370775.1. Lineage (NCBI taxonomy): Bacteria > Bacillati > Cyanobacteriota > Cyanophyceae > Oscillatoriales > Microcoleaceae > Ancylothrix > Ancylothrix sp. D3o. The sequence continues at coordinate 871,425 of NZ_JAMXEX010000001.1, read as the reverse complement.
TGTTTATAGGGATTGCAAAAAAATAATGGCCGGCCTTCAAAAAAGAAGCCGGCCCCAAAAAATTAAACATGAGTTAAAAGGCTACTTTTCAACCAACTTGACTTTAGTAGCCAAACCCAAAAGTTGCAAAAATTGAATTGTCATCCAAGTCATATCAATCTCCCACCACTGCATACCGTGACGGGCAGAATATTGAAAAGCATGGTGATTATTATGCCAACCTTCGCCGTAAGTTACCAAAGCAACCCACCAGCAATTTGTGGACTTATCATCCGACTCATAAGTGCGATAACCAAACTTATGAGTGGCGCTGTTTACAAACCAAGTGCAGTGAAAAACTGCCACCAAACGAACAAAAACACCCCAAACAACAAAAGACCAACCCAAACCAGGCTGATAGGCTTCACCTAAGAAGTAAATACCAAGCCCTAAAAGAACCTGAAGCGGGAAAAAGTATTTGTCTAAAAACTTATAAACCGGATCATCCGCGATATCTTTTGTGAAACGAGGCACATCTAAATCAGCCGGTAAATGATAGAACCAGCAACCAACATGACTCCACCAAAAACCCTGATTAGAATCATGGGGATCTTGGGGCTTATCAGAATGTAAATGATGGATGCGGTGTAAACCTACCCAATCAATGACACCGCCTTGACAAGTCAAAGCTCCGCAAAAAATGAGAAAATACTCCAACCATTTTGGAGTTTGAAAACTACGGTGAGTTACAAGCCGGTGGTATCCGAGAGTAATTCCCAAACCGCCCGTAACCCAGTGAAGGAACACAGCAAGGCCAACTGCTGCCCAGCTAAAATTACTGGGAAAAAACGCCAAACAAGCGGCAGCGTGAACCACCACCATAAAAATAATGACGTCCCATTTGAAACGGCGAGGCGTCTGATCTAAAGTTTCTGTTTGTTTTGAAGATGCTATTGTCATCGAGCTTTTTTGTTGAAACGACCTGACCCAATCTGCGCCATAATAAACTCCGCACACACGACACGGCGAGAGAATTTGGAATGAACAGCGAACAATCGCTGCAAGAGGCAGAACAGGCACTATCCCCTATCTTTGCTGGAATTGATACTCTGGTCAAGAAAAATCTCCATAGAGTTTTACAAGCATTTCATAAGCATCGCGTAGGAGTCCATCACTTTGCCGGTGTTAGCGGTTATGGACACGACGACTTAGGCAGACAAACCCTTGATCAAGTGTTTGGGGACATTATGGGAGCCGAAGCCGCCGCCGTGCGAATACAATTTGTATCCGGTACCCATGCGATTACCTGTGCCTTATTTGGGGTTCTGCGTCCGGGTGATGAAATGTTAGCTGTAGCCGGTGCGCCTTACGACACCTTAGAGGAAGTCATTGGCCTGCGGGGAACCGGCCAAGGGTCTTTAAAAGACTTTGGCATAGATTACCGGCAACTCGAACTCACGCCCTCTGGCACAATCGATTGGCAAAAACTTTCCTCAGCCATCACTTCACGCACCCGCTTAGTCCTAATTCAGCGCTCTTGCGGATACTCTTGGCGAGATTCTCTAAGTATAGCGGATATCGAAAAAATTGTTTTAAGCGTCAAACAACAAAATCCTGAGACTGTTTGTTTTGTTGATAACTGCTATGGAGAATTTATCGAAGACCGCGAACCGCCGGCAGTAGGGGCTGATTTAATAGCCGGTTCGTTGATTAAAAACCCCGGTGGTACCATTGTCGCCGGTGGGGGGTATATTGCAGGTAGAGAGGATCTTGTAGAAGCTGCGACCTGCCGGTTAACAGCCCCAGGCATTGGCAGTAGTGGCGGAGCCAGCTTTGACCAAAACCGGCTTTTATTCCAAGGCTTATTTTTAGCCCCGCAGATGGTAGGAGAAGCAATGAAAGGCAATCATCTGGTGGCTTATGTGTTTGATAAATTGGGATATCCCGTAAACCCGCACCCTTTGGCACCCCGCCGCGACGTCATCCAAGCCGTGAAACTCGGTTCCCCGGAAAAACTAATTGCTTTTTGTCGAGCAATTCAAAAATATTCTCCCATTGGCTCCTATCTTGACCCCATACCGGCCCCGATGCCTGGGTATGAAAGTGAATTAGTCATGGCCGGTGGTACCTTTATTGATGGCAGCACCTCAGAATTTTCTGCTGATGGGCCATTGAGAGAGCCATATCTAGTATTTTGCCAAGGCGGAACCCATTGGACTCATGTAGCCATTGCCTTAGAAGCCGCCATTAAAGAAATAGGGCCGGCGTGATGGAAAAAGATAATGGACAAATGACTTTTGACAGATGACAAGGGACAAAAAACCAAGAACGCTGATAAACTTTGGAATGGAGAATTTGATGTCGTGGAGTTGGAATGGAAATCGGTCAGAAAGTAAAAGTGGTGCGGCTCCGAGACCCCATATCGGCAAAATTGGTCAATAAGATCAAAGAAAATCCCGTCGGCACCATAGAAGAATTTAAAATGGTCGATGGCCAAGGTGTCGGAGTGTTTGTTCGGTTTGATGAAAGCTTTATCACCTGGTTCTTTGAAGACGAACTCGAACCGGCCCAATAACAAGGTAGAGACGTGAGTTTTCGCGTCTCTGCATCGCCAAACCCCAAAATTTAAGCAACCGGCCCACTAAGGCGGACTGCAAGCAAGCCAGCTTGCAAAAATGATATTTTGTATTTGCTTAGTTGACGTTTTACCCAAACGTGAAAAAAGCTCTTGTTTATAAAAAGCTCATTACAGTTAAACGGAAAACAACAATGGCGCGGATATTAACATTTTTGGGCAAAGGGGGCACCGGTCGCAGCACCATTGCCATTGCAGCCGCTAAACAATTTGCCGCTAAAGGCTCACGGGTGCTGTTTGCCAGTTCTGATCCAAGCCCAGCCCTTAGCATAGAATTAGGAGCAACTGTGGGCCCGGAACCGCAAGAAATCGCTCCTAACCTCCACGCCGTCCAGTTGCTTATTTCTGTGTTGCTAGAGCAAGGTTGGGAAGAAATCAAAAAGCTGGAAGCCAAATATGTCCGCACTCCGTTTTTAAAGGCGGTGTATGGTCAAGAGTTGGGCGTGGTACCGGGGATGGAAGCCGCTTTGACGCTGAATGCTCTGCGTAATTACGACAAAAGCGGCAACTATGATGTGATTGTCTATGATGGCACGGGAGATCAAAACACTCTACGGATGATTGGCGCGCCAGAAATTGGCAGTTGGTATTTGCGCCGGTTTCGTCAAGTTTTTGCTGAGTCTGATGTGGGCAAAACTTTGGCGCCGTTTGTTCAACCTGTCACCAGTGCGGTGTTAAATGTCGATTGGTCGGGTGATAATTTTGGCCAACCTCCCCAAGAAGTGACAGAAATTATGGACAAGTGGCGGGAAACAATGGCGGATGCAAACCGCGTCTCTGCTTATCTTGTCACCACCGGCAACCCCGCCGCCATCGCTACGGCTCGCTATTTGTGGGGAAGTGCTCAACAAGTCGGTTTACTTGTCGGGGGAGTAATTTTAAATGAAGCCTTGGTGGTGGATACCTTTGCTGCTGAACTAGCTCCGAATTTACAAGAACTTTACGCTACCTACGAACGAGAAGCAAATATCAGCGAAAAAGTTAGCGCTGAGTTTGCGCCTTTGTCTGTAACCACTCTGCCTTGGCGCAATGGCGATGATTGGCAACCGCTGATTAAGGCTTTGCCCGATTTTAGTCAACCGGCATCCGTTCCCAAACCCATCAGCATTAACGTCTCAGAGCGCTCTGTGAGTTTATTTTTGCCTGGTTTTGACAAAAAACAAGTCAAACTCACCCAATACGGCCCAGAAGTCACAATCGAAGCCGGTGAGCAGCGGCGAAATATCTTCTTGCCCAATGAATTAAGAGGCCGGCCCGTCAAAGGTGCAAAATTCCAAAACCAATATCTGGTAATTTCCTTTGGCTAAACAGTCAAACCAAAAAACCATCTGTATTCATCTGCGTTAATCTGCGTTAATCTGCGGTTAAAAAATCCCCCAAAATTATGACCCAACCATCAGAAAACAAAAACTCACCAGTCCTGACAGAAACAAACACAGACCGCACAGCAAAAACCCGACAATTATTAGGAATGAAAGGGGCTGCCGGCGGAGAAACAAACATCTGGAAAATCCGCCTACAACTAATGAAACCAATCACCTGGATTCCTTTAATTTGGGGCGTTGTGTGCGGTGCAGCCTCTTCGGGAAATTACACTTGGACGCTGGAAAATGTTCTGAAAGCTGCGGCTTGTATGTTGCTTTCGGGGCCATTGTTGGCCGGTTATACGCAAACCTTAAACGATTTTTATGACCGAGAAATCGATGCGATTAATGAACCTTACCGGCCTATTCCTTCCGGGGCAATTTCAGTACCCCAAGTCGTAACGCAAATTTTGGTTTTGTTAATTTCGGGTTTGGGTTTGGCGTTTGTTTTGGATAAGTGGGCCAATCACGATTTCCCAACTTTGACAGCAGTGGCTGTTTTTGGTGTGTTTGTGGCTTATATTTATTCGGCGCCGCCGCTGAAGTTGAAAAAGAATGGTTGGTTGGGGAATTATGCTTTGGGTGCGAGTTATATTGCTTTGCCTTGGTGGGCCGGTCAATGTTTATTTGGGGAGTTAACTCCGACGATTATGGTGTTAACTTTGTTTTATAGTTTGGCCGGTTTAGGGATTGCGGTTGTTAATGATTTTAAGAGTGTGCAAGGCGACGAACAGTTGGGTTTGAAGTCTTTGCCGGTGATGTTTGGGATTAAGTCGGCGGCTTGGATTTGTGTTTTGATGATTGATATTTTTCAGGCGGGAATTGCGGTTTATTTGGTGAGTATTCATCAAAATCTTTATGCGGTAATTTTGCTGTTGTTGGTGATTCCGCAAATTGTGTTTCAAGATATGTATTTCTTGCGTGATCCGCTGAAAAATGATGTGAAGTACCAGGCGAGCGCTCAGCCGTTTTTGGTGTTGGGGATGCTGGTGGCCGGTCTTGCTTTAGGTCACGCTGTCGTCTAAGGGCACATCATTATACCAGAAACAAAAAATCTGTCAAGACGATTGGGAGAGGTTTAGGGAAAATTTGAGGCTCAACCCAAGAGTCTTGGCAGAAAAAACTAGAAAAAACTAGAAAATTTTTCGGTTAAATGTTGCTACAGAACAGAAAGGGTAAAAGTTAGAACACCAGGAGGTTTTCTGGTTATAAGTGTTATAAGGTTTAAGAGAAAGAAAAATATAGCGCTTGAGATGCCGGTGTAAAGATTCCAGATTTGAATGCAAGGACATAAAATAAAGCGAATAGTCCAAAGCCCGGTGGCTGTGCTGGATGCAAAGGTGATGGTTTGTATGATCTACGGTTGCGGTGAGGAAGTTGTGAAGGTATTATGCCAATGTCTCCAGTGCTGGGATTAAAAGCTCTGACTCTTATGCGTGGTGTGATTGAGGTTCTGTCGTGTCAAAGTTTCTTGATAAATTGAAGGAAATTTCCACCAAGGCTAATAACTTGGCTGAGAAGGGTCTGGTAAAATCTACGGCTCCTGATCAGGAGAAACCACAGGGTGAGATTTATTTGCAGCAGCAAGACTCGGTGGCGAAAGGACTTACGGAAAAGGAAGTTCCGACGCAAGTGGTAGAGCCGGCAGAAGGTTCTGCGGCTGAAGTTGAATCGGAGGTAAAAGAGGGGGAGGCTGAGAAAGCTGGCGAAATAAGTGAGCCGGTGGATAAAAAGCGCTCTTGGAATTTGCCAGAAAAACTGAAACCTCTTGAGCCGGTGTTGCTGGTGGTGAGGGAAAAGTTGCGAGAGAAGCCTTTACACCGGCGCCCGTTATTTTGGGTGGGTTTGGCGGGGCTGGCTCTGGGAAGTGGGGCGACAGCGGGGGTGGTATATTTACAATCGATTGAGAAAGATTTGCCGCCTACGGGCGAGGTTTTTACGTTTGAGCGGGATGGAACGCTGACGATTAAGGCGCAAGATGGAACGATTTTGCAGCAGGTGGGGAATGCGACGCGGGAGAAATATACGATTGAGCAAATCCCGAAACAGTTGCGTGAAGCGTTTATTGCGATTGAAGACCGGCGTTTTTATGACCATAAAGGGGTGGATGTTCAAGGGGTGATCCGAGCGGGGGTTTCTAACCTGCTGGCGAGGGATGTGGTGCAGGGGGGTAGTACGATTACTCAACAGCTTGCTCGGATTGTGTTTTTGGATCAAGATCCGACGGCTAAGCGGAAAATTAGAGAGGCTTTGCTGGCTCAAAAAATTGAGCGCGAGATGAAAAAGGATCAGATTCTTGAGCGCTATCTGAATTTGGTTTATTTGGGATCGGGTGCTTATGGGGTGGCTGATGCGGCTTGGGTTTATTTTGGCAAGAAGTTGAATGAGCTTACTTTACCAGAGATGGCTACGATTGCTGGCCTGCCACCGGCCCCGACGGATTATTCGCCGTTGGTGAATCCAAAAGTTGCGGAGAAACGCCGGAATATCGTTTTGCAAGAAATGCAAGATATGGGTTTTATTACGGCTGCTGAGGCTCAATCTGCTAGGGATACGGCTTTAAAGCTTGATCCTAAGTTGCCTAAGCGTTTGCAAATTTTGGCTCCTTATTTTACTTCTTATATTCAGAAGGAGTTGCCGAAGTATGTTTCGGCGGAGGCGTTGGAAAGGGGTGGTTTGACGGTGGAAACGACGCTGAATTTGGAATGGCAAAAAACTGCTGAAAAGGTGGTTAAGGATATTGTGGAGAATGAGGGGGCGGCTGAGGGGTTTGAGCAGGCGGCGATTGTGGCGATTGATCCGCGCAATGGTGAGGTGAAGGCGTTGGTGGGGGGTACCGGGTTTGGGGATAGTCAGTTTAATCGGGCTACTCAAGCGATGCGTCAGCCAGGATCGACGTTTAAGGGGTTTGTTTATACGGCGGCTATTGCGGCGGGTTTTTCGCCTTATGATGGGTTCCAAGATGCGCCGATGACGATTGATGGTTATCAGCCACAAAATTACGGGAAAACTTACCGTCATGGTTGGGTTGCTCTGACGGATGCGTTGACGAGTTCGATTAATGTGGTGGCTGTGCGGGTGTTGGCGGATGTGGGTTTTGAGCCGACGATTAAGCTGGCGAAGGATATGGGGATTAAGACGGAGCTTAAGCCTTATTATGCGCTGGCTTTGGGTGCGATTGAGGTGAATTTGCTTGAGTTGACGAGTGGTTATGGTACTCTGGCGGCTCAGGGAACTCATGTGGAAACGCACGGTATTCGCAAGGTGACGGATAGTAAGGGTAAGGTTTTGTTTGATGGCAGTTTTGATAAAAAACAGGTGGTGGATAAGACTTCGGCTGCGATTATGACTTGGATGATGCAGCAGGTGGTGAATAGTGGGACGGGACGACCGGCTGCGCTTGACCGGCCTGTGGCTGGGAAGACGGGGACTTCGGAACAGGCGCGGGATTTATGGTTTATTGGGTTTATTCCGCAGTTGGTGACGGGGGTTTGGTTGGGGAATGATGATAGTTATCCGACTTGGGGAAGTTCTGGGACGGCGGCTTTGACTTGGCATGAGTTTATGAGTAAGGTGACGAAGGATATGCCGGTGGAGAAGTTTGCTGAGTTGCCGGAGTTGGAGGGTCGCAAGGGGAGTATTAAGGCTAAGCCGGTGAATGCGAGTATTAGTTATGGGGCTCCGCCGCCGGTGCCTGCTGATGGGGCCGGTGGTGGTGCGGCTGCCGGTGGTGCTGGGTATTCGGATCAGGGTTACTCGAATCAAGGTTACTCGGATCAGGGTTACTCGAATCAGGGTTACTCGGATCAGGGTGGGGGTTATTCGGATCAGGGTGGGGGGTATTCTGGTCAGCAGTAATTTTTTCCTCCCTTCTTTGAGGTTGTGAGGGGAGGGGGGAAATATCAATTAATAAGAATAAAAGCAAGAAGTAATGTATTGAGAAATGTGTGAGGCATCCTGTTGGGATGTCTTTCTTTTGTCTTATTTTTTTTATGGGGTTAGTGGTGATTCTTCTGCCTTTTTATGCGCTAATTCTCTGTCTGATGGGTGAGTTTGTTGGCTTTGAGGGGTAGCTATAGTATGGGTAATGAGGTTGTAAATAGGAGAAAGTTTTGATGAGTTTGTTAATGGATGTTGCTGTAGAAACGTCTAATTTTCCGGTTTCTTTTACGGCGGTTTATGTAGTAGGGTTTATTGCGGCTGTGACGCTTGGCTCGGTGGCTTGGTATAATTCAAAGCGTCCTGCCGGTTGGGAAGATAAGGAGCGTCCGGGTATTGTTCCTAAAGTTGATAAAGATCCTACGCCTGGTATTGGTGAACCTAGAGGTTAGTTTTAAGTCGATTTGGTTTGTATCTGTTACTGGTATGTTTACCTGTCATGCTGAGGGCTATGGCAGGTTTTTTTGTGTGTTTAATGTTAGCAGAGGGTCTGCAAAGCTTAAGTTTTCGGCTATTGCGGTTCTTAAAGAGAAGTGATCTTATGATCTGTGCCTAACCCTCAAGTGATGTGCTGTTTGACACCAATAGTTTAGCTTAAATCAGATTCCAGAAAGTCTATAAACTTTAAAATATTTCGAGATTGCCCTGCTTCCACGTTAATTTCTGAACCAATATGGACATGATGGGGAAAATTGGGTAAATTCGGAAAATGCTTGACACTATCCCAGCGTTTTCTCAGGAGTTGTTTAGATGAATCCATCCATTGATAACGATAATCTAAGGTTAAGGGTTGGTTATCTTGAATTGTGAATGATTCAGCAATTTCTAAAAAGTCGCTGTTAATCAAGGTCAACCTAGCCCGAAAGTAGCCGCGATTTAGGATAATTCGCTCATCACTAATCTCGATAACACTAATGATTGGGCTACCAGCCAGCTTTTCCTTAACAGCGGCAATATATTGCTGTAAATTCATACTGGGTTAGTGACTTTAACTTGGGTTGAAGTCAGCATTTCATAATATGTATTCCACTCAAAAAAATCGATTGAATCTCCAAGTTGACCTGCTTGGAATTCCTGATAAAATTTCTGGGATGACATCTGATATTTTTCTTCAAATTTTTTTAGGTTATGTTCTAAATCTTCAATTTGTTTTGCTAGAGAATGCTTCTGGACTTCACGTTCCAGATATTGCCGCTCTTCATCAGAGAGTGACAAAATGATTTGCACCAAAGATTGGACTAATTTTTGATTCATAATAGCTTTCAATTTTTCGGAATACAATTCTCTAAAAGTTACCGATTTAGAAACGGATAATTTCCCGCAAGATGCCGATTTTGGTTGGACTGCCGGTTAGATGCCTAAAAATACTTATTTGGTCTTTATTCTACCCCATTCATCGAAACGATTCGGCGGGCAATCGAGGACAATGGGCGGTCGCTATATGCAGAGAAACCGGGTTTCGGGTTCCAGAAGAAGTCAAAAAAAGGAATTGCAACGCCTAAACAGGATATTGAGATAATCGAGGCAAGGCTTAGCTGCTATCGGAGATGAGTGTAGCCCCAAGCTTGAGCCTCACGGGGTTGGAAAGTTAAGCTCGCCATGTCAAAATAAAATCGGGATCATCAGAGGAAACGGTCATGGTGTGGACACCCGGACAAACACTGCGCGCTCGCCCTTACCGCATTGAAACCAAGCTGGGGGAGGGCGGATTTGGCATCACCTACAAAGCGCGGCACTTGCAACTCAACCATCAAGTTGTGATAAAAACGCCCAATGCCAGCTTGCAATACCATCCCGAATATCCTAATTTCGTGCGGCGGTTTATCAAAGAAGGGCAGACATTAGCGAAACTGAGCCAAAACCCGCACCCGGCGATCGTGCGAGTGAGCGATTTATTTGAAGAAAATGGGCTGCACTGTTTGGTGATGGATTTGGTAGCGGGGCAGAGTTTGTTCGATGCGGTGCAGCAGCGGGGGAGGCTGCCAGAAACCGAGGCTGTCGGAATTATCCGCCAAATCGCAGAAGCGCTGGTAACGGTACACCAAGCAGGAATCGTGCATCGGGATGCCCATCCTGGCAATATCATGCTCAGTCCAAACGGACAAGCGGTATTGATTGATTTTGGCATAGCCACCGAATTAATAGCGATGGTTGGCACGCCCCTACATCCCTGCAACCCTGCTTTTGCTCCTTGGGAACAGCACATCGAAGGCAGCGGCAAACCAACGGTTGATATTTACGCCCTAGCTGCCTCTCTATATTTTGCAGTCACCGGACAATTACCGACGCCTTCTCTACAGCGATATTACAAAAATGTCCCGTTGAAACCCGCCAAAGATTTTGGAGTGAAAGATTGGGTGCATTTAGCCATTGAAAAAGGTATGGCATCCGATCCGCAAAAGCGCCCGCAATCGATGCGAGATTGGTTGAGCTATCTACAAGAACCCATTGTGCCGGGTGTGCCTGCGGTACCACTCAAATCGGCGCGTGGCGTTGACTACACCCGCCTGCGGGATTTGCTGGCAGCAGGGAAGTGGCAAGAAGCAGACGAGGAAACAGCAACGGTGATGCTAAAAGCTGCCAAACGGGAAAATGTTGGTTGGTTAGACCTGGACTCGATTAATAACTTCCCCTGCGACGACCTGCGTAGCATCGATCAGTTGTGGGTAAAGTACAGTAACGGTCGCTTTGGCTTCAGCGTTCAGAAAAAAATATGGCTGGAAGTGGGGGGTAATGCGGACTCTGAAACTGAGAACAAGCTGGGCGATCGCTTCGGCTGGAGGAAAGGAGGAAGTTGGCTGGCATACAAAGACCTAACCTTTAATCTGAAAGCACCAGTAGGCCACCTCCCTCATCGGCCACCTGTTTGTATTGGGGGTGTGTGGGATTGGGATATTGTGGGTTGTTTTGGTAGTTTTCTCGCGCGCAGATCTGTAACCTGTAATCTATAACAATTTCAGATTATTATCAAGTTGTAGAGTTCGTTATGCTTCGATCGCGCGGGTAAAAACGTATCCTGGTTAAATATGTCCTATGAAATAGAATTCACAGCCGAATCTATACAAGACCTAAAGTTTATACGACCCGTAGATAGACGTAAGGTACTTGAGGCGATCGAGACAAATCTACGATACGAACCGACAAAAGAAAGCAAGAGTAGAATTAAGCGCCTGCGGGAGTTGGATAGACCACAATATCGTCTGCGGGTTGATGATATCCGTGTTTTCGATGATGTTGTGGAGGATATTGTAGAAATTATCGGGGTTGTCTCCAAAGCACAAGCCTCTGAATGGCTTTTGCGTGAAGGTCAACCTACTGAAAGTGTAGAGGATTAGCTAATGAAAACCGTGACTTTAACCGAATTGCAAAACGATATATCAAAATATTTAGAACTTGCCGAAGGAGAAGAAATTATCATCCTCAGAGAGGGTAAACCTGTTGGTTTATTGCGGGGATTTTCTGATGAAGAGGATGTATTTGATTATCAACTAGAAACGCATCCAGCTTTTATAGAAAGAGTGAGGCGATCGCGCTCGTCATTTCGAGCGGGAAAAGGCATCAGAATAGAAGACGTTAAATCTGCTATCTTTGATGATAAAGAGGAGGAAGTTGTTTAAAAGAGTAGTTGTCATTTTGGTAAAACCTTTATAATGTGTAGAAGTTTGGGAGTTTTGTTCAGCCAAAAAAAAGGAAAATTGCTCAATCCAATGTGAGCAAATTTGAGGGTAAATCGACAATAAGCCGGCGGGTTTGTAGCCATTGTAAACCCAGTAAATTATCGGAAATATCTTCTGCGGCGACTACGGGAATGGTGTGCTGGTGTTGGTCTAAAATTATGCTGCCGGCGTAGATATCAAAATACTCTTCACCCCTTGCTGTTTGCATAGTTCGTGTACGTTCAATTAAAGGTCATTCTAAATATTCGATATCTTGAGTATTCATAGCTAACCAGCGGGTAGTAAAGCCGGTAACTAACGGTGTTTAGGTCATAGTTTTGGCTAGGGTTTTTTCTGAATTGTTATTTAATAGCAAAATCTGCTTTTTTTGTCAAGGAGTTTTTCTAAGGAAAAAATAAGATTTTTATTAGTAAATTGTTGGAATTGAGCAGAGAAAGCCTGTATAAAAGTAATACCGGCTCTCCTAACCTCTTTCCTTTATAATCTAAAAAGCTTGCTTGCTCAACACTAACACAGTTTTTTTATGAAAAAACTTCTTGGCTTGGCTATTTTTACTTTTCCCATCTCTTACGGCGTTATGCTAAATTTTGCTTCCCTTGCAAGGGTAGAGCAAAAGCAAAATAGTCAAGCAGAAACCCAAAGATTTGAGCCAAAAATTACCGCGAATATCATGGCCGAGCTTGCATCTGGGGGGCCGGCTTTTCAACGAAATCCTATTTCCCACCCCCAAGATCAGGGGAAATTTGCAGCGCTTATGCAATTTGCCCAAAAATACCAATTATCTCAACGTCCTTTTGGGGAAATTTTGCAAGTTATAGCTGATAAATTTTTGGGTGCTGAATATAAAGCCGGCCTGCTAGATGAGTCAAACAAAGAAACTTTAATCATTAATCTTGCTCAATTTGATTGTGTGTTATTTGTCGAAACTGTTTTAGCAATGGCGCGGGGAGTGGCGATGCAAGATTATTCTACCCAAACCTTTGCTAACCACTTACAAGATCAACGTTATCGGAATGGTGAGTTAAACGGTTATTGCAGCCGGCTGCATTATTTTTCAGAGTGGATATCGGATAACGAAAAACGCGGAAATGTCACGAATATTACGGCTAATTTAGGCGGGTTTACTGTGAATAAAACCTTAAGCTTTATGAGTCAACACCGGCAAAGCTATCCTAAACTTATGAATAATGAAGCAGAGTATCAATGTGTGGTAAATATGGAAAATAGCCTGAAAAGCTTAAAATTTAATTATATTCCCACCAATCAAATTTATCAAGTCTATAATCAATTACAACCAGGAGATATTATCGCCATTGCCACAGATATTGAGGGATTGGATGTAACCCACACCGGCCTAGTTTATCGCACAGGTAACGAAGTAGGTTTAATTCATGCTTCCCCTAATGGAGTTGTGAAAATTTCGCCTGATTTAGAAACATTTGTTAGCCAAGTTAGAGACTCCATCGGCATTATTGTCGCGCGTCCAAATGACCCCCGGCAAAGAATTTCTGGGAAATAAAATTCTCAAAAAAATTTTTATCTCTGTCCGAAATTTATGATAGGGGAGGTGTAGCAGACAATTGTAGAAAGTAAAAACTGCTTACCTTGAAGGAGGAAAATAAAATGAATCACGCAATGAGAAAATTTATTCAAGCTGCCGGCCTAATTGTAGCAATGAGTGCGGTTTTAATGACGCAGAAAGTGGGGCCGGTGCAAGCTAAAAATTACCTGCAAGCTGATGCTATAATCGCGCAAAGGAGGGATAATGTAGAAGCTCAAATTGATGCCTATGCAGACCGAATTTTTTTTGAAAGACATCCCGAACTTGCCGGCAGCAAAATTCGACCAGGTGAAACAAATTTAGCACGAGAATGGCAGGAAATCCGCCGATGTGAAGCGGTGGTAGATTACATTTTCTATCAACGCCATCCCGAATTGGCCGGTAGAAAAATTCAGCGCCATGAAACCTCCTTAGCGCAAGAATGGAAGAACATTTACGACAATTTGCGTAGCTGTCAGTGAGAAGTTCCACAAGGCAAAAAAAGCAGGGTGCATTATTAACGCACCCTATTTTTGTTAGTTTAAAACTTCATTACTTGAGGTTTTATTTTTGCGTTGTGGGTTGGGATTTAATTCTGCCGGTGAGGTAGGAACAGCACCCCAATTATTTAACAAACTTTTCAAAAAAACCTCCTGTTCGTTGCGAAAACCGTCTTGATTTTCGCCAAAATTCATAATAGCAACCCACGTCGGCCCTAATTTTTTTGTTGGCATCGCACCGGCCAAAGAACTAACACGATTAAGAGTGCCGGTTTTGATAACTAAAAGCGGTGGTAAAGGCCGGCTTTCTAAAACTCCTAAATCTTTACCCGTCACAGTAAAAATATCAGCAATTGTCATATTATAAGGCTTAAGATATTGCTCAATTGCCTTAAAAATTCCAACAGCGGCGCGAGGAGAAATTTTATTTTCTTCCCCTAAACCAGACCCATTTATAAGCTGAACTTCAGCCGCCGGCACACCCGCAGCTTCAGCGGTTTTTTGCGAGACAACTTGTGCGCCTCCCACTGCATCAGCTAACATTTGCGCCATAAAATTATTACTGTACATATTCATTTTTTTTAGCAATTCCGCAACAGGGAAAGAATAATGCCGAATCAACGGTTTTACAGATGCCGGTGGTGTGGAAACGACCTGAATTTTTCCATCTATAACAACTTCGGGACGAGGTGTTCCGGGGGGTAAAGTTTGATATTGTTCTTCTGCTTCCGCCGGCCATATTTTGCTATTTAAAGCTTCTTTCAAAAAATCGCCAGCCGTTTCAGGTTTCGTTTCAAAATTCATATAAAACTTGCCTGCAATCACCAAATTTCCTGTTACTCGTTTTATTCCTTTCTGGTTTAAAATATTACCGATAGCAAGCGCTTCTTCCCAGACAAAAAACGGATCTTCCCCGCCTTGAATAACTAAATCTCCTTGTAAAACTCCGTTTTGAATCGGGCCGGTTGTGCCTATTTCTGTGATAAATTGTTTATCGGGCCCGTAGGCTTGCAAAACAGCCAGAGAGGTTGCAGCTTTTGTCACGGAAGCAGCCGGTAAAGGTATCGTTCCTCGGTGATTAGCGAGTAGCACATTATTTGCTTCTATCCACACACCTTGCAAGTCTTTTGAAAAGCCTTGTCCGTCTAATTTATTCACATATTCTTCGACTTTTTTATTTGTTTGAGATTCAGGATTTTCTGGGGATAAAGCAACGATTGGTTTAGGCTGATTTTTGGCAGCAACTTCATTATTTGCTGTACTTTCTGGCTGATTTCCAGAAACTTGAGGCACATCTGAACTTGTCGAAATTGATGTTTTGGGAGTAGGCGAACAACCGGCCACCAATGCGAACAACGTGAGACACAAAGCCACAGTGAAACGAGGAGTTTTTAGCATGGTTAGGAAAAGCAAAGTCAAGATTCATCAACAGTATCTCTTATTTTGATAACATTTATCAAAATATGCAAAAACTTCCATTAGCGCTTACCCAACTTCCGTTACAATAAACAAAACACTAAAAACAAATCCAGTACGCAGAAAACCCATTCATCTGCCGTAAAAAAAATAACCCTTCGACATACCCATAAAAATCCCTCTCAAAAAAATATGACCGGCAATCAATCAACAATCATTAGCAAACATCCCTATTTAGAAGCCAACAATCAGGGACAACTTATCAAACTCAACCTCACAAAAAACCAGCATCTTTTGGGGAGAGATCCACAGCGATCAGACTTAACCCTACCTCCAGAATGGCGAGTGATTTCAAGTTGCCATGCTATACTAAAAAAAGCCGGCGATGAATACTGTATTTATGACGGAGACGGACACCAACCTAGCACAAATGGCTTATTTTTAGACCGTACACGCATCACCACTGTTGACGGACAATTTCTCAAAGACGGCACGCAATTACGCATCGGTCAAGACCCGCAAAATCAAGTTATTTTAACTTATTATAACCCCCAGCGTCCGCAAATTATTAACCAACCTCAACAACGCTCAATTTCTTTAAAAAATACCAATGTTTTACTCGGTCGTGATCCTCATGCTTCCTTGCAATTAGACTCCCCCATTGTATCTCGCCGGCACGCCACAATTCAACCCACCAATCAAGGCAAATATTTATTGCAAGATACCAGCGCAAACGGCATATTTGTTAACGATAAAAAAGTCACCGGCTCTATTATCTTAACTGATAACTGTTCCATTCGTATCGGCCCCTTTACCTTAGTCTTGCGCGGCGACTTATTAGAACTCTTAGATCAAGGAAATCAAATACGTTTAGATGCCGAAAGTTTAATCATTCAAAAACGCTTAGAAAGCATCACATTAGCCATAGAACCAGGTCAATTTGTAGCCCTTGTGGGGGGAAGCGGTGCAGGCAAATCAACCCTCATGCGAACCCTCTTAGGAATTGAAAAAACCGGCGGCGGAAAAGTCTATCTCAATGGCGATGATTTACGAAAAAACTTTAACATTTACCGTACCCAAATAGGCTATGTCCCCCAAGACGATATCATCCACCAAGACTTAACAGTAACCGAAGTCTTAAGTTATGCGGCAAAATTGCGATTACCCCCCGATACAGACGTGCGGTCAATTGTGCAAAAAACCCTAGAAGACATTGAAATGATCCACCGCCAAAAAGCCTTAGTAAAAGAACTCAGCGGCGGTCAAAGAAAACGAGTTAGTATTGGGGTAGAATTACTCGCAGATCCCAAACTTTTCTTTTTAGATGAACCGACATCAGGACTCGATCCAGGCTTAGATAAAAAGATGATGTTGCTATTAAGAAAACTAGCAAACCAAGGCCGAACAATTGTCTTAGTTACCCACGCAACAGCCAATATTAAACTCTGTGACAGAGTTGTATTTTTAGGACGTGGTGGACACTTATGTTACTTTGGCCCGCCGCAAGAAGCCTTTGATTTTTTTGAAATCAAAAATGACGATTTTGCCGATATTTATAATAAGCTCGAAGAAAGTGAGAAAGCGCCCTTATCTTATGCAGCCAAATTTCAGCAATCGCCGTTATACCAAAAATATATAGAAAATCATATCAGCCGGCCTGGTACAAACTCCCCCCGCACAGCCTCCATTCCCAAACAAGTACAACCCTTATTTTTCCAACAATTAGCATTACTTTCGCAGCGGTATTTTCAGTTAATTGGCAGAGATAAAGTCAATATCGGTTTAGCTTTATTTACCGCCCCCATTGGCATTAGTTTAATCACCCTAGCAATTAAAGATAAAAATCCCCTAATTTTAGGAGAAGAACCCGATCCTACCCTTGCACCTTTAGCCTTGCGAGTGTTATTTGTTTTTACCTGTGCAGCAATTTGGGTAGGGTTATCAACTTCTTTACAAGAAATCGTTAAAGAAGCCGCAATTTATGTGCGGGAACGCTTAGTTAATTTGGGGTTATTTGCTTATTTAGGTTCTAAAGTTGTGATTTTGGCAGCTTTGGCAATTTTGCAAGCTTTACTGATGTCTATGGTTATTTTAATCGGGTTTAAATCTCCAACATCTGAGTTAATTTCATGGCCGGTGGGTATAACAATAACCGCTTTTTTAACCCTATTTACTTGTATGAGTTTAGGATTGATGGTTTCCGCCTTGGTAAAAAATGGTTCTCAGGCAAATAGTGCGCTACCTTTGTTATTACTTCCCCAGATTATTTTTTCCGGCGTTTTGTTTAAAATGGAAGGCGCGGCGAGTTATATTTCTTGGTTAATGTTGAGCCGGTGGTCTGTGGGTGCCTATGGTGCTTTAGTGAATGTGAATGCAATGGTGCCGGAGCCTACTAAATTACCCGATGGTAGCATAATTCCGCTGCCTTTTGAAGCCACAGCGGTTTATGAGCCAACTTGGGGAAATTTAAGTTTAAATTGGGGGATTTTGTGTTTGCATACTGCCCTTTATTTAGCTGTGACTTGGTGGGTGCAAAAACGCAAAGATATTTTTTAGAAATGTAGAGACACAGCAGTGCGGTGTCCCCACTTTACAGCATAAAATTATCTAAGCAGCTTTTTGGTAATTCCAAAATTGTGCTACTCGTTGTTGCCACCGGCCCCAATATTTTATCACTTCATCAGGAGTAAATAATCTCACTACTGCTTGATTAGGAGTTGCCTGAATCAGCAAAGTATGTTGAATTCTTAAACCGTATTGCCTGTTTACTGCGCCACAATAAGCAGATAATTGTAAAGGCGTTTCCTCGTAAATTGATTTGAGCCTATCGGGAAATTTGAACTCAATTATGCAAGGAGTTCCTTGATAACTGGCAACACAGTCAAGTCTGCCGGCAAAACCTTGATAGTAGTGGAATACATAGCCTTCAACTAATCTGATGTCGTGGATATCTTCCAACACCGGCACAAGATGTTCCCAATGGGATTTGATCAATTCAGGACAAGGAACTGTCTGTCCATTAAAATAGCTTTCTAAATGCCGGTGTCCGATTTTTCCTCGTTGTTTGGCTGTGCAAATAATTCGGGTAGCTTCCACCGATCCTACATCACCGCGCCAGCTTGCCAGTTGCGCTTTTTTCTTCGCTTTTTCGTCTGCGGTTTCTGTGGCTTCAATAATTGACGTGAAACTGGGTAGGCGATTCCCTCGACAATCAACGAGGTATCCAATGCCATTTTCGCGCATAGATTTAGCATCGTGCCGGTGTAGGGGTTGATTTGACCAAAAGTTTCCGTTAGTAGATGTTTGGGTCATAATTCTTTTAAATCAATTTGTGGACTACAAAATTATGATGACTTGGCTCTCTATAATTGTCAGTACGGGAAAAGTAGGTATTTTAAGGAAATTCGTTTGTAGGTAAAAGTAGGTTAATGTAGGTTTGTAGGTAAAAGTAGTGTCTTACGCTTGATTGAGGCCCATAACATTGAAGAGGTAAAGTAAATAATGGAAGCTGAAGATGCCTTTAATTTTGTTAACGAGCTATTGATGCAAAAAACTCAAACTAGCTTGAATGAGTGCGAAAAAGATATAGTTTTGGGAATTTGGAACAATCAGACTTATCAAGAAATTAGCGATCTCACACACCGATATGAGCAATATTTGAGAGAAACAGGCCCCAAATTATTTAATAAAATTCACGAAGCATTAGGGATAAAAGTTAACAAAAGAAACTTAAAGCCAGCAATCGAGTCTTTATGGCAGCAGTCACAAAAAATTTCTAATTCTCCCGAACTAGGTAGCCGAATCAGCAATTTATCAAGCCGAGAAACTCCTTCTCACACTTCTCAATTAAATTACGGCAATAATGGGGAATTTAAGGTTAGTAATTTTAACCCCTTTATTCCTCCCAACGGCATCGTAGACGATCCGCAACTTTTTTTTAACCGCGACGAAGAACTTAATCGAATATTTGAAATCTTCAACAGTAACAGTAGCGTTGCTCTCATAGGAGAAGAAGGAATTGGCAAATCTTCTCTCCTCTTCATCATTTGTCAGCAGGCAAAAGATCGCCTCACCTCCCCCCGCACAGCAATTTATTTAGACATCATCAAAATTAAAAACGAAGAAGACTTTTATACCGCTTTATGTGGAGAAATAGGGATTAGCCAAGTCAGAGGATACCAATTAAATCGCGCTTTGCAAAAGCAGAGGATTCTATTAGCTTTAGACAATTTAGGTAAGATCACAAGAGATGGGTTTACCCGTGAATTGCGCGATCATCTGCGGGGTTTAGCTGAAGGTTCTAATGCACCTCTACGCTTGATTTTAGCAGCTTCGGAACCTTTAGAAAATTTGTTTTATGACAGTCAAGAGGGTGGCAAAACCTCTCCCCTAGCCGGTATTTGTCTCCCGGAATATATAAAACCTTGGAATGAAAATACCGCTTGCAAGTTTATTGAAACCCGTCTACAGACAACACCAGTGCGTTTTACCGAGCCAGAAATCGGTCAATTAATAGAAGAGAGCGCCGGCCATCCCCGTAAATTGATGCAGCTTTGCTATCAATGCTATCAAAAATATTCCCGCGCACACCATTAGAATCTATGATGGGCAAACTAGAAACCCCTGTTCCCCGTTTAGACTTAGCTCCTAAATTAAACCGCCCCCTTTCCTTGTGGAATCCCCTAGATTATCTGCGGTTATTGTACTGGGTGTTTTTCTTCCCCCAAGCTTTGCGGTGGTATATAAAAACCTTTGGCAATAACTTGGTTGCTGAAGAAAACAGGACTTGGGGAAACTTTTGGCAATCGCTGAGGCAAAATTCTCTTGAGCGTGAGTTATTTGTCCAAGGATTATTATTAACAGTTATTGTACCTGTTATTATCGGAGCAATTTTAGCGGGAACAGGCATTTCGGTTGATTGGTTTCGCGTGGCGTTAGGCGCGGCGGTAGGCGTGGCAAGTGGCGTGGCGTTTGGCGTGGAGAGTGGCGTGGCGGGTGGCGTGGCAGGTGGCGTGGCGTTAGGCGTGGCGAGTAGCGTGGCGTTAGGGATGGCAAGTGTCGTGGCGGGCGGCGTGGCTTTACGCGTGGCGAGTGGCGTGGCAAGTGGCGTGGCAGGTGGCGTGGCGTTAGGCGTGGCGAGTGGCGTGGCTTTACGCGTGGCGAGTGGCGTGGCGTTAGGGATGGCGAGTGGCGTGGTGTTAGGGATGGCGTTTGGCGTGGCGAGTGGCGTGGGGTTTGGCGTGGCGTTTGGCGTGGAAATACTTCGTCCTGAAAGTTGGCTTTTAGGTTTGTTGCTATTCAAACCCCAACATGAATATTGGCAATTTTCCCGTGTCACCCCCCTTCCCCTTGTCAATTTATCTTTTCATCTAAAAAATTGGCTGCGAAAAGATTGGCAAAAAGGACTAGATAATCTTGAGCAACTGCTAACTTACACCCTTCAATTTATCCCGGTGCTCCAGGCACTTAACTTTGTCCTTGCAGAAATACCAGGCGAACATCTTATCTTTCGTGTTAACCAACTCGCTGAAACTGCCTATAATTGCGATCCTAATTTGCTGCGTTTTGCCTCAGCTTCTCTCAGTGAAACCCTGAAGTCAAGGGCGCTCGATAGCTTCTTCCTACTTCCCGCTTTTGCCAAGCAAAAAATTAAAAGATATTTGCAAACAGATATGCGGTTAGACACCCCAGCCAGGGCGGCGGCGGCTGGTTTTTATTATTTATATGAAAAAGAACCAGTGAAAGCAGCAACAGCCTTTGCCGTCGTGCGTTCTCTCCCCTATGGCGAGGAAATGTTCACCTTAGCTGAAATTCTCACCGTTTGTAATAAGGCCAAAGAATTAAACGCTATTGCTAATATTCAAATCCCCACTTTTCCCCCAGAACCCCTATTTCATTCTGCAACTTGGAAAGTCCTTGCCAGTCTGCAACAAGTAGTAGAGGATATCCAAGTAATTAAAAAAAGTCTATCTCGCTCTCTTCGTTCTTTCGCCCTCAATCGCGCATTAGGAGAACTGATAAACATCCTCAATCACAGCCATACCTTACCCCGAACCGAGCGAGATATAATCATAAACATTGCAAAAAGTTGGGCACTAATTTTGCTGCCAGTGGCCGATGAAGTTGGGGAAATTTCCATTAAACAAAAAGTCCGTAATCCCTATATTGCGGGTGATCCTGTTGAGGGTTCCCTTTTTGTGGGACGGGAAGACATCCTCACACAACTACAGGAATTGTGGGGAGCGAGCAATCAACTACAATCAGTTGTTTTATTCGGTCATAGGCGCATGGGTAAAACTTCCATTCTCAGAAATGTAGCCAAAATTCTGCCGTCTGACATCACCCTTGCCTACATTAACCTCCTGACATTAGGAAATATTTCTCAAGGAGTTGGCGAAGTGCTAATAACCATCACCGATGCCATTTCCGACACCCTAAAACAATCCCCCCCAGATGATGAAGCATTACTAAAAATGCCCTACCGCAGCTTTGAAAGGTACTTAAAACAAATTGAATCCAACCTCAGAGGCGGACTAATAATTGCCTTAGACGAATTCGAGAAAATAGAAGACCTGATAGAAGCAGGAAAAATTCCCCCCGATTTTATGGAAGTGCTGCGGGGAATGGTGCAACAGAGTCCGAAAATTGGCTTTGCCTTTGCAGGTTTGCACACCCTAGAAGAAATGACCGCTAATTACTTTCAACCCTTTTTTGCCAGCGTCATCCCCATCAAAGTAGGTTTCATGGAACCTGCCACAACTGGTTATCTACTCGCCAACCCCGACGAAGATTTCCCCCTCGATTATAAACGCGAAACCCTCGAAGAAATTTATAACTTAACCAGCGGCCAACCCTATCTAGTTCAACTAATAGGATTTCAACTGGTTCGCCTTTACAACCACCAAGTATTTGAAACCGGCCAACAGCGCGATCCCATCTTCACCCCAAAAGACCTAGAAACCGTCATTAATGATGAGGAATTCTTCAACCGAGGACGCTATTACTTCACCGGCGTATGGGGACAAGCAGCCCAAGGAAACCCCCACCAACAAACAATTTTAAAAACCCTCGCACCCCACCCACAGGGATTAACCATAGAAGCATTAATAAAAACCACCTGCCTCAATGAAACCACAATAAACAACGCCCTCGAAACCCTAAAACGCCATGATGTCGTCAAACAAACAGATCAAAACTGGCAAATTATTGTCGAACTATTTCGCCGGTGGCTATTAAACCATTAACCCCAAAACCGCCACCTAAAACACCCCATTACCCTGCACAATATGCTTAACCGTCGTCAAACTTTCCAAACCAATCACCCCTCGACGGTGCCCCTTTTGATTAGACATCCCCAAAAAAATCGTATCCGCCTGCTTAGGTTGCCGGTAAAACCGAGGCGACGCATTAACATAAGTCGAAGCACTATTAATTCCCAAAGCAAACTGCCGGCTTTCCTGATAAGATTCCGTCACAATACAATCAGCATGACCACTACTATAATCATTAATCCAACCAATCCCCTCCTCCAAACTATCCACCACCTTAAAAGCCACCGTCTTAGTCAAATAAGCCTGACTCCACTCCCCATCCCCCGCCAAAATTAACTCAGGAAAATCCCTCACCAACTCCGCATCCCCCTTCACCATAAACCCCTTCTCCTTTAAACTATTCCAAAGCATCGCCAAAGACGAAGGCTTCTGCGTTCTGTGAATCAAAACCTTCTCAATAGCATTCACCGGATCAGGCTCACTTTGATGACTATCCAAAATCACAAACCTCGCCAAATCTAAACTCCCCGTAGGCGACCAATATAAATAACAATTCCCCATCGCCGACTTCAAAACCGGCGCCGTCGCCTGACGCATCACCTGCTGAACCAAACTAGGCCGGCCATAAGGAATCACCAAATTAACAAACTGCTCCAAAGTCACCAAATCACGAATCGACCCCCCCTGATCCGCCGGCAACAACTGCACACACCCCACCGGCAAACCCGCCTTCGCCACACCGGCCTGCAAACACTCAACAATCGCCGCATTAGAGTGAAAAGACTCACTCCCACCCCGCAAAATCAAACAATTACCCGACTTAATACACAAACCCGCCGCAATAGCCCCCAACTGAGGAAACCCCTCATAAACCAAAGCAATAACCCCCAACGGCATCAACTGCGAATAAATTTGCGAATGCTCCAAATGATAACTCGCATTCATCGCCCGCCGAATCGGATCACCCAACTCCGAAAGCCGATTTAAAATTTGCACCGCCGCCTGAATTCTCTCCGGCGTCAACTTCAACCACTCCAAAACCAAATCCGGCACCGCCATTTCCCGCGACGCCTCCAGATCCAGAGTATTAGCCTCCAAAATATAATTCGCATTTTGTTTGAGAGCCTCAGCCATCGCCCTCAAACCCCGATCTCGATCCGGGCCTTTTTTCTGAGCCAATTCCAAAGACGCCAGATGCGCTTGAAGAGCCGCATCCATAGGAAGCAGAGGAGAATTTAAATTATCAGTGGTCATTGAGCTAACGCCTGTATGCCAGCCAAACCATGAGCGCCGGCAGCACCGCCAACAGCAGCGCCACAATTGCCCAAGGAATAATATTAGAACCGCCAGACTTCACCGCCAGAGGCAGCCAAATAATCAGCAACACCAGAATAATCCCCACCGCCAGAGGAAAATAACTATCCCTCAAACCAGCCGAAGCCTTATTCCATTGCTGACCAGTCCAGCGCCAAGCCTGTTTATAAGGATACGTCGCCGACAACTGCTCAATCACATAACCGCTATCATCCACAACAAAAATGTGCTGACAGCGATTACAGCCAAAAGCTTCCGTCAACGTAATCGGCATCAACCGGCCCCGGCGCCGACAAGGGCAAGGGTAGTCCGAACTTAAATCAATCTTATGACCTTTATGAGAATGCACAAGCAGTTTTCTTGCCAAAAATATCTAAAAAAAAAGTTTTATCTAAATTTAGGAAGCCCAAGCCCGCAGTAAGCAAAGAGAAAATAATTGTCTCCTCACCCGTCATCATACGCAGTCTCCAGCCCTAAGTCCCCATCTTAGCACCCTGCTTAAAAAGGGTGAAATCTGTCTAGGGTAGTGATTAAAAAACCGGCTCTCTTGTTTAAGGTTATAAATTAAAAAGCAGGGATTTAGCCTGCTCTTTGGTGATTATTGTATGCTTTCTTGGTTTCTCTTCAAAGCGGGTGACGCGATTCGAACGCGCGACATTCACCTTGGCAAGGTGACGCTCTACCACTGAGCTACACCCGCGTGTCTCTCAACAATATTTATATTGTCAGATTTTCCAGAGTTTGTCAACACCTTTTTTTGAAATTTCCAAAAAAATTTTTTGGCGGCCAAAACCCCAAGGTGCTGAGCCCTTAAGCCTTCCCCCTAAAGCGTCAGACCGCCCGAAATCAAAATTTACGAGTCTTGGGACGGTTCCATCACAGCCATCGCATTTTTCAGCGGAGCCGGTAAAACTGTATTCGGAGGAGGATTATTACCATAAACATCTGACCCAGCAATAGATTTTATTTGCTGCATCAAACTAGCCATTTCCAGAGCACTCATGGCATAATTCCAACCCAAATTACTCTTAATCCCCGCTCGCTCCAAAGCTTGCTGCATCGTATCCGTTGTCACCACACCAAAAATCACCGGCACCCCCGTTTGAAAACCCGCCGCCGCGATGCCCTTAGACACCTCTGCTGCCACATAATCAAAATGAGGAGTTTGGCCTTTAATCACCGCTCCCAAACAAATAATCGCATCATACCGGCCGGTAATCGCCAATTGACGAGCCACCGCCGGCACCTCAAAACACCCCGGCACCCAAGCATAATCAACTTGAGTCCCTTGGGGGTCAACATCCACCCCGTGACGCTTCAAGCAATCTTGACAACCTTCCAGCAGCTTGCCGGTAATCAAATCATTAAACCGGCCAATAACAATCGCAAACCGCAGCGAGGCAGTTTGCGTAAAATTTCCCTCAAAAACAGCCATTTTTGTTTTTTGTCCTTTGTCAATAGTCAATAGTCCTTTGTCAATAGTCCTTTGTCAGTTGCCAAAAGACCGATGACAAAGGACTTTCAACCGGCCTCAGACTACAAAATAGTTCAATACACCAACGGCAATGACAAGAGCGAACCAAAGGCCCGACCCCAAGAAAATCAGCCGTTTAGACTGATCCCAGTTTTGGGGAGAAGCATAGGCTACCGGAACGCCGATGACCATTACTAGAGAAAGCAAGACAAGTGCGGTAAGTGCGATTTGAAATATGATTGACATTTTCCTTTTTTCCCAACAAAGCAATCGACTGGATAACGCCAGTTACCCCAAACATAGGCTAGTTTAATAAAGCCTGAGTCTAACGCTACCAAAAAATGACCTTCTCTCATAGTGGGGTTAGTGGGGATTGGGCAACTCTACCCTTAAGCTGGGTTCCTCAAGATGTCCATCAGATTTACAGGGTATCTGGTGTCGGGCAATTTCTTTGCTTGATTATGGTCTTAGAGTTATTTAACCCTCGCAGTGCAGATGGACGCAGATGTAGGATCAAATCCCTTAACCCCACAAAAAACTCTTCTGTGGTGCAGGCATCCTGCCTGCTACAATAACCCCTCTCTCAAACAGCGAAAATGGATTTAATTTTGTGTCACACAACCGCAGATTTTGATACTCTCGGCGCTGCTGTTGGTCTGACGCGCTTGCGTCCGGGTGCTAGAGTTGTCCTCACCGGCGGTGCTCATCCGACAGTCCGCGATTTTTTGGCCCTCCACCGTGATGAATATCCTTTAATTGAACGCCGGTCTGTTAATCCTCAAAAAATTCGCTCTATTTTTGTTGTAGACTCGCAACAACGCGAACGTTTAGGCAAAGCCGCTGAGTGGTTAGATTTGCCCGAAGTCACGGAAATTTCTGTTTATGATCACCATTTGCATCTCGAAACTGATATCCCTGCAACTTTTACACAAATTGAGCCGGTCGGTTCCACCACGACTTTAATTGTAGAATTGCTCCAACAGTCTGATACGTCTACTCTTACCCCCGCCGAAGCAACGGTTATGGCTCTCGGCATTCATGTTGACACCGGCTCTCTTACTTTTGACCATTCTACAAGTCGCGATGCTAAAGCTTTGGCTTGGTTAATGGAAAAAGGAGCCAGTTTGCCGGTGATTGCTGAATATGTCGAACCTGGTTTATCTCCTCAACTTCAAGATTTACTTTCTTCTGCTCTCGAAAAAATCCAGACTGAAAATGTCCGGGGATATGACGTTTCTTCTGTGCTTTTAGAAACAGATTCTTACATTCCGGGGTTATCAAGTTTAGCGTCTCAATTAACAGAAATTACCGAAATTGATGCCTTGCTTTTTGCTCACAAATATGCTTTGCGTGGGTCTGGAGAACATCGGTTAAGTGTCATAGGCCGGTCGCAAATTCCCAATACTAATTTAAACGATTTATTTAAGCCTTATGGTGGTGGTGGTCATGCCAGAGCAGCCTCCCTTGTGATGCGAGATGTAGATGCCAAATCCACTTTAAAAGAATTAGTAGAAAAATTTAAAAAGCAAATTCCGCATCCGCCAACAGCCAGAGAATTAATGTCATCGCCGGTGCGAACAATTCTCCCAGAAACGACAATTTTTGAAGCCCAAAGAATTTTATTACGTTATGGACATTCAGGGTTATCTGTAGTTGATGCAACCGGCAGTCTTGTGGGGGTAATTTCGCGCCGAGATTTAGATATTGCTTTGCATCATGGCTTCACTCATGCGCCGGTGAAAGGCTATATGACAACTAACCTTAAAACAATCACCCCAGATACAGCTTTACCGGAAATAGAAGCGCTGATGGTAACGTATGATATTGGACGATTGCCGGTCTTAGAAAACAGTCAATTAGTAGGAATTGTTACCCGCACGGATGTTTTGCGAGAATTACATCAAAACGAAACTATCGGTAATCGAGATAGAGTTAAAACACCTGATTATTGTGCCGTTCCCCAATCATTGCAAGAGCAACTCCGTAATCGAATGACACCGCAATTATGGCACTTTCTAAAAACGGCTGGGGAACTAGCAGAAAATCGAGGCTGGCAGCTTTATTTGGTTGGCGGTGCTGTGCGGGATTTATTATTAGCCAAACCTGATGATATTTTAGAGCTTTCTGATATAGATTTAGTGGTAGATGGGTATTATAAACCGGAAGCTTTGAGCGGAAATTTGGATAAAAGACAATCAGGGGCCGGTGTACAATTAGCTAAAGCTTTGCAAGAGCGTTTTCCGCAAGCACGATTAGATATTCATGGCAAATTTCAAACAGCAGCCTTATTGTGGCATAAAGATGCTGAATTAGGGTCATTATGGGTAGATATAGCGACAGCCAGAACAGAATTTTATCCTTATCCAGCAGCTAATCCTGAAGTTGAAGCCTCTTCAATTCGGCAAGATTTATATCGAAGAGATTTTACCATTAATGCTTTAGCGGTTAAAATAACTGGAAATCGTGCAGGGGAATTGTTAGATTTTTTTGGCGGATTATTAGATTTACAAGCGCGAGAAATTCGAGTTTTACACGCCAATAGTTTTATTGAAGATCCAACAAGAATTTATCGTGCTGTCAGGTTTGCTGTCAGGTTGGGTTTTGAAATTGAACCGCAAACAAAAGGTTATATTCGTCATGCAATTGAAAGCGGAGTTTATCACCGGCACCCCACCGGCACCCGCGCCCCGGCTTTAGAAACCCGCTTAAAAGCCGAATTGAAATATATTTTACAAGCGCCTTACTGGAAATCGGCTTTGCAATTGTTGGGAGAATTACAAGCCTTAAAATGTATTCATTCAACCCTAGAATTAGATGATAAATTATGGAAACAAGTAAGGCTAGTTGACCGATGTTTACAGAAATTTGATGCAGAGAAAAGTTTAGAGCATTGGCAGATAATGTTAGAGGTTTTAATTGCGTATTTGGAACCGCAATATCGCTTAATGGTAGCGGAAACATTACAATTGCCGGTGCCGAGTATTGCCAGGTTAAATGAATTAGCAAAAAATCAGCAAGAAGTCAAGGAAAATTTACCACAATGTCAGCGGGTGAGTGAAATAGTGGGGGTGTTGCGGCGGTATGATTTGTCGAGTTTAATTTTAATTGCAGCAGGAAGTAAGCGGAGAGTGCGCCGGGTTATTTGGCAATATTTAACCGTAGGTCGTCAGATTAAACCACCTTTAAACGGAAATGATTTAAAACAATTGGGGTATAAACAAGGCAGACAATTTAAGCAAATTTTAGATGAATTATTAGCCGCAAGGTTGGATGGAGAAATTGGCGATAGTCGCGCCGGTGCTGAGCAGTTTTTGGCCTGGAGATACCCGCTGAGCTAGGTTTTTTCGCTCTCGGCTTGGTGCTACAACAATTAATAGGGAACTATTAACCGGCTAAAAAAATATGTTACAAAAAATGAACCTCCAAGCCAGACTAATGAGCGCCTTTTTTCTGATGGGTTTGCTTGTATTTATCATTTCTATCATCGGATGGACAGGCACATCGGGTTTAAGCCAGCACATCAATATTATTGCAAAAAATAATCTGCCAAGCATTGATGCGTTGTGGAAATTAAACGAAGGCCAGACTCAAATAGAATCTTCCGAGAGAGCACTTTTAAACTTGACTTTGACTTTACCAGAAAGGCGTACAGAACTTCAAAGAATCGAAACAGCCTGGAAACAAATTAATCAGGCTTTCAAAGACTATGAAACTATACCCCGCTCACTCGAAGAAGACAAAGCTTATCAACAAATGCTCGAAAACTGGAACAGATGGGAAACAGCCCACAATCAACTTTTGCAGATCAACGAGGAATTCCAGCAATTGGGTATTTTAACTTTTTTGCAACTCCAGGGAGGACAAAACGGCAACGGTAAAAACAATTCGCCCGAAGTCGCAAATTCCAAAGCAGCCGCGCAAATTTATCAACAGCTTACCAGTCAGGCAAAAAGTAACATTCCTCTTTATAAAGCGGCTGAACAATCAATTTTACAAGTTGTAGCTGTAAACAAACAGCAAGCCAGCCAAGCAACTCGTAGCGCCGAGCAGGATATAATGCAAACTCAATTTTTAGCAGTTTTAGCGATGATATTAGGGCCAGGAATAGCAATTATTTTAGGCAGGATTTTGAGTGGAGCAATTGCTAAACCACTTGATAAGGGAATTACTGAAATTATTAGTGTAATCAGCACTTCTTCAAACCAAATTGCAGCAACGGTAGCACAGCAAGAGCAGATAGCTGGCGCTCAAGCAATTGCAGTTAATCAAACCACAACAACAATGGATGAATTGAGCGCATCTTCTGAAATTGCTCTGTCTCAAGCCGAAAGTGCCACACAATTAGCCCAGCAAGCACTAACACTCACAGGTGGCGGTGCAAAAGCAGTTCGATTAACTTTAAAAGAAATAGAGGCGCTACAACAAAAAGTCATAGCCATTGCATCTTCAATGCAACGCTTAAGTGCTCAGGCCGATCAAATTGGCAATATTTCCGGTTTGGTGGGAGAATTAGCCAGCAAAACAAATATGCTGGCCCTAAATGCAGCAGTTGAAGCTGTGCGAGCCGGTGAAAATGGTAAAGGTTTTGGCGTCGTAGCCACTGAAATTCGCAAGTTGGCAGATCAAAGTAACGCCTGTTCAGAAAAAATCAAAGCTCTTGTTAAACAAATTCAGTCAGCGGTGCAATCGACTGTTTCGGTCACGGATGAGGGTATCCAAAGTGTAAAAAATGGCGTTAAAATTGCTCAAAAAAGCGCTTATGCTTTTAAACAAGTTGCCAATGCGATGCAGGAAGTTGTTGTCAATAATCAAAAAATTTCCCTCACTGCTAAACAGCAAGCGGTAGCGATCTCACAGGTGGTGATGGCGATGGATTCGATTAATAACGGTGCGCGAGAAACGGCAAGCGGGATTAGCCAAACCAAGATCAGCACCCAACAGCTACACCAATCAGCCCAACACCTTCAAACGCTAGGATTTCGCTAACCTTTGCAGAAGTTGGTCACAAGACCAAAAATCTCTTATCCGCGAAAAAAGGGCGAACGATGGGACTTGAACCCACGAGTGGAGGAACCACAATCCTCTGCCTTAACCACTTGGCTACGCTCGCCATTGCATTAACTACTATAACACCTTTTTCCAAAAATGATCTACCCCTGCCTTGAAATTTTTTCCGAAACTCCGCTAATTTAGGAGCAGTGCGGAACTCAGCAGCTAAAATCCGTAGTGAACACTAGCAGGTTTAGCACAAATCCAATGAAAGCTTTAAAAATGGCCGCCGGTGTTGCGGGAGTTGTCTTTTTGGGGTTAGGTGTCCTTATGGCCGCCACCAACCCCAGCGCCTCTGCCTATGAAGAATATGGTACAGAAAAGCTGACGGCTTATGTAAAAGACAATGTATGTCAAAAAACTGTTATCCTACAAGACCAGTGTGCCTCCTTAGTGGATTCTCAGCAGTCTGAGATCCAACAAGTTCTTGCCGCAAGCACTAGCCGTCAAGATTTTATCTTTTTTAGTATCTACAAAACGGATATTTCTGTGAATGCTATTGTCCCTGAGCGTGTCAAGTCTTTTTTACCGGCCACTCCTTCTTACCAATTTGAAACTTTTGCTGTTCTCCAAAGCTTTTATACTTATAAATATCAGAAAAAATCACCCCAACCAGCCTCAACCCAAAATCAACTTAATTTCCCCCTTTCCCAAGCAAATGCTTTTAACTTAACTGTTTTTAGCTCCTTCAATCAGCGAACTGTTAAATATCCTCTTTCAAATTGAAAAACTTTCATCTAAAATGCTATGGCTTATTGTGTTGTCCCAACCTGCCAAAACCCACACAATCCTGAGCAAAACAAAATTTGTCAAAATTGTGGGTTTAAACTCTGGCTAAAAAACCGCTACAGGCCGGTTTCAATCATTGGCCAAGGCGGTTTTGGCCGGACATTTTTAGCCATTGATGAAGATATCCCCTCAAAACCTAATTGCGTGATCAAACAGCTTTATTTACAATCTGCTGATCCCGACATTTTAAAAAAAGCTCTCGAATTATTCCAAAAAGAAGCCATCCGACTCGATATTTTGGGTCAACATCCACAAATTCCCTCGCTTTTCGCCTACTTTCAGCAAGATCAGTGGTTTTATTTAGTTCAAGAATATATCGACGGAAAAAACCTTGCTGAAGAAATTCAAGAAAAAGGCTTGTTTAGCGAAGCAGAAATTTATCAACTCTTGCAAGATTTACTGGATATTTTGCAATATATCCACCAAAATCAAGTCATCCACCGCGATATTAAACCGGCCAACATCATGCGCCGGTATAGCGACAATAAACTGGTTTTAATTGATTTCGGCATCGCTAAAGTTTTTGCAGCCAACGATTTAGATAAAACCGCCACCATTATCGGTACACCGGAATTTATGGCACCGGAACAAATGCGGGGAAAAAGTATTCCGGCCAGTGATCTTTATAGCTTAGGCTTAACCTGTATTTATCTGCTCACCGGCGTTTCGCCTTCCAATTTGTTTGATTTTACTAAAGATAGTTTTTCTTGGCGAGATTATTTGCCGACAACCTGCAATAATATACCGGAAACAAAATTACGAATTAGCGTAGGCCAAGTTATAGATAAATTATTGCAAAATGCTGTCAAAGAACGCTATCTTTCCGCAGCCGAAGCTTTAGCAGCACTAAAAAGCTCGGTGCAATCTTCCTCGCCACAAAACTCAATAAAAACTTCAAAACAGCCACCCATCCAACCCATCCCGCCAACCCTCCCCTCTCCACCTCCACCAACGGTTATAAACCCCAAAAATAAAGTTTCATCACAGCCAATTTATCGCTCAGGCAGCAGCCGTCCTTCCCTAATGGAACAAATGTTTGGCTGGGCAAATAAATCACCAAAAGAAAGTGATATTTTAGAATCAGATGCAGGAGTTGATTATAGTCAACTCCAAAACTTTTTAGCTTCACGCAACTGGCAGCAAGCTGATGAAGAAACTAAAAAAGTTTTATGTTTAGGAGTTGGTAAACGTTTCGGGTATCTGGATGTTTTGGATATCGAAAAAATCCCCCCCAAAGACTTACAAACCATTGATCGACTGTGGGTAAAATATAGTGAAGGAAAATTTGGTTTTAGTGTTCAAACGGCTATTTTTAACAAGGTTGGCGGCGAATATTCGAGTTTTTGCGGTGAAATTGGCTGGCCGGTGACAAATACAATGGATTATAAAAGTTTTACCTATAGTCTCAAAGCACCCAAGGGTCATTTACCCTCTAGGAATTGGTCGGGGGGTTATCATTGGTGGAAACACGCCGCAGCAATGGCAGCAAAAATTGAAAGTTGTTTTTAGGGGCGGCAAATATTGGGTGGCCGGTGGTATAATGCGAGCAAAACTTTTGCTAATAAATTGCAATTGACAACCTCGCACCCAAAAGAGAGATTTTTGCTTGAAATACCCTTCTAGTTATTTTTTGGTAACTCA
The DNA here is from genome assembly GCF_025370775.1 of Ancylothrix sp. D3o. Taxonomy (NCBI): domain Bacteria; kingdom Bacillati; phylum Cyanobacteriota; class Cyanophyceae; order Oscillatoriales; family Microcoleaceae; genus Ancylothrix; species Ancylothrix sp. D3o. The sequence goes on along the minus strand of NZ_JAMXEX010000001.1, from coordinate 838,837 downwards.
TGGTAGTCGTGATCCGCGTCCACAAGTGGCGCTGGAAAAGTTAGCTGCTCTTGTCTTAGAACGTCTGGCAGAAAATTCAAATCAAACTAGCTTGCCATTGGTAGACACCGGCACTCTGGAATTTGGGCCGGTTTCTCTCGCAGAGCAACTTCAGCAATTTGCAGAGAAAACTCGCTTTTCTGGTTTATCTAAAATTCAAGTAATCCCTTTATTTTTGTTGTCAGGAGTTCATGTCACCGGTGATATTCCTGAACAAGTCGAACAAGCTCAAAAATCTCTGGGAAACGCGGTCAAAATCGAGGTTTTGCCGCACTTGGGGGCCCAGCCTGAGTTATTACATTTGTTGGCAAACCAGCAGGCAAATAAAACCGCAGAGCGTTGGATTTTGTTATCTCATGGCAGCCGGCGTTCCAGCGCTAACCAAATTGTAGAAAATATGGCAGAAAAATTAGGTGCAGTGGCGGCTTATTGGTCGGTACAACCTAGTTTAGAACAGCGCTTTCAAGAATTGGTGGAGGCCGGTTATCAAAAAATTGTAATTCTTCCTTATTTTTTATTTCCGGGGGGAATTACTGATGCAATTGCTCAGACAGTGGAGCAGTTATCTTTAAACTTTCCCCAGGTTAATTTAGTGCTGACAGAAACCTTAGAAGCTAATCCACAGCTTGCAAATATCATTGCTAATTTGATTGAAAAATATCAATAAATTCTGGCGCAAAGCTTGCCAAGGAGAAGAAATGGAAAACAGCGCTATTACAGCAACCCAAGCGATTCAAGCTATCCTTGCACCAGCAGTGATGATTTCTGCCAATGGTTTGTTATTATTAGGCTTAAATGCTCGGCAAACATCTGTATTTAACCGTATTCGTTTACTCAATGATGAAAAGCGCAAAATTATGCGGGAGACTAATCAGTCGCTCGAACACGCACACTGTGATGATGTTCGCTGTTTGAGTATTGATCATCAAATTGATGTTTTGTTGCGTCGTGCTTGGTATGTCCGTAATTCCTTGATTTGCTGTACAATAGCTGTGGCTTTTTTTGTTCTAAGTTCTTTTGGTATTGGCATTAATTTTTTGATAGCGAGTCAGTGGGTAACTAACTTACCGCTTTATTTATTCATTTTGGCAATGTTTTTGGTTTTATCGGGGATAATTTTTTTAACAATTGATGAGTTAATCTCCTATAGAGTGATTGTTATAGAAGTGAGACATAAGTAATTTTTTTAAGCCGATACCCGCAAGACAAGAATCAGCAAGGTTATAGCACCCACAAGTTTGATTTGAGGCGAAACCTATAATCTATGAGCCGCAAATGATTTACCAGACGACCGTTATCAACTAAAATCATAGGAAAGCGTGTTACCAGAAAATTGCGCCGATGTGGGGGGAAAACTTATTTGTTTTTACAGTTCTAACGCGATGCTATATCCGTACAATTAAAATGCCTGGGATTTGGAGACACCAGCCTGTAAAACTAAACTTGGAACGGACAATCACATTCGGAGGATCACAAATACCGTGAATTTAGATTTAGTAAGAGAACTCTTTGACAAAGGTGGGCCGGCCATGTGGCCCCTACTCGCTCTTTCGGTTTTATCCGTTGCCACGATTGTAGAAAGGCTGTGGTTTTGGGCGAATATAGCTATCAAAGAAAGAGCGATTGTCAATCGAGTTTTAGAGGCGGCTCGTTATGATTGGGGAGTTGCCAATGAAATCGCCCGACAAGCTAACCGGCAGCCAATTGGACGGTTTTTGTATGCTCCTCTGCGGTTGCAAAATCCTGATCCAGAATTGTTTCGCTTGGCTTTGGAGGCGGCGGCTGATGATGAAATTGCCAATATGCGACGCGGTGATAAGGTTTTGGAAGCCGTGATCGCTCTGTCTCCGTTGCTGGGTTTGCTTGGTACGGTTTTGGGTTTGATTAATTCGCTGCGTTCTATCCGACTTGGGGATTTGGGAACGTCATCAGCCGCCGGTGTTACCCTGGGGATTGGGGAAGCGCTGATTACTACGGCAACCGGCCTGGTGGTGGCGATTACGAGTTTGGCTTTTTACCGAATTTTTCAAGCTTTTATTTTCAAGCAAGTACAAATTTTCCGCAAGTCGGGAAGTGAATTAGAGTTACTTTATCGGCAGTTTTGGCCGCAAGCAAACAAGTTTAATACTTTGGGTGAAACAACTCCCCCTGTTCGTTCTCGTCAACAAGAGGCTGATCGTTTTTCTCGGCGGGAAGAAATGTTAAAATCCTCTTCTTTACCCCCTGAAAATAATTTTGAGGAGATTGAGCCACCGGTATTTAAAAATAAAGAAGTAACCGCACCTTCGGTGAGAGATTCTTCAACGCCCGCCTCTTTGAGGGAGGAGGAAAACAAATCATATTTGGGTTCAAATCCGCCACCAGCAGAAGAATCAATTACGATAGATGTATCAGAAACATTGGCTACTAGCAATAAAGCGCATTTATCAGCAGCAAGTGGTAAGGATTCATCTAAATTGGACGAAGATTCTAAGTTGTCTGAATCTCACCAAGAAGATAACTAAACGGCGCTTGCTGTCGATTTCGGTAACAACATTTTTGGGATTGTTCGCATTTTTTTTGCTATGAAAATTAACTTTGATTCTCCTGCGGAAGACGCTCGGATCGAAATTGTGCCGCTGATTGATGTCATTTTTTGTATTTTGACATTTTTTATTTTGGCGGCTTTGCAATTAACTCGTCAGCAGGCAATTTCGGTGGATTTACCAAAGGCAAGTACGGCTCAACCGCAGGTACGGCGCGAGTTGTTGCTTGTACAATTGGATGCTTTTGGTCAGGTTTATGTTCAATCTCAGCGCGTTAATTTGGAGCAGCTTAGTCAAGAGTTACTTGATTACCGTTATAAGAATCCGGCGGGGCTTATGGTGCTTTATGCGGCGAAGGAAACGAAATATAATGATGTGGTACAAATTTTAGATAAAATGCGAGAAATTGGTGGCGAAAGGGTGGCCTTGGCAACTCTTCCCGGTTCGGAGAATCAGCCTTCTAATGCTCAGCCAAATGCACCGATTAATCCTCCAACACCAAATTTGACTCCCCTACCTCCTGGGGTGGCTCCTGGGACGGTTTTGCCTCCAGGGATGCAGCCTTTGCCTGGGGTTACTCAGCCGTCTGGGGTGCCGGCACCGCCTGCGGATCTTAATTCTGGGGCCGGTGAAAATCGTTAATTTTTAAGTTTTTAGGGGAGTTGTTAAAAACCCGGTTTCTTATGTTATTTGTTAACCTCAAATCAGGTAATTTCGTTAAGAAACTGGGTTTTTGTTAGAGTTCAAAAATTTAACTCAGAAATAAGGAGAGAGAAAAAATGACTGATGATGCGGAAATGTTGGAAAAAATTCGCCGCCAATTTGATAGGGGCCCTTATCCGAGAAAGCCGTTAGATGTTTCTCCTAAAAAAAGTTATGATGTTTTGTTTAATCATAGTTTAATTACGGCGTATTATTTAAGGAATCACAAGTTAATTGAAACTGAAGGAAAGGTGATTTTAGATGCCGGTTGTGGTAGTGGCTATAAAGCTTTAGCTCTGGCGGAGGCAAATCCGGGGGCGAAAATTGTGGGGATTGATATTTCTGAAGAATCAATAAAATTATCTAAGGAACGCTTAAATTTTCATGGTTTTAATGAGTTTGAAGGCTATGTTCTAGCGATAGAAGATTTGCCACAATTGGGGATGCAGTTTGATTATATAAATATGGATGAAGTGCTTTATTTATTGCAAGATCCGGTGGCCGGTTTGCAGGCAATGAAAGCCGTACTGAAGCCAGAGGGAATTATTAGGACTAATTTCCATAGCTATTATCAAAGGTTTTATTTTTTCCAGGCTCAAAAAACGTTTAAAATGATGGGGCTGATGGATGAAAACCCAGGCGAAATGGAAATGGAAGTGGTGCGGGAGATTATTGATGCTCTGAAAAATGATGTGGTGCTGAAAGCGAGAAGTTGGTTAGCGAGTCCTTTGGAAAAAAACGAAGAATGGCTGCTGTGTAATTATTTGTTACAGGGAGATAAAGGATTTACGATTTCTGAAATGTTCGAGATCCTGAAGGCGGCTGGTTTAGAGTTTATTAGTATGGTGAATTGGCGACAGTGGGATTTGTTGAATCTTTTTAAAGATCAGAACAATTTACCGGCTTTTCTGGCGATGAGTTTACCGGAACTTTCGATGCAGGAGCAGTTACATTTGTTTGAGTTGCTCCATCCGATCCACCGGCTTCTGGATTTTTGGTGCGGACATCCGGGGGAAGCAAAACCAGGGGTGCCGGTGAGTGAGTGGCAGCCGGCAGATTGGGAAAATGTAACGGTACACTTGCATCCACAGTTTAGAAATGAGGATGCTAAGCAAGATTTGATTACGTCTATAGAAGCTAGTAGAGCTTTTGAACTCAGCCGATATATTCCAAATGTGTCGCTGACGCCGCTGATGGTGGAAAGTTCAACGGCGGCGACGCTGCTGCCTTTGTGGGATGGTGGAATGCCGGTGAGTCAGTTGGTGGAGCGACGCTTAAAGATCAGGCCGGTGGATTCGGTGACGCTTGAGCCGGTGAGCTATGAGCAGGCGTGGGAGCAAGTGACTGGTTTGCTAACGGAACTGGAAACCTTTATGTATGTGCTTTTGGAACGTTCGTGAGAGTTGAGCCAAAAATTTTAGAGGGGCCGGTGATATCAAAACAACCAAAACTGGGTATTATATTAGGCTGGTTTTTTTCTGAAAGCCGGGCCCAAAAAAAATCAAAAAAAATTTTTATGGGTGTGATATAAAACTCAGGGAAACGGGGTAAGTTAAAACTACGAGTAAAGAAACAAGCATCCCACCCCTAAAGGAGCCTTAGATATGAAGAGCGAATTTAAAGCCAAATTCCTGCAACACCTTAATCAAAAGAGACAAGATAAAGGTTTCACCCTGATTGAACTGCTGGTTGTGGTTATCATTATTGGTATTTTGGCTGCTGTTGCGTTGCCTTCGTTGTTGAGCCAAACTAACAAAGCCAAGCAAGTTGAAGCTAGAAATAATGCAGGTGCGATGAACCGGGCGCAACAAGCGGTTTATCTGGAAAAACAAGCCTTTGCCTCTCAACTCAGTGACTTGGGAATTTCTGTAAAAAACAGTGAGAACTATTCCTACTCTATTAGTGGTGGTGGAACTAACGTAAGTGAGGTTCGTAATATTGCAAACATCATAGGCACAAATAACCTGAAAGGATATCAAGGTTATGTCTACACTACCGTCAACAACGTCGGTGGTGTGAACGAAGCCTTGACTTCGGCCATCCTGTGCGAAGCCAAAAACCCCAACAACAACGCAGGTAATGCTACTGTAACTAGTAACGAGGCCAACTGTGCAACTGGTGATGCCAAGATGGGTTAATAAAAATTTATTGCCCTGGGGCAATAGTATTGTTTGACAAGTTAAGTCTAAATTTTTGTTGGGAGTGGGTAAGGTAAATTGCTCACTCCTATTTTGATTAGATCACTCTGTATTTTTTTGTCTTATGAAGGTCAATTTATCGCCGGCTGAGTCTGAAAATTTGGAGCAGCTTGCCTATGAGTATTTGCTAAAACAAGAGTATGATCAGGCGATCTCGCTTTACGAGCAAGCGATTAAAAATTCACCGCAACAAAAGTCTTCTTACTGGTATTTGGGATTGTTGTTTTTGTTAGCAGGCAAAGAGGAGGAAGCTAACACAACATGGCTGTGTGGGATGATTGATGGAGAGGATGAGGAGATTGAGCGCTGGACAGCAGAACTTGTGCAGGTTTTGGATAGCGAAGCTGTGCGACTCTCGGCATTAGGTGAAGATTCTCTGGTGTGGTTGCTGCGAGAGCACCTACGCCAAGTGATGCCGACGCATATCAATAATTTATTACTTTTGGTGCAATTGGCAATTAAACAGGAGAATTTGGCGGCTGAAGATTTGACTAATTGGGGAGTTATTTCTGTGTTGCAAGATGCGGTGCCTGTTGGGGTTGACAAAAATTTATTGATGCAAACATTACAGCAAATTTTTGATTTTGCGCCTTTGCATCCTTTAACCCTAGAGTTTGCCGGTGCTTGTGTGGAGCATTTAAAAGAAAATAACGATTTTTCTTTACTTTTAATGTTGATGGCGGGAAAAATTCATTATTCCATGAGCCGGCCAGATTTGGCAATTTCTCTAGTCAATATATGTCTAAAGATAGATGAAAATTATGGGGAATTTTGGGCGCATTTATGTAGTTATCTGATCGGTAATCAAAATTATATTGAGGCAATTAAGGCGGCAAAACGTTGTTATGATGTAAGCGAAAATTTAATAGATAAAATTTATGGCAATCACCAACTAATCAGAGCTTTGATGAGTGCCGGTGGATATTGGGATGAGGCGTGTTTGGCTTTGCAAGAGCAAGAATCTTTGCTATTGTCGTTGATTGAAAATCCGCCACCTTTTTTAAATAATTTGACGGCTTCTCGTTTACTTTCTGCGTGCTTCTTTTTTCCTTATTTTTTTGATGCGCCTCAGCAATATCGAGTTTTGCAAAATCAAGTGGCACGGCTTTGTCAGTCTTATTTAGAGGATTATGTGGGTGAGGTTGCTAAGGAATATCAACCGGCTTCCAGAAAAAATAAAAGTTTGAAAGCCTCGGCTAAAGTTTTAAAACTGGGCTATATTTCTCATTGTTTTAATAGTCATTCTGTGGGATGGTTGGCTCGTTCGCTTTTTAAAGAACATGATCGCAAACGCTTTGAACTTTATGGGTATTTTCTTACTTATAAACCAAAGAAAGAGCCGGTGCAAGAATGGTATGAGAAACAAATGGATCATGTTCGCAAAATTGAAGGAAATAACAGTTTAGAAATTGCTCAGCAAATTGTAGAAGACGAAATCGATATTTTAATTGATTTAGATAGTTTAACGTTGGATACAACTTGTGAAGTAATGAGTTTTAAACCGGCCCCAGTTCAAGTTAGTTGGTTGGGGTGGGATGCTTCGGGGTTGCCGACAATTGATTATTATATTGCTGACTGTTATGTTTTGCCTGATTCGGCTCAAGAATATTACACAGAAAAAATCTGGCGTTTACCTGATAGTTATATTGCTGTAGATGGTTTTGAGGTGGGGTTGCCAACGCTAAGGCGGGAAGATTTAGAAATTCCTACAGATGCAGTGGTTTATTTCACCGGCCAAAGCGGTTACAAGCGGCATCGAGAAACGGCAAAATTACAGCTAAAAATTATTAAAGCAGTGCCCAATAGTTATCTTTTAATTAAAGGTTTGGCAGAAGCAGAATCAATCCGAAATTTTTTCACTCAGCTTGCTGAAGAAGAAGGGGTGAGTGCAGACAGATTACGATTTTTACCGCTTGTTCCTTCTGAGGAAATTCACCGAGCTAATTTGGCTTTGGCGGATGTGGTGTTAGATACTTTTCCCTATAATGGTGCAACAACGACGCTGGAGACGTTATGGGTGGGAGTTCCTTTGGTGACGAGGGTGGGTCAACAATTTGCAGCCCGCAATAGTTACACAATGATGATGAATGTAGGTGTGACGGAGGGAATTGCTTGGACGGATGAAGAGTATGTGGAGTGGGGAATTCGTTTAGGGAAAGATCGGGAATTGCGAAAAGAGATTTGTTGGAAATTGTGGCAATCTCGAAAAACTTCGCCGCTGTGGAATGGTAAGAAATTTACCTGTGAAATGGAAAGGGCTTATGAAGAAATGTGGCAGCGTTATTTAGAGGGGTAAAAATATAGCGGTTTGCAGTTTGATGGAGTGTAGAACAAGGTTTTTCTATACTCCACTCGTAAGAAAAACGCTATATCTTTTTCAAGACAAAGCTGCTTCAGATTTAACTAACCCTGTGTGGACAACTTGCCGGTAAAAGTTTTCTAGTGCCTCGGCACAAACTTTATCATCGTAGAGATAGGAATGACGTTCTGCCATGCGCTGAATGATATTTTTTCGCCATTCTAAATCCTGGCCTAATTTGACAGCAATTTCGACATATTCGGCATGATTTTGAGCGATGGTGTCTGTAACACCCAGCATTTTCAAGATGGCGTAAGAATGTCGTCCGCGCATGAATTCCCCTGGACAGGTGACAACTGGCAAATTACAGGCAATCGCTTCTAGGGTTGTGTTACCACCAGACCAGTCTAGTGTATCTAAAAAGATATCGGATATTAAGTTGAGTTTTAAATAATCAGCCCAGTTTTGGTGGGGGAGAATAATACAATACTCTTCGCTGTCTAAATTGACTTGTTTAAAAGCCTGGTGAAGACGTTTTTTAAACTTTTCATCCACGAATTTGTTGTTAGATAAAAAAGCAAATTGAGATTGAGGCACACGACGAGCAATTTCAGCAATAATCCAGTCATGCTGGGGCAAATATTTAAACAGTGACTGGCAGCATAAATAAACAATTGAATCCTCCCGTAAGCTAAAATCAGCACGGGTCTTTTCTGAGACAGAAAATTCTGGTTTTGTATAAGAAAATCCGAGGTTGGGGAGGAGAATTAGCTTTTCCGAATAGTGTTGTTGACCATTTTCTGGCTCCATGAGTTCGCTGGAGAGATAGTAATCTATCGTGGGAGAGCCAGATGTAATAGGATGTCCCCATGACATACATTGAACGGCTGCTAAACGCAGGCCGGCCATTTGGGTGAGTGTTGGGTACATTCCAATGTCAGGAAACACGAGAATGTGCAATTTATCGTTAATAATTTGTTGACAAACTGCTTCAAAGTTATCAGCTATGTGATGATATTTATAACTGTGAATTTGAAATTGTAGCGTCATAAAGTCTTTTTGGCGACCTATATAATAGCAATAAATTTCAAATTCGTTGGGATTATGATTTTTTAGCCAGCCAATTGTGTACTTACTAACGGTGTGGAATTGAAAATGTGCTGAAACATAACCGATGCGAATTTTGCCGGATGAACTCAGCGGCGGCATAGGTAAAGGTTTGACCCAGTTGGGGTAATTTGTTGCCATGATTTTATGAACAAATTCCCCATATTGTTTTTGCAGTTCTAAGTCATTACGGCATTGATATTGTAGATAGAAATTTGTGATGTTTCCTACGCCGTTGAGAGCGGTGGTTTTTTCTTCTGGGGTGTTGAGGGGGGTTTGCTGGATTATTTCGTTTAAGCCTTCGGTAAATTGTTGCCGATATTGATCAATTTCTTGGGCAGTTTCGTATAAAATTGGTAACGTGAGTTTGTTGAGAATTCCTAAAGAAAGAGCTTTAGGTAGTTGTGCTAAGCCTTCCCCGGCAACTTTAATACATTCTTTGGTGTATCCCATTCTTTGTAGGCTAAGACAATGCCAAAAGTGTAATCGGTCGTCTTTGGGATAAAAATTTAATCCTTCTTTATAGATTTCTACTGCTGATTCAAATTCTTTGCTGTGGAAGTAAGACATCCCCATAAAAACATAGGAATCTGCATCTGGTGTTTTTGCGGAAGTTTCTTTAAACTTTTTAAACTGGGTAATGGCTTCTTGATATTCTCCTCGGCAATAGGCAGCGTAAGCGTAGTAAAGAGATGCTTGGCTTTGTTCCTGTTTCGTTTCAAAGGCGAATCCTATGTTAAAAAGAATATCGGGGTCGCGGGGTTTTAATTTCAGGGCTTTTTTGTAGGTTTCTATTGCTTGTTCAATTTCTTTACGTTCCATCAAAACGTTGCCCAAGTTTAAATAGCTTCCAAAGTGATCGGAATTCGCTTCTATGGCTTTACGAAAAAGGTTTTCGGCATCATCGATGTGACCAAAACTATAATAAATATTGCCTAAGTTGTTATAGGCTTGTATTAATTTTGGATTAAGGCTGATTCCTCGTAAATACGCATAAATCGCGTGTTGAATATCATTTAATTTTTCAAAAACTAAGCCCATATTATAGTGAATATCAGGATGATTATCATCAATTTCTAAGGCTTTGACTAAGCTTTTTTGGGCTTGCTCATACTCTTCTTGCTGGATATAGAAAATTCCTAAGTTGAGCCAATGCTCGACATTGTTTCGGTCTAAACGTAGGAGGATTTTATAGGAATTTTCTGTCTGGGAGTAGTTGTCAGGCTTATAAGCTAATGCAGCTTTTTTGTAAAGCCTCTCGGTGAGATTTTGCTTTTGTTGTGAAGGTAATTTGTAAATTGATTGAAAGACTGATTTTTGTTGTTTTTCCTGCAACGTTTCCCAAGAATAATTCAGAGTTTGATTGACATCCCAACTCAAAATCTGTAAACCTTGCCAAATAGGATAATCACCGGCATTTGAAAAATCTAGTAACATTTGGCATTGGGGATGGGTAGCTAAAAAATCCCAGGTTGCTTGTTGTAGAGCTTCCCAACTGCTGTTTTTAATGATAATCAATGCCTTGTCAGCCAGCAAGGGTTTTGCCAGCATTAAAGCCATCAAATGCGAACGATAATCGTGTGTTCCATCATAAAAATAAACCCCTATTTTATCTTCGGTTTCTAAGTTTCGCAGTTCAAATAAAAATTCTTGCAAGTTTTGTTCACAAAAAAATACTTGATTTTCTAATCCAAAATCACTTAAATTTTTGAGCAGTTTTTCGTAGCTTTCTCCCCCAAGATCAAACTCGGAAAAGTTCTCAACAGCATAGGCCATTTTCTCTGGATGGTTATGCAAAGCGGCGATTAAGTTTTCTCCTTCAAAACAACCTATTTCGCAGTAAACTTCGTTTTCTTCCAAACATTCTACAGCCCAGTTTAAAAGCTGCATAATATTGGGATTTGTCAAGGCTTCGATTTCGGGTAATAGTGTTTTGAAATGTTGGTTTTTGGGGGTGACGGTAGGCTGTCCCCAATTTTCATAAAATTCTGGTAAGCGCTGAATAAATTTTTCGTATTGCATGATTATTACCTAATTTGTTAATAAGTTTAAGTTTAGGACAAGGTTGCTTCAGATTTGGATAACTCTGCCTGGACGACTTGCCGGTAAAAGTTCTCTAAACCGGCCACACAAACCTTGTCATTAAAAACATTATCATGGCTCTCTGAAATTTTTTGAATGAGGCTTTTTCTCCATTCGGGATCAAGGGCTAATTTTACGGCAATTTCGATATATTCTTGTTCATTTTTTGCAATCGTTTCTGTGACTCCTAACATTTTTAAGATGGCGTAGGAATGACGCCCTCGCATAAATTCCCCTGGAAAAGTGACAACCGGCAAATTGCAGGCAATAGCTTCTAGGGTTGAATTTCCACCAGACCATTCTAATGTATCTAAAAAGATATCAGCAACTAAGTTGAGGTTTAAATAGGCAACCCAACTTTGCGTTGGAAGGATAACACAATAGTCTTCGCTATTTAAATTGACTTGCTCAAAAGCTCGCTGAAGGCGTTTTTTAAGTTTTTCATTTACCGAGTTATTGTAAGAAAGAAAGGCAAATTGAGATTGGGGAACATGACGGGCAATTTCAGCAATAATCCAGTCATATTGCGGCAAATATTTAAACAAAGATTGGCAGCATAAATATAAGATTGCATCTTCACGAACGCCATAGTCTAAGCGAGTTTTTGTTTTTTCTGGAAGTTCGGGTTTTTCATAGGAAAATCCCAGGTTTGGTAGGCGAATTAATGTTTCTGAATAATGTTCTTGAGCGTTTTCTGGCTCCATTAAATCGCTCGATAGGTAATAGTCTATAGTTGGGGAACCGGATGTAATTGGATGTCCCCAGGCGGTACATTGGGCTGGGGCTAAACGCAGGCCGCTCATTTGAGTTATTTGAGGAGACATTCCTATATCTGTAAAAACTAAAATGTGCAAGTTATCGCTAATAATTTGCTTGCAGGCTGCTTCTAAGTCATCGGGAATATGATAGTAAAAGTCACTAGATAGGCTGAATCTTTTGGTGATTTTGTCGGTTTCACGCCCTAGATGATAGGAGTATATTTCAAACTCATTGCTGGGGTGATTTTTTATCCAACCTAGAGCCCATTTAGCACCGTTATGCCATTTTAAATTTGCTGAAACATAGCCGATGCGAATTTTGCCTAAAGGGCTGAGGGGTGGCATTGGTAAAGGTTTCACCCAGTTAGGGTAATTGGCAGCCATGACTTTATGTACAAATTCCCCATATTGTTTTTGTAGTTCTAAATCATTGCGGCATTGGTATTGTAAATAGAAGTTTGTCCACGATCCTATGCCATTTAAAACTTTGGCTTTTGCTTGTGGGGTAGTGAGGGAGGTTTGCTGGATTATTTCTTGTAAACGTTCTGTAAATTGCTGTCGGTATTCGTCAATTTCTTGGGGAGTTTCGTACAAAACCGGCAGTGTGAGTTTGCTGAGAATTTTTAAAGCTAAATCATCGGGGACAAATGCCAAAGCTTCAGCAGCAAGAGTTATTGCTTCTTGGGTGTATCCCATTCTTTGCAATGTCAGGCTATACCAAAAGTAAAGGCTGCCTTCTTTTGGATAATAATTTAATCCATCTTTATAGAGTTCGATAGCGGCTTCATCTTGTTTTTCTGAGGTGTAACAGGAAGCCAGGCAAATATAAAACTCTACTTCCGGTGTTTCTGTATTGATTTCTCGAAATTTTTGAAAGTGGCTAATCGCTTCTTTATATTTGCCTCTGCGATAGGCGGTGTATCCATAGTAAAGGGCTGCTTTGCTGGGTTCTTGTTTGGTTTCAAATGCGAATCCCAAGTTAAAAGCAATATCAGAATTACCTGGTTTTAATTTGAGGGCTTTTTGATAGGTTTCTATGGCTTGATCTATCTGTTTGCGCTCCATTAAAACGTTACCCAAGTTCAAATAGCTGCCAAAGTGATCGGGATTGGCTTCTATGGCTTTGCAATAAATTTTTTCTGCATCTTCGAGATGTCCTAAGTTATAATAAATATTTCCCAAATTGTTATAGGCTTCTATTAATTTGTTGTCGAGGCTAATGGCATATAGATAGGCGTGGGCAGCTTGAGAAGTATCATTAAATTTTTCAAAAGTTAAGCCTAAATTATAGTGAATTGCTGGGTTATTATCATCTATTTTTAAAGCTTTAATGAGGCTTTTTTGTGCTTTATCAAAGCTTTCTTTGACGAGATAAAAAATGCCAAGATTGAGCCAATGCTCAGCATTCTGCCGGTCTAAATGAATCAGGCTTAGATAGTGTTTCTCGGTGTCCCTATAGTTGAGTTGATTATAGGCTAAAGCTGCTTGCTTATCCAAGTTACAAAGGAGGTTTGTCTTTTCTTCTGAAGGTAAGCTATAAATTGATTGAATAACCGATTTATCTTCTTTTTCCTGAAAGGTTTCCCAGGAATAATTATGAGTTTGATTGATATCCCAACTCAAAATCTGTAAACCTTGCCAAATAGGATAATCACCGGTATTTGAAAAATCTAGTAACATTTGGCATTGGGGATGGGTAGCTAAAAAATCCCAGGTTGCTTGTTTTAGAGCTTCCCAACTGCTGTTTTTAATGATAATCAATGCCTCGTCCGCGAGCAAGGGTTTTGCCAGCATTAAAGCCATTAAATGCGAACGATAATCGTGTGTTCCATCATAAAAATAAACCCCTATCTTATCTTCGGTTTCTAAGTTTCGCAGTTCAAACAAAAATTCTTGTAAGTCTTGTTCGCAAAAAAATACTTGATTTTCTAATCCAAAATCACTTAAATTTTTGAGCAGTTTTTCGTAGCTTTCTCCCCCAAGATCAAACTCGGAAAAGTTTTCAACTGCATAGGCCATTTTTTCAGGATGGTTATGTAAGGCTGCGATTAAGTTTGCGCCTTCAAAACAACCTATTTCGCAGTAAACTTCGTTGCTTTCCATACAGGAAACGGCAAAGTTTAACAACTGCATGATATTGGGGTTGGTGGTTTCTTCTGGTTGCTCAAGAATTAAGTTGAAATCATTGCATTTAGGGTAAACTGTGCTATTTCCCCAGTTGTGATAAAGCGCCGGCAGTTGTGAAATAAAATTTTGATAGTCCATATTTTTGCTAACCAAAAAAATTAATATATAGTTTTTCGCAAGACGGGGTTTAAGCTTTGTTTATGTTCTCTCATAAGCGTTCTGTTTGGCTTAAGCTGTCTGAAGTATAGGCGGTTAAAATCTTGTGGGTTTGTACTTCTGCAAGAGTTTGTTGGTTTTCATTTTCCAAAATAATCCTAGCATGAATTTTTGGCAGTAGCATTTGCCATTGCATTTTGCTAAGGTTGCCGAAAAGGGAAATTTCCGGGCCATCTTCGACATCTAAATCTTCGCTCATTAGCAGTTCCATAACAATGCTCGAAATTGTTAAATCTGCTGTTTGTTCGGCAATATTAGTGGTGTCTATGAGCATGGTTATTTGATGCTTTTGTGGGTGGTTAATCGCCACACGCAGAACGTTCGATAAATCTTGAAAAAGCAACTCTTCTGATTGATTCCAGTCGGGAAATAAAACTAAGTTTATGTCTCGGAATTTGAAGGCGTGAGTGAGTTGATCTGTATCATATTGTTGAATTATGTTTTTAAACATAAGTTCGAGTTTTGCTGCATAAGAACGACTATCTAAAAATAAGGGATTTGCTTGCATTTTTTGCTTTATTTCTTGGCTTGTATTTTGTAGCAAGTTGGGGTTATTTGCCATATTGACTGCTTTTTCAATATAAGTTTCTTCACTGTCGGCAATAAGTTGAGTAACTTCTAAAGCTTGCAATAGCGATGAGGCAATTGTGTTGCTAAAATTTCCTTGTTTTGTAATCACCGGCAGCCCTATTTCTAAAGCTTCGATAATACCCTGGCTTTCAGCAAAAGACATTGTATCAAGATAAATATTGCCGATTTTAAGGCATTTTTTAATGTCTTCTCGGTTGGGGTTGGGGGGGTCTAAAATAATCAGCCGATTTGATGATATTCGATTTTTGGTGAATTGGTTTTTCAGGCTTGTTGAAAAAGCATTTTTAATATAATTAGCTATTGGTTTTTGGGCAAAAAGTAAAATGAGTAAAACTGAATCATTAACATTGGCTATAATTTTTGCCCAGGTTTCTACGACTTCTGGAGTGAGGCTAAAAAAGTTAGCTGCTGAAACAAAAACCATGCTGTTTTCAGAGAGTCCTAAGCTTTCTTTATTTACTAGAAAGCTGGCTATTTCTGATAAGTCGCCATAGCTAAAACAATGGCTGAAATTGTCAATCTTAATGAGGTTTTTTTGCTCTTCTTCCGTTTGATAATTTTCGCTGAATTCACCGACAATGTAATAATCGATTTGCTGTATGCCGGTGGTAAATGGTGAGGCGGTATTAGTTATTTGTACTCTGGCAAGCCGGTGTGCGGCAAGTAAACAAATAGGATTGATTTCGGTGGTAATATCGGCGGCAATATATAAAATATCTAGCTCATCATTCCGAATCAAATTAACAGCTTCTTTTAAATTTATTGGGAGTAGTTTAAAGGAGTTGACGCAACTTTGGCAGTATCGTTCAAGGCTGTGATCAGTTTGGGTAAAGGAATACAAAATAACTTCAAATTCCCGGCTAATATATTCGTAAACTGGCAAAGATACAAAAGTTTCGGCGCTTGGTATCAAAGGTGCAGCAAGGATACCCAGCCGAATTTTTTTGGTTAGAGTACGAGTTGGAAATTCCCAGTCGAGTTGGTGGCCGGTGTTTGTCAAAACGTATTCTATCAGTTCTGCTCGTTTGACATAAATATCTTTGAGGTTAGCTGGATTAAAATAAAACCAAATGAAGTTAGCGTTTTGGACAAATTCTGAAGCAACTTCCATCCAAACAAAGGAATTGTGTTCACTTAAAATAGCTTGGTGTAGATACTCGACCCACTGCTGTAAATAGGAGTTATAATGCTCAATTTCTCCTGCTTTTGTAAAATATTGGGGAAATTGTAAAACATATTTTATATAGGCGATAACAAACCATTGGGGGATGCGGGAAAGGTCAACCGGCACAGGTAATTGATCTGCACGCTGATAAAGCATAGCTGCCAGAAGGTACTGGATTCCTCCTGAGTTTTCAAAATTTTTTGCTAACTCTTCTGTAAGTCTACTAATAAAAGTTTGTTCGCTCTCGGTAAGGGGTTCCAATTTGAGACTACTGTCAAGTATGATTTGATGAGCTTCGCCTAAATTATTAGCGTAGTTGATAAATAGTTGTTCGTCTGGAACTTGTAACCATAATTCAGCAATTTGCTGCCGGACTTGCCGAATGGAATTTAATAAATCTGATGCGTCTCGGTTGTTAGAATCTTCAATTTGTTGATATAATTGAGATACAAACTCTGGGGAATTCAGGAATAGCTGTTCCTTATTATTTTTATAATTTTCTACAACAATTGCCAGGATTTCGGCCAATTTGTTTTCAGAAGCTGTGATCTCTTTTTGCAGACCTAGTTGAGGAATAACTTCTTTTTCTACAAAGGTTTTTAATTGCTGATGCCAGCCGTAGCGTTGAGTTGTATATAAAACAGATTGAGCTACTTTTCCATATTTTCCAAATTGCATCATAAAGTTGCGGATATAATTTAAATAAGCCTTAAAATCGATAGGGATTTTTTGATGGAATTGTTGGCGAGCTTCTGCAAAGCTTTTTGTGAGAGAGATGCGGATACATTCTACGAGGGTTTCTGGGGGTGTATCTGTCATTTCTATAAACTGTTCAGTTGAATTTCCCCAATATTCAAAATCATGGGCAACTGAGGCATATACAGAGGTAGCACCGGCCAATATTTGTATAATTGGTAAAGGTTTTGCCCAGTCTGTAAGGGCAATTTGAGTGACTCCACTGGAACAGCCCACAAATAAGCTGCAATATTTTGTTAATTCGGCATTTTCTCTGAGGCTAATTACACTTCCATCAATGATCCGTTCGTCACCTGTTGCAATCTTGATGTGTGTCGATAATATAACTTTTGAATCGGGCAAAATTTCTAGCAGTTGCTTAGACACATTTAACGCATACTGCGGAGTTACCATCGACTGACCACTGCTGGGAGTACATTCAAATAAAATAACGTGCTGACATTCCTGCAATTTGTAGAATTCACCAAATTTTTTTACATTTTCAACTTCCTGATGCCGTAATCTTAAAATATTTTGCACCGGCACAGTTATCGGATTTGGATAAGCCCGAAAAATAGAAGGTCTAATTGTGCTGTCATAATACTCAAAATCTGGGTAAATTTGTGTTAGAAATATTTCGTCAAATTCTCCTTCTGCTTGACGTTTTTTTGCTTCCTGCACAAATTTATACCAAGAACCGGCCCAATCTTCTCGCTTACCTACATTTATCTCCCAAATTTCATCAACAAATGGGTTTTCTTCAATAACGCTGCGGCACATTGAAGAAATACCCCACGTTAAATGACACCCCGGATAATCCTCTTTAATTTGTCGTGCTAGGGTGGTTGCATAAAGGCAGTCACCATTAGACACAAGATGACCAAGTAAAACTTTTTTACCGACTTGTTTTTGCGCTTCGTTTCCTAAGTTTGGATCAATTGTAAAAAATTTTGCCCAACTACGCTGGATTTGCAAGCGGGGGATTTCTGATATTAGCGATGTGGGGCTACCTTCCAAGACAACAAGCTGATCGATATAGGAAATATTGTGCACCAGTGCCTTATTTTCTTCGGAAATAAACCAAGTAATAAAACAGTGCGGTTCAGCAGCTTTTAAAGTTTGAGCTTTTGATAAATAACTATAAATTACTTCGGCATTTTCAAAAATAGCAAAGCCGTAGTGTTTACGCACTGGCGCGTAGGGAGAGGAGTTGGCTTGAGAGATTTTTTTCATTTTTTTGAATTTTATGTATTAATTTTATTCTTTACTCTAGCATCATTTTTGCCAGTTTTTGGAGGCTTGTTTTTGGTTTCCATCCTAAGCTTTGGATGAGCGCCGGGTTGGAAACTAATCTTTTATATTCTACCTGAAAATTAGGTTGGGTTTCGACAAACAATTGCCAATTTAAACCTAATTTAGAAAAGCATTCTTCTACCCATTGTTGGATGCTATACGTCTGGCCGGAACCAATGACCGTTTCAAAAATATTGTCTTGTTCTATAAGGGTAATAATAGCTTCTGCAACATCCCCCGCAAATGTCCATTCTTTTTGTACAGAAAGGTCGCCTATATAGAGTTTTTCCTGCGAACCCTGCGCGATAAGTTTGGCTGTCATTGCAACTTTTTGGCTGACATGATTGGGTTTCCTCAAAGGGCTTTCGTGATGAAATAAATACCCCACATACGTTTTTAAACCCAGGCTTCTATAGTAGCGTGCAGCATACACTGATTGGATTCGAGCAATGGCATAGGGACTGCTGGCTTCAAAGGGATGGTTTTCAGAAATAGCTTTGCCATCATTGAAGAATTGAACGCCGCTACCGGTGATAAAAATTTTGGAGTTTGGGCTATGTTTATAAGCGGCTTCTAAAAGGTTGAGAGTGCCGGTGGCAATTGTGGCATGATTTTCAAATAAGGCATCGTGACGGGTGGTAGAGTTAGCTGCTAAGTGAAAAATGTAATTTGGGGTGGTATTTTTTATAATTTGCTGGACTTTTTCGTAATCAGAAATGTCTGCTATTTTAGGGCCGGTGCGAGAAAATTTTAAGGTTTCAATTCCTTTTTGTTCGCACAGTTGACTTAAATAGTGTCCATCTTGCCCACTCGCTCCAAAAATTAATGCTTTCATAGCTTTTTCTGAAATACCAGCATTCCAAAAGTATAGCTCACAGTTGGATCAGGAGAATAATAACCTTTTCTGATAATGGCTTCTCCTAAAGACCAGTCTACTTCTTCAACCAGATATAGATTTTTTTTCTCGCATTCTTCAATTAAAATTTTAACAGCGGTTTCATCAAGGATATTCCACGATAAATCATAAAGTTTAACTGCCGGTGTTACTTTGGGATTCCAGTAATCAAATGTCAAATACAACTTGCCCCCAAAGCTTAAAATTCGAGAAACTTCTGCGGCAAATTTTTCAAAGTCAACTTGGTGTTCTATGACAGAAAGACAAGTAATATTACTGAAATAATTACTTGGTAAACCCGTATTCATTAAGTCGCCAATGATATACTTAACTCCCTCTACCGGCACATCAGGAGGTTGGAGATCAATGCCATATTTTTTCCCTTTGATATTTTTCAAAACAGCATTTTTCAAAATGTAGGAATCGGAACTTCCCATATCTAAAAAGTTACCGTCTGATAGATCATGGATAATATGTGCTAAATCCCAATCTTTACAGACTACGTTATGAGAAACATAGCCTTTTTTATGCAAATATTCGGTACAGGCATAGATTTCTCCTTTCGATTTCAAAAATTTGCAAAAAGTAGGCGGTATAGAAACTTCTTCTCCCGTTGAAAACTGTTTATTTAGCTGTTTTTCGAGCCTAGAGTAATTGGAGGGGAAGGGTGTGCCGGTTGTAGCAAATATTGTTCTATCATCGGGAACTATTAAAAAATTGATTTTATTAATTGTTTCTGCAACTTTATAACCGATTAGCTCGATCAAGTTAATATAATCTTGGAAAGATGTTTTAAATTCATCTTGAAACTGCTCTTCAAATTCAAAAATTATTGGCATCTTGTGCTGTTTAATCGTCTCAATAGCACCACGCATGACAAATAAATCGCTGCCTTGGACATCCACTTTCATAAAACTTATGGGTGTCTGAATATTCAAGCTATCAATTGTAATTGTTTCTACAGTTCGGGCTTCTGTTCGATTGGGAGCTATAGGATAGGAACCAAATCTCTGGAAATCAGGAACCGGGTAAAACATCAGGCTGCCGGTTTTATCATAAACTGTTTTATTGTAAGCTTGAATATTGCGGCACTTATTGGCAGCAATATTTTTTTTCAAAATGCTAAATACATAATCATCAGCCTCAAAAGAATACACTTGTCCCTCTTTTCCGACAAATTGGGAAAACAATAAAGACATTTGACCAAAATTTGCCCCTATATCAAGAACCGTTGAATTTCTTGTTATGTATTTGTGGGCAGTTTCTAGCACCTCTCCTTCAAAAACAAGGCCGGCTTTTATATGATTATGAATTACATTATAGGTGGCATCTGCCGGCAAATAGTAATTCCCAATAGGAGTTTGATAATACAATAAAGAAGGTTTAGATCCTATTTTTTCCTGCTCTCGTATTTCTGAGCTTAAATACCCTCCTATTTCTTCATTGTTTACCTGATTTTTACCTTCTATAAACTGTTGTAAAAAATTTTGTAATTCAGCATACTTTTCTGCATACACTACTGGATTATCTTCATTACTCCAAACCTTCACCGGCAAATCCCAACCCACAATACAACGAGGTTTATAACGATTAGTCTCGGTTTGGGTTGCTGCATTTACCGCACTACCTTTCATCAAAAACCCTGAGCATTTATCGCCCAACTTAGATAATTCTATCAAATTTAATTCACTGCAATCGAAAATATTAGCAGCACTGGTTGCCGGTTTTGCCGCACAGTAAAAATTTAATGTAGGAAACTCTGAGGCAATTTGCTTTAAATGCTCATTAAGATAAAAGTAATTTTGACCGGAAAAAGTTTCTCCGTTTTCCACCAAAATGCTATTGGGTTTAACTTCTATATTGACTTCACAACCTCCAAAAAAAGCAATCCTTGGTGTGGTACTAGATGTTGGTAAGCAATAAAGGTGATGCAATTTGTAATGGAATAGCTGCCGGTTTAAAGTGAGAACGTTATTTTGATAACTTATCCCATATAGTGCCAAAATATCCTCAAAAACTCCAAAACCGATATTAAGAAAAACGGCATCTTTAGAACAATTAGGGGTTGGAGATAAACCCTTATATTGGCTGCCTTGATAAGTTACCACCGGCAATTCTAAATCTTCCCACAAGTAAGCACATTCTTCCAGACACTCCAGGGTAATTTCCACATCAGGAAAACTTGATCTGACAGCTTGAATGAGACATCTCGTCAAGATTACATCCCCGTTGCGAAAACTGTTATGAAGGAAAAAATGTGTCATACTTGCTCCATTGCGGTTTACTAGGTGTTAATATTTTATCACTTCAATAGTAGGCAAAGGAAAAATTAAGCCGGTACCATTTCTCAATGTTTCTTCTTCGCGCTTGACAAATTCTTCTTTAAAATGCCAAGGCAAAACTAAATAATAGTCCGGTTTTTTTGCTCTCGAATCAGCTTCGCTGATAATTGGAATATCCGTTCCTAGCGTATAAGCGCCATATTTATCTGGATTCCTTTCTGCAGCAAAATCGATAAGTCGGTTATCAATTCCGCACCATTGTAAAATGGTATTACCTTTTGTTGAAGCACCATAAATATGTATAGTTTTTCCTTCTTTTTTTAACTTTTTGAGTAGATAAGTTAGTTGCTCTTTATGGACATTAATACGATCTTGAAAATTCCTGTAAGGTTTATCCGTATCCAATTCCATATCAAACTCTTCTTGTCGCAACTGTTTGATACGCTGGATTGCTTCTTTGTTTTTAAAAGCAAAATTATCAACGTGAGTCGCATAACAGCGAATACTACCGCCGTTGATATCATTTTCCACCGCATCCACTATTTTTAAGTCGGCTTTTTTAAGCAGATATTCCAGCACTGCCAAACTATAATACTCTAAATGCTCGTGGCAAATAGTGTCATAGGAATTCATTTTTAGCATTGATGGCATATAGGACATTTCAAAAATCCAAATTCCATCTTCTGCCAGCACTCTTTTGATTTCTTTGCAAAAATTGACAGGATCTTCCAAATCATAAAACATGGCGATGGATGTTATGATATCAAATTTTTCGCCTTCCAAAACTTTCAACAATTCTTCGGAGGGAAAAATATCTTGAATCGCCGTAATATCACCCCCAATTTCTTGAGCCACATCGGAAGGATCAACGCCAAATTTTATATAATCTGATGGGTAACATTTCAGCAAAGTGCCATCATTACAGCCAATATCTAACACCCGTGCTTTGGTTTTTCCAATTAAAATAACTGCTTCTTCTGTAATGGAGCGCAAATGATTCCTCATCGTCTGGTTTGTCCCAGAGCGATACCAATAAGCAGAATACAAAACCTCCGGTGGAACGGTGTGTTCCATTTGCAGCAAACCGCAAGCTTTCTCATCAATTGTGGGGTCACAACGGACAAGAGTTGTGGAAATTTTGCGCGTTGGTGGCTCTTCTTTTCCTGGTTTTATGAAGGAACCTTGCAGGTATTGCTCGCCTAAGTTAATCACATGAGTGAGAGCAGGAGAACCACAGACACGACAGGTTTTGCGATGAATTAAGTGCATAAGAAAATTTTGTTAATTCTTGGAACAGTTTAGAGTTTCTACAAGGATTTTAAAAGTTTTATCAATTTCATCTATACATCTATTTCTTTCTAAATTCAAAACGGCTAATTTTTTAACCACTTTATCTTTCTCCTCTACCGGCACCTTTTCAAATTCATAAACTTTTTCTTGTTCGTGCCACAATTTACAATTTA
Source organism: Ancylothrix sp. D3o (assembly GCF_025370775.1). NCBI lineage: Bacteria > Bacillati > Cyanobacteriota > Cyanophyceae > Oscillatoriales > Microcoleaceae > Ancylothrix > Ancylothrix sp. D3o. The sequence continues at coordinate 816,360 of NZ_JAMXEX010000001.1, read as the reverse complement.
CCTCAGCCAATTGCGAAAAAACTTCTCCTATATTTCCGGCTACCTCTGGAAGTTCATTACCTTGTTGTTTATAAACTTTATTCGCTGCAAAAACAAGGCGTTCTAAAGGAATTTGACCTGCTACGGCGGCGCTCACAAATTCGTTAATTTCATCCTGAAGTTGCTTTTGTTGATCGGCCAGACTTTCCAGCCTTCTTTCATCGTCCGAATGCCATTGTTTCAATTTTATAATTGTTAATTTATCACAAAGAGAACCCAGTGTTTCCGCCATAGATGTTTCCTCTATTTGTTGCTCTTTTCTATAAATAAAATCCCTAAGTTAGTAGTTTTATTTAAAAGCTTACTTGCTTTGCTTGGTTCTCTTCTTCACTTCCTCCAACAAAGTTTTATAATCTTGCCGCCCCGGATTTAACTGAATCAACTTTTCTAAAGATACCACAGCTTTATCTGGCTCACCCATTTTCAGCCGAACATTCACCAAACCTTCAAGCGCCACTTGATTATTTGGCTCTCTTTCTAAAACCAATTCATAACCTCGCGCCTCAGCCACTAACGGAGATTCTTGTTCCACCGCTACCCCATTATTTACAGCCGTATTTGGTTGTTTCCAAGCACTGCTAAAAAGTTGCCCCATCCCAAAAACCATACTGCCACCAAAAGATATAACAGATATTATCGCCATCATCTTTTGTTTGCGTTCAATTTGCTTGCGGCGACTTATTTCATACTCTTTTTCTTTTCCCAGAGAAGTCATAGTCAATTTTTTACCCTTATTTTACTTCAAACTACCTTAATCGCTAACCCTCAACTAAGTATTCCCACCTTCCCCCAAAAAACGATCACCGGCAAGTGCCAATATTTTAGATGACATGATTATCGAGTTTATATACGCTGTAGCAAATCCCTGCAAATTACAACGTCAACCAAGCTTTATCATGCTTCTTCCAATAACGAGAAAACCGGCGCGGTGAACTCTTATCCGTCACAGGATAAATTTCAGGATAAACAACCAAATCCACATATTTTTGCACTTCATATTGCCAGCCTTTAATAATATGATTAGGCGTTGCCGTAGTCAGCACTTCCGAAGGTTTATAAGCCTCAATCAATTCGCGCAAAACCGGCACAGTCTCCCCCTTATAAATCTCAATACCCGGAATTTCCAACAAAGACTCATAAATAAACTGAACTCGATGTTTAGAAATTTTCCACTTTTGTAAATACCCCACATCAAACACATAAATCCGAGGCGCATCCTTATAATCCCTAACCATTTGATGGTCAGGATTTAACCCATCTTCATTAAACCAAATTAACGCAGACATCTTGTAAAATTCCGATGAATAAATTTTCGATTTTTAGGAGAAGACTTTTAATTGTCCCCACCGGCCAAATCATTACAGCAAACTACAGCCAACTAAAATATAATACAACTAAACTGATTCAGGTGATCCTATGACCATCGCCCAGACATCTGAACAAACACCCGCAGCAGAGGAAAAATTAGAAGGTTATATCCCCCCACCGACAGATTTAATCTTTGACGACGGAGAACCCTTGGAAAGCAACAGACACCGCATTGCAATGAACCTCCTCATCCGCTCCTTAAAACACGCATGGAGCGAGCGCAATGATTTTTACACCGGCGGTAATATGTTCATATATTACAGCAGTAATCAAGCGCGTAACCGCAACTTCCGAGGGCCAGATTTTTTTGTTGTCTTAGACACCGACGGAACCAGAGAAAGGCAAGGCTGGGTTGTCTGGGAAGAAGACGGACGCTACCCAGATGTTATTGTTGAATTAATGTCTAAAAGCACCGCAAACGAAGACACCGGCCCAAAAAAAGACATTTACGAGCGAATTTTCCACACATCCGACTACTTTGTTTACCACCCATTCCAACCCCAATCTTTACAAGGATGGCATTTAAACGCTCAACAGCAATATCAACCCCTACAACCAAACGAACACGGCTGGCTTTGGTGTGAAAAACTAGGCTTTTGGTTAGGCATTTGGGAAGCCACCCTCGAACGAGAAACCGCTCCCTGGTTACGCTTTTTCGACCCACAAGGCAACCTCATCCTATTACCCGAAGAGGCAGCCCAAATAGAAGCCCAACAAGCCCAAATAGAAGCCCAACAAGCCCAAATAGAAGCCCAACAAGCCCAAATAGAAGCCCAACAAGCTCAACAAAGAGCCACTGAACTAGAAGCCTTACTCAACAGGTATAAACAACAATTTGGCGAACTGCCAGAATAAAATTAGCTGATTAAGGTTCATCTTTCTAAACTCACCAGAAACCGGGTTTTTTAGAAAAGTTCTTGATTTAAATCATCCCGACTACTAAAAAACCCCCTTTCTAATACCGGCCACTAGCGCGTTTAGGTTCCGGTTGAAACTCTCCCCCAAACAAACGCTCAGCCAACTCCTCATAAGAAAAATCAAACGGGTCATTATTACGAGGATCACCAGGTAAAACCGGCCCCGCATAACGCTCTAAATTTTCCCGATTAAAATAATAAGGCTTATTAGAAAAAGTCGAAGCCACCCACTGCCAAGACAAATGATTACTAGAAAAATCCCCATCAATCAACAACCCATAAAACCAATCAGCACCGGCCCGCCAATGAACCTTACGAAAATGTACAACATAACTTGCCAAATACATCCGAGCATGATTATGTAAATAACCCGTTTCCTTCAACATCCCAATAAAAGTATCCATAGAAGGCAGGCCGGTTTCGCCCCGCACAATATCCTCTGGCATCACCCGTTCATGCTTATCCAGAGAAACCTTCGCCTTTTCCAAATCCTGCAAAACACCCTCACCCTCCTCATCATAAACCAAATGAAAAAAAGCCCGCCAAGCCAACTCCGAAACAAAACTTTCCACCGACTTAGACATCGGATATTTTAAAGCCCACTGCCGCAACTCCTCCAACTCCAAACAACCCCGACTAATATAAGGCGAAAGACGAGCCACCTCCCCATTCAAAAAATTACGTTCCTTGCCATACTTCTCAATATTAAACTGATCCAAACGTGCCAAACCGGCCTTCCTTCCCCCTACAAAAGGAGAAAGAGATCCAGGCTCATCCAAAAAAGGAAACTCCTGTTGTAAATACACCGAAACCTCTTCCCTATCCTTTAAATCAGACCGTAACCGCTCCATAAAAAACCCCATCCAAACCACTCCAAAATTATACACCAAAACCCCAAAAAATAATCAATAATAATCCCTATTCATCCGCGTTAATCCGCGTTCATCTGCGGTTAAAAAATCATGTATTGGTACACCGGCCAACTCATCAACAGCAACAAAATAGAACTCCCAATCAACGATCCAGCCCTACTTTATGGAGCAACAATTTTCACCACAATGCGAACTTATCAAAACAACCTAAACCACCCCCACACCAACTGGAAAAGCCACCAAAAACGCCTCCAAACAAGCCTAGAAACCCTAGACTGGCCGCAACCCGACTGGCAACAAATTGAAAAAGGACTACAAACCCTCATCCCCCACTGGCCGGTTCTCAGAATCACCATTTTTGCCGACAAACGAGAACTGATCACCGGCCGGCAGATACCCCCAGACCTGGAAAACCGCGCCACAAAAGGAATCACCGCATGGCTAAGCCAAAACCCCAACCACAGCCGCACCCTACCCAACCACAAAACCGGCAACTACCTAAGCGCATGGTTAGCCTTACAAACCGCCCAAAAAAATAACGCCAGTGAAGCCATCCTCACCGACAGCCAAGGAAACTGGCTAGAAACCAGCACCGGCAACCTTTGGGGATGGAAAAACAACCAATGGCACACCCCACCAGACACCGCCGGCATCCTACCCGGAGTAGCCAAACAACAACTCCTCAACTGGCTAAAAATGCCCCCAGACACTCAACCCTGGACACCCGAACTTGTCTGTCAATTTGAAACCCTAGCCTACACAAACTGCGTCGTCGAACTCATCCCTATCCACACCGTCCTCACCCCAACCGGCCCCCTTAGCTACAACCCCCAACATCCCGCAACCCACGCACTCAAAAAATATTGGTTGGGATCTTAGGTTTTTTTAACCCAGAGGGCTATGGCAGTAAAATCTCCAAAGCTTTTAACACAAAATAGCCAAATTAAGCCGAGGAGTTTTCTTTTAATTCTTCAACTAGCTATAGAAGTTTATAGCGAACCTAAAGGCTGGTCTTGTTGGGATAAAATAAACGAGCTAAGCGGGTTTGAGGACTGCAATCCTTAGCAATTTAAGCCAAATACCAATGCCATTAAAAATCAAGTATAAATTATTACTTCTCAAGATAGATTTTAAGATTACTCTGGCTTCTTAGAATAAAGATTACATTCGGATCGAGTCCCACTATCCCGTTATTCGCCCTAGACAAAAATCTCCGCACCGGCAATAACGATCACAGAATTTCCTGTAAGGGGATCATCTAAACAGTAATAAAAACAAAACTTATATAAAAATCGGAGGATCTGATGGCAGATAAGTCACAATTTTTTTATCCTCGTAGCCGTTATTATGGCTCAGTCAAACCAGAAAACCTCGTATTCAATGCCAACCTACAAGAATTTGCCCAGCGAGTCAGCTACCTCGCCAATTTAGAAACCAACGGCAAACTTTCTCCTCAAGAAACCTATAAAGAGATCAAACAACTCTGGAAACAGCTAAAAACAAGCAAAAAGCAGTTAGGAATAGGTGAAGAACCCTTTGGCGACGAAATCAGCCAAGCTTAACTGGGAAAAAGTCCATCTCTACCTCCAGAGAGATCCACCCTCGGCCTGATTGCCACTATATTAATCACATAGGCGTTGTCCCCCACAACGCCTGTGCTTAGAAATCACAACATTTATTAAGCCTAAATACAAAAAAGCCAGCTTACTGAACAAGCTGGCCGATGTAAATTTCTTCTAATTACGTTGTCGTCTTAACAGGAGGATTACCTAAACTGCGCGTTCCCAAGCGAGCAGCGGGTGTTTTTCTGTTAATTTTTCGTATAACCTTATTGTAACCGAAGACACGAATATTTTGTTACAAAACTTGATTAGTTTTTTCGGCAAGCTGGCTGAGGTACTGTAACCCTTTCTGAGGGCGACCCCAGACAATTCGCTCGTGTTTGTACACCACCATTCCCGGTTTAGCACCTTTCGGTTTATACACAAATTTAGGTTCGGTATAGACCACCGGCACTTGTTCGCTCAACCGGCCCTTACTATAATAAGCCGTCATATCGGCGGCAAACTGCAAATCAGCCTGATCTGCAACAGCCCCCGGAGTCACCCGCAGCAAAGTATGGGAACCGGCAATTTCTTGAGTATGAAACCACAAATCATAATCACCGGCCAGACGAAAACTCAGTTGGTCATTTTGACGGTTATTTCGGCCAATCAGTAATTCAAACCCCCCCGGACTTTGGTAACGATAAAAATCAGCGCCTTGGGTTTGGGTTGGAGAACGATATTGCGTAGCTTCGAGATATCCGCCCGAAATTAACTCGTCTCGTATTTCTTCTAAAGCTTGGAGATCCGTCGCCTCCTGGTAAGTCTCAATGGCAGCCAGCGCCGAGTCTACTTGTTCGAGATAATCGATTTCCGCTTGCACTTCTGCCAAAAGGGGCTCAACGGCTAAACGAGCACGTTTTAGTTTTTGGTGCCGGCGATACAAAGCTTGGGCATTTTGCACCGCATTTTTGTCGGGTTCCACAGCAATTTTGACAGGCAAGCCGGTTTCAAAGTCTGGCAAAATAATTTCCTTCATTCCTGGTTGCCATACTTGCAAATTTGCCATCAGCAAGTCTGCATCCTGCCGGTGTTTGTCAGCATCCGCTGCTTGTTCGAGGCGTTGTTTAAAACCATTGGCTTTGACGTGGAGTTTTTGCAATAAATTACTTAACTTTTGGCTTAACTGATGACGCAGTTGTTTGAATTCCTGCAAGTTTAACTGGCCGGTGTAATATTCGTTGAGCAATTCATTCACCGAAGCGAAAGATTTTCCCTCCACCCAACCCAACACCGAGTAACCTTGTTCAGTCATAACTGGCTGAAACTCTTTCTGCTCAAGGGCTTGTAACCATTTTTGCCAAAAGCCGACCAATTGCTCGTATTTTTCCTCCCTAAGCTGGTTGGTGGGGGTTTCCGGGTCAATACCGGCAGCGTTGCACATTTCCCGCACCAAAGACGAACTTAAACCACGATAATTTTTTAGCAACTGCCGCACCACCGGCCCAGGAATCAAGGTAATGCGTTCTTTCCAGCGTTCAAAAGCCTCGTCTAAACTCGGTATCGTATCTGTCAGCGCTGGGGGAAGTTCGTAAGGCTGGCCGGTTAAAATTGGACGCACACTTGATTGTTGTTCATTAACTTGGTGAGCAGCCGTAACAATGAGGTTCTCTTGGTTACAGAGAATGATGTTACTGCGTTTGCCCATAACTTCCACATACAGATGCCATAAAATCGGGTCCCCAGGCCGGCGGGCAAATTGCAAATCTAATATCCTCTCCCAAGAGGCAATGCTCTCGATAGCTACCAAGGCTAAACCGCCGAGTTGGTGACGTAGCTGTTGGGAAAACGTAAACGTATCGGGAACGCGAGGCGGAGGGTTGCCGGCGCACAGGCGAGCGGCTTGGGGATGGCAAGATATTTCTAGCCATCCGCGACCTTTGAGAGTGCGGAGGCTTGTGACGATGGTGTGCCGGTCGCGCTGGTACACTTGTTCTAAACGGGCCGGTAGCCACAAAGAACGCAACTCTGAACACACCGCAGTTAAAGTCGTAAAATCAACAGGTTGCACGGCTAAAGGTTTTGGCGATTCCAAAAATGGACAACATCTTCCATGCTGGCAGATTGTGAGCCAAAGTTGCTTGCTCTCAAAATCGGTGAAGGTTGATAAACAGATTCTAAGATAAGCAGCAAAGATGTATTTAAAGAACCGAGCACGATGTCACCCATTACCATGAGTTGCCGGTATTTTTGAGCCTCCGGCCACGTTTGGACGGCGCTAGACAACCAAAAAAGCCGAAAAAAATCTAAAAACTCTAATTTGCCTAAAATTTAGGCTTGTGGGTCAAGAATCTAGGGGATAGGATTGGAATGATCCTTAAGTAGCCTTCAAGCGAACAGGACAAAATTTAAAGCGTGAGTCGGTTACACCGGTTCTTGCTATTGGTTAAAAAGTTAAAGTTTTTCGACCTACGGCTCAGCCGTAGCGTGTGTTATGGACAATCATATTCAATTGATTAATATTGGCTTTGGCAATATCGTATCGGCTCACCGGGTGATTGCGATTGTCAGTCCAGAGTCTGCTCCTATTAAGCGGATCATTAGTGATGCACGAGAGCGAGGTCAGCTTATTGATGCTACCTACGGGCGGCGGACACGAGCGGTTATTATTATGGATTCGAGTCATGTGATTTTGTCGGCTATTCAGCCTGAAACAGTGGCTAACCGCTTTGTTATTAGCAAGGATGGACAAACGGTGAGTTAGGTTTGGAAATTTTTTGCACTCGGTTGGGGTGGCTGTTTTTTAAGCGCGGATGTTAGGCGTAGCCGCGCGTAGCGCTACGCGGAGAATGGCGGCTGAAAGCTTGGTTTCTCTTCGCGGCGGCTAGGCTTCAAAATACAGTAAGCACCCCAGAGTTAGCAGCCTACAGTAAACACACCCCACTACGCAGTCCCCCTGGCCGGTTGCTCGAAATACCCTACCCATTGCAAGATGGGGGGGAGAGTTTTAGACAGATAACGAGGATTATGGAAATCGGTAAGTTAATTGTTTTGACAGGGCCAAGTGGGGTAGGCAAGGGGACGTTGTTGAGAGCGTTACGTCGGCGTCATCCTGAGTTATATGTTTCGATATCTGTCACGACTCGTACTCCTCGTGAGGGGGAGGTTAATGGCAAACACTATTATTTTATTGACCGTAAGCAGTTTGATAATTTGGTGGCGGCTGGTGATTTGCTAGAGTGGGCTGAGTTTGCCGGCAATTGTTATGGCACTCTCAAAAGTCAGGTAGAATCTCACATTAATAAAGGTGATTGGGTAATTTTAGAAATTGAGTTAGAAGGTGCAAGACAAATTAAACAGACGTTCCCTGAAGCCCTACGGATTTTTATTTTGCCTCCTACTTTTGATGAGTTAGAAAAACGCATTCGCGCTCGCGGTCAAGATACGGAAGAGGCAATTTTTAGACGTTTGGAACGGGCAAAAGAAGAAATTGCGGCAGCGGGTGAATTTGATTTGCAAATTGTTAATGATGATTTAGAGGGCACTTTAGAACACATTGAGGGGGCGTTGTTTGTGCCGGTGGGTTGTTGATTTTTTGTAGGTATTTAGAAATCCGGTTTGTTGGGGTTTCTTGCTATTGTTTGTAGGGATACCGCTAGGGGTTCCCTACATTTGTTTTTACAAGCTGTCGGGATTTTCCCCTAGTTCTCGCAGCCGTGCTGCTAAACGTTCAGCACGTTGGGCTTCGTGTTCGGCACGTTGGGCTTCCTGTTCAGCACGTTGGGCTTCCTGTTCAGCACGTTGGGCTTCCTGTTCAGCACGTTGGGCTTCCTGTTCGGCGCGTTGCTGTGCTGCTTCTTCTGGGAGGAAAACGAGGTTTCCTTGGGTGTCGTAAAACCTGAGCCAAGGGGCGGTTTCTCGGTCAATGGTGCCTTCCCAGGTTCCCAGCCAAAAGCCTAATGTTTGACTCCAAAGCCGGCCCTGTTCGTTGGGCTCAAGGGGTTGGTAGTGGTGAGCCGCATCCAGACTCCAGCCTTGTAAGGTGTTGGGGTTAAAGGGGTCATAGACAAAGTAATCTCTGGTGCGAAAAGTACGCTCGTAGAGATGTTTTTTGTCGTTTTTGTCGATATTGGCTGTGCTGGGGCTCATTAGTTCTACGATGGTGTCTGGGTAGCGCCCGTTTTCTTCCCAGACGACCCAGCCTTGGCGAGTTTGGGTGCCGTCTACGTCGAGAACGACGAAGAAATCTGGCCCTCTAAAGTCGCGGTTACGGGCTTGTGCGCTGCTGTAGTAGATGAACATATTTCCGCCGGTGAAGTAATCTTGCCGGTCGGCCCAGGCTTGCTGTAGTGAACGTATGAGGACGTTCATGGCGATACGGTGGCGGTTGCTTTCCAAGGGTTCCCCGTCGTCAAAGATTAGGTCTGTGGGTGGCATGGGGGGTGTCCACCAGTCGTCTTGGGTTTCAGGGGTTGTGGTTTGTGTTACCTCAACGTTCATGGCACCGGCTCCCTACGCATGAGTTGATTTTTTCATCATAAATGATTTTTGGGGGTTGATTGGTAAGGATTTTGATGTTATGGATGGGGGTTTATTTTTTGCAGGGGTTGGTGGAAATTATCAGAGATAAATAGCTGGCCGGTTTAATTTCTCTAACCTGATGGTTGTTTAAGGTTTTCTGAAGATGAGTGAGTTTAGGAATGTTTTTCTAGGAGATATTGGGCGTAATGCAATATTTCTTTTTTTAGAGATTCTGGCATTTTGAGGAGAGTTTTAAAAATCTCTATGTCAATAACTCGATGGAATTGCTTTTTAGCTGTGCCGCAATTCAGGCAAAGGCGGGTTGGACATAAAATATAGCCTGTATTATTACTGGTTGTCTCATCACTTCTTACTTTTCCTCTTCTAACTCAAGCTGCCAGTTTTCTTCTGATATTTCTGCGGTTTGTATTGCTTTAATACAGAAACTATGGATACGTTTTGCTGATAAAGAAACTTCGATAAAAGCTCCATTTTTAAGTCTCCGCCATTCTTTAAATCCTTTTTCATCCCATGCCACAAAACCAGGGAATTGTTCTACAATATCTTGAAACCGCTCCGAATCAAAATCCGCAATAGTATTTAAGGTTAGTTCTAAAACATCTCGCCAGGTTTTCACCACCTCTTCTTGACCAAAAATACGCAATTTTTTCGGTTTGCGACCTGTGATGTTATGGAGAGAAGGCTCTTCAGGCGATTCTTCCCCAAAATAACTCCAAATTTTTAAAGCAATATCAGCCAAATATTCACCCCGTGCTTCTATGTCTTCTTGGCACCAACTTTGCTTATCACCAAAACATTTATTTAACTCCAGGTTGCTATCTTGAAAGTGAGTTCGCTTCTTCAAAAAATCAGCATTAGAAAGCTCAGAATTATAGCCAGTTAGCGTTAAGTTACCTAAAGTATGTAGCAGTAACTCATGGGTGATCTGGCAATCTTCTCCTAAGTGTTCCTTCCACCAATCCGTCAAACTCTGGGGCATAATATGCTCAATAGTAAGCCCTTTTAAAGCAACTTTTTCTTTGTGATTAAAAGATTCTTCTATAGATTCCAGAATCAACCTTGCCTTTTGTGTGCGATTTATTCCGTACAGTTGCACATCCATTAACCTGTCTTTAAACTCGCTATCTTTTGGATATTTCTGTTTCTGGAGAGCTAATTTTAAACGCTCTATAAAATTTGATTCAGCCAAATTGGAATCTTTGCTCACTTGTGAATAAAGCAAAGCAAACAGGCGATTTAAACCTCTGGTTTGAATATTGCAAACAAAACGCCGTAAAACGAAGTTTTCTATAATTTTTAAAATTATAAGAAATTCGTCTTCAGTTATTTTGCTTTTTGCCCAATCATCATAGCAGTTCAAAAGAAATGGGTAGACTGTCCCTACTTCTAGGCTATTTAAGCGCAAAAGATACTTACGAACTTCCTCCTTTTCTTCACGGTTTGGATCCAAAAGTTTTGCATAGTATTCTGCAAAAATCGATAAATCTTTAAGGTAGAGAACTGGATCACCTTTAGAAATTCGGTCTTTAATCTGGAAATAAATTTCACCTTTGTTAACTACTGATCCACTTTTTGTTAAGTAATGGCGAATAAATTCCGTGAGGTTATCCCCTAAAAGTTCCTGCATTGGTAGCCAGTATTTATCATAAATAGATTCTTGATTATTTACCTCAATTTTCATAAAAAAGTAGTTCCGAATCAGATCCGCTTGGGTTAACAACTTTCCTTTGGCGTTTAAACTTTCAAAGACAAGATAAGGATCGTCATCACTATTAAGAACAACGCTTACAAGCGAAAAATTGCTACATATAACTTTTTTTAATTTTTGAAAATCTATTTTGCTTAGGTGCAATTTCTTTTCAAAAAAGCCATAAGATTCGGAAATACCGTTTTTCTCAATTGGGGTTTCAGACTGAATAATTCGGTAGAATGCTTCTCTATCTACCTGTGTAGGCTGAATTTTATAAAAATCTAAGCCTTCCTCATACTGGTTTACTAGAATAGTATTCTGAATTTGATCTGCTAATTTTTGATCAACCGGCTTGGCTTTATCCCGCAAAGCCGCAAGTAATATAAAAATTGTTGTTATGCGTTGTTGTCCGTCGATTAAAATATATTTGGGACATCCTCCGGGCGCAGAGTCTGCCGGCATCGTTACAATGGAACCCATAAAATGAACACGGGGATTTTCCTGTTCACAGAGGGTGATAATATCATCCCACAACGCTTGCCACTCAGATTTTGTCCAACTGTAAGCTCGCTGAAACAATGGGACAACGTATTGTATTGTCCCTTCGATAATTTTTTGTAATTTTTCTTCAGAGGCTTTCATTGGCGGATCTCCTTAACTAAGTTAGAGATGTTTGATTAAAAAAACCGCAGATGTAAGGCAGGCAGGATGCCCGCCCCACAAATAAAAAGCCGGCGTCTTTTTGAAAAGCACCGGCCTAAAAGAAAGAGAATTTAGAAAATAATTAACTTCACAACTTGATATACCAAATACGCCGCAACACCACCACCAACACCGCCAACTAAAAAGCCGGTTGCAAAATCTCTCCACCCTTTTTGCGTTTTAAAATCTTCTGGCACTTGCGGTGTCGTCACCGTTTCCACCGGCAAATTAATATCCAAAACCGCCGCATAAAGCGACAAAGCAAACGTTAAAATTATCACCACACTAATTGTTGATAACAACCCGATAAAATCCGCAATTGTCGTCTCCCGCAGCGGATTAAACCAACAAAAAGGCCCAAACAAAAAATAACCATGCGCCATCCCTACTTCTAAACCCCGCCGGGACGCCGATAAATTCTTTCTATAAGCCGGTAAACTATTAATAAACTTCAAAGTCCAACCAGAAGCATTCACCGGCGTAGCCAAATTTCCCACCAGCGGATCACCAGCCGGAAACACAACCTCATTATCTCTTGCATCACTCTTTGACTGCATAAACCCTTCCAAATTTAGATTTTAGATTTTAGATTTTATAATTTTAAACAAAACTTTTCAATACTAACGGACTGGGGATTGGTGACTGCTGAGTGAGAGGGAAAAATAAAGTTAAAAATTAGCTAGAACTGCCAAAAAACTAACTTTTAACACCGGCTCTTTCCCTTCCCAATCACCAATCCCCAACCCCCAGTCACCAATCACCTAATTATGGCAGGGGATGGAAAAGCAAATCGGGGAAAAAGCGATTAAATTCAATCAAGAGAGCCGCCGTAAAGCTCAACCAGATAGTAGCCAACACCGGCGCCGAAGACAGAAAACGTAAAAAACCTGTTTGCATGACCAACTCTCCTAAAAACAGTTAATTTTTCAAAACAACCTAGCGAGGCGAGATAGGAATTTCGCTATCTTTAGCATACAACTCGCCGCTCAGGGCTTCTTTAATTGCTGCCAAAGGCCAAATAAACCCAGTCAGCATTTTGCTAAGAGCCAAAGGCACATTGATGATGATTTCGTTTTCTTCGGGGCTATCGCTCTTACGAACATCAATCAAATAAGCCCGACCAACCCAGCCGATCCAACCGGCAATATACAAAAACAAAATGCTAGGAATAATAAAATCCCCTGCATGACTCCACCGGCCATCTGCAATCAAATGAGGCAGACCTTCTGGGCCGCACAAAGCTTGCGAATAACGCTCAAACCGTTTTTGTCCAGACTGCGGATCAGCCGTTGTATTCCGTGCATTTTCTGCCCGCATTTGGAACGCCGGCGACTCACTGCAAGGCACCAAACCAGCCACATTCGGCTCACCGGCAAACGCGGTGGGCACACAAGAGATCCAAAGACCTATGGCCAAAACTAACGCCAGAATTCGTCTCATGGAAGTGTTTCCTTTTGTTAAGAAAAGCAAAGTTTTTTTGACAAAATGCAATGGCCTACTATAGGAGAGTTAATCAAAGCAGTCTGTTGGTAACAGAAACATCAAAGAACCCGCCCGCACATATCAGCAATTGCACTCTTGATTAGAGCATATAATACTCCCCCAAGTTAACTTAGGAAAGATTAAGCTACTAAAAGCAAAGAATCCATTTCACACACATTACCAGTCAATGGCAACCGTTTTAGCAATTGAAACAAGTTGTGACGAAACAGCGGTGGCAATTGTAAAGAATCGTGAAGTAATTAGCAGTATCATTACCTCACAAATAGCCACCCACCGACAGTATGGAGGCGTTGTCCCAGAGGTTGCCTCTCGCCTTCACGTCGAAAGCATCAACCCAGCCATCGCCCAAGCCTTCGCAGAGGCCGGTTTAAACTGGACAGAAATCGACGGCATCGCCGCCACCTGCGCCCCTGGCTTAGTCGGCTCGCTCATGGTAGGTGTCACCACCGCCAAAACCCTCGCCATATTGCACCAAAAACCCTTTATAGGCATCCACCACCTCGAAGGGCATATCTACGCCTCCTATCTCAGCGATACCAGCCTGCAACCACCCTTTTTATGCCTATTGGTATCAGGAGGACACACCAGCCTCATTCACGTCAAAGACTGCGGCGTGTACGAAACCCTCGGACAAACCCGCGATGATGCCGCCGGCGAAGCCTTTGATAAAGTCGCACGCTTACTCGGTTTAGCTTACCCAGGCGGGCCGGTCATTGATAACCTCGCAAAACTTGGCAACCCAGCCACCTATCCCCTCCCCGAAGGCAACATCTCCTTACCGGCCGGTGGTTATCACCCCTATGACTCCAGCTTCAGCGGCCTAAAAACCGCCGTTTTGCGCCTAGTCAAAAAACTGCAAAGCGAAGGCGGAGAAATGCCGGTGAACGACATAGCCGCAAGCTTCCAGCAAACCGTAGCCAAAAGCCTAACCCGCCGCGCCATCAAATGCGCCCTTGATTGCCAATTAAAAACCATCGCCGTCGGCGGAGGCGTAGCCGCCAATAGCGGTTTAAGACAACACCTGCAACAGGCAGCCGAGCAAAACAACCTCAAAGTCATCTTCCCGCCCATGAAATTCTGCACCGACAACGCCGCGATGATCGGCTGCGCCGCAGCAGAACACCTAAATCGAGGCCACACATCCCCCCTCACCTTGGGCGTTCAATCTCGACTTTCCCTTAGCCATCTGATGCAGCTATATAGTAAAACCGCCTAAAACCTCTCAATACCCTTTCCCTCGTTCTGTGGCTCAGCCAGAGAATTAATATAGGAGGTAGCGCCTCCAGTTCCCAAGTAAAGCCACAGAACGAGAAACCCAGGGCTAAAACCGAACTTAAAGACTTAAATTTTTCCCCTAAAAAGTCTTTGTATTCCCAGATCCCGAAATAACCACCATCGCATCACATTCTTAGAACCGCCGGCCTAATAAGCGTTGGCGCACACTTTCAGCGATTTTGTGGCCCAAGTAATCAGGAATTAAACTTTCATTTGGCCCTAGCAGATATAAAATTAAGCGAGTCCGCCCTCGCCAGACAAGCAAATTGGCGTTAACCACCAGCAGATCCTCTTGCCAGATAGCATACATAACCTTATAAAAAAGTCCAGGTTGGTTATCAGCTTCAATTAAAAGAGCCGGTAGGTGAAAAACCGGATCTACATAAAATTCAGTTTCTACATCTTCTAAACCGGCATCGAGATTAAATTCAACAGCCAGCATTTCTTCAACTTCAAAATGGCCGGCCAAAGCTTCTCGAACAGCCCTGCAAACATTTTCAGCAGTTTTATCTGTAAGAGCCTTACCCCCGCGCGAAACCACCAACTTGATAAACACCAACATCGGGGGATAAATTTGGCCATACAGACTAAGGCTGTGAATGGTGAGCCCATAGGCAGCCAAAACGCCAAAAATATCACTGAGTAAAAACGATTGGTTACGATAGGCAAAATGTAAGGCACTTTTACTGCCTTCAGGTCGCAGTTCAATCACAGCTTGCTTAGTTTTATAAAGCTGGTAGGCTAGCTTTAGGTTTTGCAGTTGGATCTCACTGCTGACAAATTGTTCATAAAACTGGGGAAACGCTCGGTTGAAGCGTTTTAGCAGTTCCAGCGTCGATGATTTTAAACCCGCAGCCATAATAAGGGGAACACACGAAAGGCCCAGTCAAATGCACTAAAAGTTAAAAATCCCAGCCGCCTACTATCAAACTCTGTTAAAAAAGTATCGCCCAATGGTTGCTCTTGAGCAGCCACCATTAGCCAACAATTCATAACGAGGAACTCCCACGCTTGGGGGGTGATGCAAACCCAATTAAGCACGCGACAGGTTTGGGCCTGTGCTCAGCGCCGAGGGCAACATCTGGGGGGTTCTGGGAGAGAATAAGACGCACTGGCTTTTTTATCGTATTCCACAATTGCAGTGGTGGGAAAATTTATATATCACCGCCCAGGCTGTAGGAATTTGCCGGCCCCATCGCACAAGTAAGGGTGAAATCTGCTTTTGTGGGTTTTTCGCTTTGTTTTTGATGTTAATTGTCGAAAAATTTAATGTTTTTGTGTTGCTCACCTCTTTCTAAAGGTTAAACTTGAATCACTTAATCAACAACACTGCTCGATACCCCTGGCTGTTTTTTAGGCGGAAAATGCAGCCTCCCACTACCGGCATCTTAATTGCTTGCGAGGTTTGGGAATGGTTTTACCGGCCCGCCAAAATCCTACCAGCGCATCCACCGCGTCGATAGCAAAAGTGATAAAATTGTTGATTGAGAGTCCCTATGCTTTTTTGCAGGGATTGAAGGTACATAGTCCTCTTACCATTACCAAGCCGGCATGGGTTTTTGGAAAAACTTATTTAGCGGTTCTGTTCGCGGAGAGTCGCCAGAGGCGATGGCCTCTTCGGTCAACTATGGAGCTTCAGGCGAGGAATTTCCTCTCGGTGCCGGTGAAGTGTCTTCCCAAACGTTGCCTGATTCCGGTTCTCAGTCGCTCTCTCGCTTTGCGGGATCTAATGTTCGGGTTTTTTTTAGTACCGACCGAGACTTAGACCTCTATGAACTTGAAGAACTTTGTGATGCAGTTGGCTGGTCACGCCGGCCCCTTCGCAAGGTTAAAAAGGCAATTCAGCACAGTTTTTTGGTGGTTTCGATGTGGGAGGTACGCGGGGCCAAACGTCGTTTGATTGGCTTTTGCCGCGCTACGTCGGATCATGCTTTTAATGCCACTCTCTGGGATGTGGTGGTTCACCCCGATTACCAGGGCAAAGGTTTAGGAAAGGCATTAATGAAGTTTTTAATTAAAAAACTCCGCAGTGAAGATATCAGTAATATCACTTTATTTGCTGACCCTCATGTGGTAGATTTTTATCGGACTTTGGGTTTTATGCCCGATCCTGAAGGCATTAAAGGTATGTTTTGGTATCCTGATTAAGGTGAAAAAAGAGTAACTTTTACTTTTAATTTGCACAATATCTAATACGAAAGCCCCGGTTTTTATTTAAACCAGGGCTTTCAAATTTTTGCTGAGCAGAAAATTGTGATAAATTTCTAAAGCTTGGGTCGTTCAGGCGGACGGGATACCGGCGCCGGTGAGGGAGTCTGAATAGTTGGGATATCTCGCGGACGCGAAGCCGTTGATTCTTGGTGTAAAGCAGCGCGGCCATTTTGAATAACGCGCATCATATCACCAAGTTGCTGTTCAATATTTCTTAGCACTCGGTCGGCATACTCATCAGCACCACTGTGAATTTCTCTGGCTTCAGCCACAGCATTTCGCCGCATTTCTTCGATTTCTTGTTGAGCGCTGCGACGCAGACGTTCGATTTCTGCAATAGTTTGATCTTGGGCTAATTCGCACTCTTGCTGTACTTGCGTCCTAATTTGCTCGGCTTCTAATTTGGCTTGTCGCACTAAACCCATTTCATCCAAAATTTGCACGGCTTCTTGTTCAGCCGAAGCAATGATTTCTTGAGCATAGCGTTCAGCCGAGGCGAGAATTTCTTCTTTGCGACGAATAATTTCTTCGGCTTCGAGATAAGCTGCGGGCAGGTTGAGACGCACTAAGTCGAGTTGGTCGAGTACCTGTTCCTCGTCAATAAGGGTGCGTCGGGTAAGCGGGATACGCGGACTATCGAGAACCATTTCCTCGAGCCGGTTGAGTTCCCGCTGGATGTCTAAGCCTCCCCCGCCAGAAACTGATTCATCGTCGGGGATGGGTTCTGTGAGGTCGGGGTTGATTCGGGATGCTTCCTGGCGTAACATTTGGCGATATCTACGGCGACGTGAGGGGGGACAAGATGATCTACTGAGCCACCAAATCGGGCTATCTCTTTCACTACACTACTACTTAGAAAACTATATTCGTTAGAAGTGGCAAGAAAAACGATTTCAATTTGCTGGGATAGAGTTTTGTTGGTATGCGCCATCTGTAGTTCCATTTCAAAGTCTGACAAAACTCGTAAACCGCGCAGCAGCACTTGGGCTTCTCGCTGTTTGGCGTAGTTGACTGTCAGCCCCTCAAAGCTATCAACTTCGAGGTTAGTTAAATGTTGAGTTGCTTGGCCGATTTGCTCAATCCGCTTTTGCACCTCAAACAGTGGCGTTTTGCTAGGGTTTCTCACTACCAACACGATAACGCGCTCAAACAGCTTGCAGCCTCGCTCGATGATGTCGAGATGGCCGTAGGTTATGGGGTCAAAGCTGCCAGGATAGATTGCGATCACGAGGTTGAGGGTGAGTGAGGTTAGTAGTTAGACTACTGCGATTTTTTCTCAAGCGCAAACAATAAAGATTTTACCGGCTGCTGTCTGTGTCCGTAATTACGGTTTTTCAGCTTTTTTGTTTTGTTGCGCTTGTTTGATGTACCCAGAAAGTTTGCCACTTTAGGGTTTTGTTGATATATCTGCACTCTGAAGGCTTTTAAGCCGGTTTTTAGGCGCTTGGTGTTTGCCACGCGCTTCGGATATGTAAAAGGATACTATAGCCGGTCGCTTTTGGGTGTGTTTTTTTGGGGTTAATTAAATTTTTGTGGGCCGGGATTTGGTTGTGGTTGTTTTTTCGCTATTGCTGCTTTTTATCAAGGGATGGGCCTGGTGTTTTGAGGTTTTTCAGCCTCATCTAATCTTACGTTTAGGTTTTGGTTTAATTTTTTATCTTTTGTTGTTTTTGAGCGGATTGCGTGTTTTTGAGTAAGTTTTGCTCTGCCGGCGTTTTTGCTTTATGTCGAGTCAGATACTCAGGGAAGGACTGTTTATTTCAAAATTTTTAGTTGGTTGAGAATATTTTATTACCCTATAGAGCCCTAAATTCCGATCTTGATGGGGTGTTTTTGTGTTTAAGGTTTTTTTAACCGCAGATAAACGCAGATAAACGCAGATAAACGCAGTTATATACAAACCCAGCATTAAAAACATATAAAATGCTAGATAACTTTAACTCTCAACCGGCCCCCCGCTAACAAAATCGTTACTTCTTCTCCCACTTTCACACTATCTATAGAGCGAACAATAGTCCCATCATCTAATTGCACCACAGCATAGCCCCGCTTTAAAACCGCTTGCGGGTCAAGAACACTTAATTTTTCCCCTAAATACCGGCAACGTTCCGTTTCTTGATTTAATCGTGTCTGCATTCCTCTCACAAGTCGGTCTCGCAATTGCTCTAAATTATTTCTTTTTTGCTCACATTTATTCTCAACACTATCATATAAACGTTGCAAGCGATAGCGGTGGGCTGTATAAAGTTCGGCTAAGTTCGGCACAACTTTGGCAGCGGCGGCGGTGGGAGTATGAGCACAAATATCCGCTACCAAATCAGTTAATGATTCATCTCTTTCGTGACCTAGGCCGGTTATTACAGGTATTTTACACTCAGCAACGGCTCTGATAATTCGCTCATCATTAAAGCTGGCTAAGTCTTCCACCGCACCCCCACCCCTGGCTAAAATCAAAACTTCCGCCCTCCCATCCTTTTCTATTCGCTTAATCGCTGCAACAATTGAAGCCGGGGCTTGTTCACCTTGTACGGTGGCCGGTGACAACAACACCCGTAACCCCGGATAACGCTGTTTGAGGGTACGCTGTATATCTCCCCACGCCGCACCGTTAGGAGATGTTACCACCGCGATAGTTTGCGGATGGGGAGGTAGCGGACGTTTGCGAGTTGGGTCAAATAAACCTTCTGCTTCTAAACGATTGCGTAATTGTTGCAAGCGCATTTGCTGCAAACCGGCCCCCGCGTCGATAACTTGCAGAGCACTCAATTGATATTTTCCCTGCTGCGGATAAAGTTGCAGACTTCCTAAAACTACGACTTTTTTGCCAAGTTCGGGCCGGTGTGTTAGTCGAGATTGCTGCCGGTTCCAGACGACACAGTTTAGAGTTGCTCCGCGTTGCGAATCTTGCAAGCTAAAATAAAGATGACCATTGCGATGAGGATTTAAACTCGAAACTTCGCCAACCACCCAAACAAGCTGGAGTAATTCGTTTGTTTCTAGCAAATTTTTAATATAAGAAGTGATAGCAGTGATCGAGAACGCTGTTTCAGGAATAGAAGAATTACCAGAAGAAGAAAACATAACCTTTTTAAGACTTGTTCAGCCGGTAAAAACAAATAACCAAAATTAGTAGCTTTTTTCTAACTTTCCACAACTAGCAAAACTCCCCAAACCAAACAGACTATCCGATAAAAAAATCTGCCAGCATAAACTTTCCTAAAATGGTAACTTAACTGGCAGTTGCAATTCACCGGCCCCCTTTTTCTCAAATAAATCGCTTCTTTTCTTAAGGCAATTCTACCGAAGTTGGTTTTGCAATATGCGGCAAACCCCAGCCTAATTTTTCCCGCAAAATATGAAAAAACTCTGGTGGTTTAACACGAATAAATTTAGCAGGATAAGGGGATTTTTCAATTCGCACGCGGTCGTCTGGCAGCACATAACAACCGGCATTACCATCAACAGTCATCACTAACCTATCAGGATTAGCGGGATAAATAACCACCGGCTCTGTATTGGCAAAAACTAAAGCCCGCGATGCCAGAGAATGAGGACAAATTGGTAAAATCTGTAAAACCGCCACCCCAGGCACAATCACCGGCCCACCGGCAGAAAGTGCATAGGCAGTAGAACCAGTTGGAGTTGATAAAATTATCCCATCCGCTGCAATATCAACAGGTGCGTGCCGGCCTACCTTAATTTCAAAATGGCACATACAGGTTAATGGTTCCCGATGTAACACCATTTCATTGAGACACAAAGCCTCCCAAAGTTTGATATCTTCTCGCCACAGTTGCACCGCTAACATCGTGCGCTGTTCAATTTCATATTCCCCAGCCATTGCTTGTTCAAGGGCTGCCGGCAATTGATTAAGATAAGTTTCAGTTAAGAAACCCATGTGGCCGGTGTTAACAGCAAGTAAAGGAATACCGGCCGGTGCAACTTGGCGAAACGCAGAAAGAACCGTACCATCTCCCCCTAACACCACCGCAAAACTCATTTCTTCATCAAAACCTGGCGGTGAAAGTAGTTCGATAGGAGTGTGGCAGATAGGCTTATCGGGACTGGAATAACCTAATATTCCACCCATCCCGTTTGTTAAACAAACTTCCCAACCACAGGAAATTAGCTTGTCTTTTAATTCTTCGGCGATGCGACAAGCTACGGGTTTATTGTCGTTATATATAATGCCTGCTTTTGGCACGCTCTTTTAATCCGGTTGATGGTTTAAATTTTTAACTATAAACGAATTGCCTTATGGGGGCAACCACTTCGGGAAGGGCAACCGCATCTGGGACAGATGCGCCACTGAGGGCAACCAGAGTGACGCAGTAGGGGCCCTTGTTTAAAAAGGAATTTTGCGTTTTGACTGTTTTTTGAGTTTTGATTGCCCGTAGTCCAGTTCTTTGAGTTTTTTGAGAATACGGCTGTAATACTCCTGTAGATATGATTCTAGGGTTGTGATTTCTTTGGGGTCAATTTGGAAAACCGGATAAACTTCATCCATACTCGCCGTTAAGGGTTTGCCGGTGGCGATGACTTCCGCAAAAGCGAGCCGGTCTGCTATATTCCATGTCCACTGAAAGAAACGAGTCAAACCGCGAAATGCTCGCAATACACCCAAAGGCATCCGCGTTACTTTGGCTTGTTGTCCAGAAAGCCGTTCGCAAATACGAATAATTTCGTCGCCATCCCAAGCACGAGTTCCCACCACCGGAAAAGTTTTCTTTTCAGTTTCAGGTACACTCAGGGCTTTGAGAGCAAATTTTGCTACATCCAAGGTATCCATATAAGCTAAGGCAGCCGTTTCGCCTGTTACCCAGACAACTTGATTTTCGAGGATGGGGATAGCGTATTGCCCGATTAGCCCTTGCATGAAACCGCAGGTACGCAAAATCGTATAATTCATGCCGGCATCTTGCAGGTATTGCTCTGTACACCGCTTAATTTCCATTAAAGGAACGTGCGGGTATTTTTCGGCATCCAAAATTGAAATGAAAACGTAACGCTCGACCCCGGCGGCTTTGGCAGCTTGAATCAGTGCCACTTTGCCATCCCAGTCTACCTCTTTAATGCTGAGGGAGTCGGTGGCGCGAGCGGTTGCTGCATCAATAATTGCCGTGATTCCTTCCAAGGCGGGAGGTAGGGTTTCGGGTTTACAGATATCGCCCCTCACCAGTTCGCAACCCCACTCTTTGAGGAAGGCTGCTCGTTTGGGGCTGCGGACTAAACAGCGTACTTGATGCCCTTCGTCTAAGGCACGTCGGGCGATTTGTCTCCCTAATGTGCCTGTGGCACCGACAACCAATAAACTCATGCCGGCTTTTTTTGCAATTCTTAAAATTTTCTCTTTGATGGTATCAGAGTTTTCTCATTTTTACACAAAAATTAACATTTTTTTCGCTCCTAATCTCTCCATCGGTCTTTGCAGACCCTTGACAAAATCTACCTTTTGTGGTATAGAATAGCCTTGCCCAAGCCACAAACTCGTTTACCATAGAAAAGCAACTCTTATTTTAGTGGGCGAAAAATTCTTATTTAATTTTGCATCTCTTATTTGTTTTCCTCTTAAGAAAACCTAAAGCAAGGTGAGAAAACTCTTTTGAGAGACTTTAAGAATGCTAGAATTTATGAGATTGAGCAACACCCATACTAAAATGTTGGTTAGCTAAATTTTAGGATTTTTAAATTTCTTATTTTCTTAACTATGAATTCAGCACAAACAAACCCATCATTTGAAGCCCTACTAGAGTATCTCAAGCACAGCAGGGGCTTTGATTTTAGCGGCTACAAACGCTCGACTTTGACCCGTCGCGTCAACAAGCGAATGCAGTCAGTAGAAGCTGTTAGCTACGAGGAATATGTGGATTATTTAGAAGTACATCCCGATGAATTTGGGCAACTTTTTAATACAATTTTAATCAATGTGACGGCGTTTTTTCGAGATGGCTCCGCCTGGGAATATATAGCCAAAGAAATTATTCCTAGCATTGTTGCTCGCAAAGCATTAAACGAACCAATTCGCATCTGGAGTGCCGGTTGTGCTTCAGGGGAAGAAGCTTATACCTTGGCAATGGTTTTCGCTGAAGCGGTGGGCTTAGAGGAATTTCGGGAGCGGGTAAAAATCTACGCAACGGATATGGATGAAGAAGCTCTTAACCAAGCCAGAGCGAGCAGTTATGAAGCTAAAGATTTAGCTGATATGCCTGAAGCTTTGCGAGACAAATACTTTGACTTGGTTGATACGCGATATATTTTTCATAAAGATTTGCGGCGGTCGGTGATTTTTGGCCGGCATGATTTAGTTCAAGATGCTCCTATTTCTCGGATTGACTTGTTGGTATGCCGCAATACTTTAATGTATTTTAATGCCGAAACTCAAACAAAAATTTTGGCGAGATTTCACTTTGCCCTCAATCAAAAGGGGATTCTTTTTTTGGGCAAGGCAGAAACATTGTTGACTCATACAAATTATTTTACGCCGGTAGATTTAAAGAGCCGCATTTTTAGCAAAGTTGGAAATTCTAATAATATTCGTGAGCGTTTGTTACTTTTGGCTCAGGCAGACCATAGCGAAAATATCCAAAATTTAAGCAGTATGATGCGTATCCGCGAGGCTGCTTTTGACACTGGGCCGATTCCCCAGATTGTCGTGGATCTTCAGGGTTTTGTGGTGCTGGCAAATGACCGAGCCAAAGTGATGTTTAATTTGGCTACTAGGGATTTGGGCAGTCCTTTACAAGATTTAGAACTTTCTTACCGGCCGGTGGAGTTGCGCTCTTGCATAGAGAAAGTTTATGCCGAATGCCGGCCAGTGATTGTGCGGGATATAGAGTGTCCTTGCCCTAACGGTGAAGTGCGTTATTTAGAAGTGCAATTAACTCCGCTTATGGATGTCAACGGGGTTTACTTGGGAGTTAGTATTACTTTTAGCGATGTCAGCTTGTACAAACGCCTACAACAAGAACTGCAACAGTCGAACCAAGAATTAGAAATGGCTTATGAGGAGTTGCAATCAACAAATGAAGAATTAGAAACAACTAATGAGGAACTGCAATCAACGGTGGAAGAATTGGAAACAACTAATGAGGAATTGCAATCGACGAACGAAGAATTGGAAACGATGAATGAAGAATTGCAATCGACAAATGAGGAATTACAAACAATTAATGATGAACTGCGCCAGCGCAGTGAAGAACTTAATCAAGTGAATGTGTTTTTGGCTTCTATTCTTACCAGTCTCCGTAGTGGGGTGGCGGTGCTGAATAGGGAAATGGAAGTTGTAATCTGGAATGATAAAGCTGATGATTTGTGGGGTTTACGAGCTACCGAAGTGTATCAAAAACATTTTTTAAATTTGGATTTTGGTTTGCCGGTGGGTGGTTTGAGACAGCCGATTCGTGCCTGCTTGAATGGTGAATGTTTAAATGAGGAGGTGATAATTACTGCAACTAACCGACGGGGCCGGTCGATTCAGTGTAAAGTGACTTGCACTCCTTTGATGGAACCCCAAGACAAGGTTATACATGGGGCAATTTTATTGATGGATGAGATTGATAAAGAAGAGCCGGCAGCGCTATCATCTTGTATTGATTAAAGTGCCGGCAACTAACCCAATTTTTCTACTTCTACAGGCACTCATCAGTAGTGATTTACTTTTTCAAAGTAACAGATGAGGCTGCCATTAATCCAGCAGGGTAACAGTATCAAGGATAGGAGGTGACACTAAAAAAGTAATGTTTCTTTACCGAAAAGTATCTCTCAAGGATGAAGAGAAATGGCCTCCAAGTTTGATAAAAGAAGGCAAGATAACGTTTTACTGGGCTGCCTTTTTAAGCTCAGCAAGATAGAAAAACTTACCATTATAAAATCTAAACAAGAAAAGGAGACGAAGGGTGACAAATCTTAAAAGCTATGGAGGTAAATTGACGGCGGTGCGCCAACACATAACGGCTCTGCACGCTTCTGTCAAGCAATTACCAGTGCATATCGATACTTTGCCAGAGCAGTTTGAAGCTGTTTACTCGCTGGTAGATGAGCTAAATGCGGCTCAAGAAGAGTTGCAAATCCAAAATGAACAGTTACAGGAAACTCGCTCGGAGTTGGATGCTGAGCGCCAGCGTTACCGAGATTTATTTGAGTTTGCGCCGGATGGCTATTTGGTGACGGATGAGAACGGTATAGTTTTGGAAGCAAACCAAATGGCTGCGGGGATGCTGAATGTGCCTCAAAAGTTTTTGCCGGGTAAACCGCTGAGTTTGTTTATTTATGCGGACGACCGGCCACTGTTTAGGTGTCGGGTTACTGATTTGAAGCTGGGCCGGCTCAACCGGTTGCGCGAGTGGGAGGTGCGTTTGCAACCGCGTGACAGTAACAGAATTGAAACGGCTTTGACAGTCGGTACGGTTTGCGACTGGCAGGGAAATGTGCTGAGTTTGCGGTGGCTGTTGCGCGATATTACTGCTCGCAAGCAGGCTGAGCGGCAATTGGCAGAGGTTCATTTGGAAAATTTGCGTTTGCAAGAGTCGGCGCGGCTGAAATCTAATTTTTTAGCGAGTGTTTCCCACGAGTTGCGAACGCCAATGAATGCAATTATGGGTTTTTCTCAATTGCTTTTGAGGCATTTTCAAAATCAACCTCCAGGCAAGCAAGCGGAATTGGCAGAGCGTATTCATAATAATGGCAAGCATTTATTAACACTAATTAATGATATTCTTGATTTTTCTAAAATTGAGGCCGGTTGTCAAAAGTTAAATTTAGAAGCTTTTAATCTCAAAGAGTTAGTAAATGCAACAATTTTAGAATTAAGCTGTTTGGCAGGGGAAAAAAATATTGTTTTAGAAGATGATGTGAAGCTGGATAATGCGATTGTTGTTAATGATAGTCTCCGGGTGCGTCAAATTTTGGTGAATTTGCTCTCGAATGCGATTAAGTTTACAGAAAGGGGAGGTGTAAGGGTTGAGGTGTCTCAATGTGGTATTGATGGTGAGCGTTTGGTGGTGGTGATTAGGGATACGGGAATTGGAATTGCTGAGGGTGATTTTGAGCGGATTTTTGAGGCTTTTCACCAGTTGGATCAAGGTTCAACTCGCCGGTATCAAGGCACTGGTTTGGGTTTGGCAATTGTCCGGGGGCTGGTAATTTTAATGAATGGCAAAATTTCTGTTGAAAGCACTGTTGGGGAAGGTTCAACTTTCCGCATCGAAATACCCCGGCTTGTGCAACCATGAGAGCGAATTGGAAATAGTGCGAAGTTTGGCTAGAATTTGTGAGAGGAAGAAGTTTCGGTAACTAGGAATAAGTTTTTATGTGAAAATTAAAATATAAAGTTAAGTTAAGCGGTAATATTGAGGGTTAATTTGCTATAATTTAACAATAGCCTCTATAAAAAATTTAAAAATTTGAGTGGCTGGCTTTATAAGGGCTTTTTTAAAAGAATCTATTTGAAAAATAGTTAAAGAGGAGCGGGAAATGGTCGGTCACGATATTATTGTTATTGGTGCTTCTGCTGGGGGCGTGGAAGCTTTAACAAAGTTGGTTCGAGATTTACCGGCCTCTCTACCAGCGGCAATTTTTATTGTGCTGCATTTGCCGGTGACTGCGATGAGTGCGATGCCTCAAATTCTCAATCGAGCGGGAAAGCTGAAGGCTATTGAGCTAAAAGATAAGCAGTTGATTAAGCACGGATATATTTATGTGGCTCCACCGAATTATCATTTGTTGCTGAGGCGTGGTTATATCCGTCTCAGCCAAGGGCCAAAGGAAAATAACCACCGGCCTGCTATTGATCCGTTGTTTCGGACGGCGGCGCGAGCCTATGCTGATCGGGTGGTGGGGGTGATTTTGTCGGGGACGCTGGATGATGGCAGTGCTGGCTTGCTGGCTGTAAAAAGTCGGGGTGGTTTGGCGGTGGTGCAGAACCCCAAGGATGCTTTGTTTTCGGGTATGCCGGCAAATGCAATTAAGCACGTTGAGAATGTTGATTATGTTTTGCCGCTTTCGGAGATAGCTGCGGTTTTGGTGGAGTTGGCCGGTGAGGAAGTATTAGGTAGAGAAGATGAGCCGGTGTCTGCGGAAATGGAAATGGAATGTGATGCGGCGGAATTTGATATGTCGATTATGGATAGCGATGATAACCCCGGTGTGCTTTCTAATTTGGGTTGTCCGAGTTGTGGGGGCACGCTTTGGGAACAAACTAATGGCAATTTGCTGCGCTTCCGCTGTCGGATAGGTCATGCTTGGTCGGAGGATAGTTTGCACGCTCAGCAGGGGGAGGCGCTAGAGGAGGCGTTGTGGACGGCGCTGCGTGCTTTGGAGGAAAGTGCGTCTCTGTCGCGGCGGATGGCAAAGCGGGCGCGTGAACGCAACCAGGAGCGGATGGCCTTGAATTATGAAAATCAGGCAGGGGAAACGCAAGAGCGGGCCAAAGTGATTCGGGATGTCTTGCTGAAGAATAAGGGGAATGGGCCGATAGCTGATGAGGGGGTTGGTTAAAAGTTGTAGAAATAAATTTTTTTTGGGTATAGTTTTAGGTAATTTTTTATGTAATTTAGATGTGGAGGCAGGCAGAAGCGCCTGCCGCTGTTTGGTAGCTTGGTTTATTCTTCCGCGCCTTGAAGTTTCAATAAAAGAAAGCCGGCTACGATGCCAATGGGGATGAGGACGAGGGGGAATAAGGCGATTGAGAATATTTCGGCTGCCATGTTTTTGTTTCTCCTATGTGGTTTTTTTTTCGCCGTAGGGGGATGGTCTGCCGGCGTTTTTTCTTTAGTTCGTTTTGTATTTTAATCTAAAGGTGGGCGCCGGGATGGACGGCTAGGTTCTACAATCTAAATTCTAATTTGTAATTTGTAATTTCCTATGCGTCCTCGTTTGGCTGTTACTCTTGGTGATCCGGCGGGTATTGGCCCGGAAGTAATTTTAAAGGCTTTGGCTGTGCCGGCAATTCGTGAATGTGCGGATATTACGGTGGTTGGCAGTCGGTATGTTTTAAGGAAAACTCTTGAGCGGTTGCCTGAGAAGTTGCGGATAGATTTGCAACAGTTGAATATTTTGGATGTGAGCTTTGGCGAGGTTGGGGAGATTGTCACCGGCCAGGGAAATGTGGCAAGCGGGGCGGCGAGTTTTGCCTATATGGAGGCGGCTATTGCTTTAACGCTGGCGGGGGAGTTTGATGGAATTGTCACCGGCCCAATTGCTAAGACGTTGTGGAAGGCGGCGGGACATGATTATCCGGGGCAAACTGAATTAGTGGCGGAGCGTTCGGGGGTTAAGCGGTTTGGGATGTTGTTTGTGGCGAAATCACCTTACACCGCATGGACGCTCCGCACTCTATTAGTTACCACACATATTCCGCTTTGTCAAGTGCCGGCTGCTTTGAATTCTGATTTATTGAGTTTGAAGCTTGGTTTGTTGGTGGAGTGTTTACGAGATGATTTTGGGTTGCGGGGTGGTCGAATTGTGATTGCTGGTTTGAATCCTCATAGTGGGGAAAATGGGCAGTTAGGAACGGAAGAAAAGGAGTTTATTAATGATTGGTTGATGGGGGAAAGAAGGCGATATTCTGAGTGGGTTTTGGAGGGGCCGGTGCCGCCGGATACAATGTGGGTGAAACCGGGTCAAGTTTGGTTTGGTAGGGGGAATGATGGGGCGGATGGTTATTTGGCTTTGTATCACGATCAAGGTTTGATTCCTGTTAAGTTGATGGCTTTTGATCGGGCGGTTAATACTACGATTGGTTTGCCTTTTGTGCGGACTTCGCCGGATCATGGGACGGCTTTTGATATTGCGGGTAAGGGTGTTGCGGATGCTTCGAGTATGATGGCGGCGATTGAGTTTGCGGCGGAGGTGGTTAAAAATAGGAGGGGGAAATAGTGGCCGGTTGCCGGCTTTGTCGTGTAGAGGTTATTTAAAAGATGCCGATTTTTGTTTGATTTGCAATTAAAGGCGTAAAATTTATGCGTTTCCAATCTTGCAAATTACTTGAGGGGTTTTAAAATTGAAAGTGAGAATTGTTAGGGGGAATGCCGGTGTCAAAAGCATAAGCCTCTGCACGTCGAATTTCCTCCACACTCATTTGATAAAGAACAGCATTTTCAAAATAAGTAAGTCAACTTAATTAAACTCTGGGTGTAATGTAGGTTGGGTAGAGGAACGAAACCCAACACTCTCGACGCTTTGATGGGTTTCGCTTACGCTCTACCCATCCTACAAATAATTAAGTGCTTCTACTTATCTTCGCTTAGTCTGATAATATCAGCCTCGGCTGCCATAGCTGCTTTGAGATACGGGGGTTGATATTTGCTCAAATGCGACCACCGGCCAACCTCGCCAATCGTTTATTAAAAAATCTTAATTCTCCAAAAAACCCATTTTACCTAACAATAAAAAATCAAGAACAAAGTAATAATAAACGCCTCTATCTTCAGCAGTACCATCCTCGCCTTCACCTTTAAAAAAAACCTATCCCAACCATAAAAAACCCCAACAGCAAATAACCGGCCCCTCAACACGGTAAAATTCGATAGTGTAAAGAACCCTTAACCAAACTGCGGTAGCCAAACAAAAACTTTATGAACTTTGCCGAACTCGCAGCGCAGCTAAACGCCGGCACCATCTGGCCAGAAAGCATCGTCATCATCACCCTACTCACCGTCATGGTAGGCGATTTGATCAACGGGCGATCTTCGGTGCGATGGACACCCTACGCCGCCATCGCCGGCCTGCTTGCAGCCGTTGTCGCCCTCTACTTCCAATGGGACAACACCAACAACATCGCCTTTTTAGGCAGTTTTAATGGCGACGCCCTCAGCATTGTCTTTCGGGCAGTAATCGCCCTCTCTACCGTCGTCACCATCTTAATGTCGATCACATACGTTGAGCAAAGCGGCACATCTTTGGCAGAGTTTCTGTCAATTTTGCTCACTGCTACTGTAGGCGGAATGTTTCTTTCTGGGGCTGATGAATTGGTGACAATTTTCATCTCCTTAGAAATGCTAAGTATCTCGTCTTATTTGCTCACCGGCTACATGAAACGTGACCCTCGTTCCAATGAAGCCGCGCTCAAATATCTGCTGATTGGCGCTTCATCTTCTGCCGTATTTCTGTATGGTGTTTCCCTGCTTTATGGAATGTCGGGCGGTGAAACTCGCCTGGAAGCTATCGCCTCCGGCATTGCCAGTTCAGGGGCCGGTCAATCTTTAGCCGTTGTGATTGCATTAGTATTTGCCATTGCCGGCATTTCTTTTAAAATTTCTGCTGTTCCCTTTCACCAGTGGACACCAGACGTTTACGAAGGTTCTCCTACACCGGTTGTTGCTTTTCTTTCTGTAGGTTCAAAAGCAGCAGGTTTTGCCCTCGCTATTCGCTTATTAGTTACGGCTTTTCCCTCTGTTTCTGAACAGTGGCATTTTGTGTTTACAGCCCTCGCTATTCTCAGTATGGTACTGGGAAATGTGGTAGCGCTGGCACAAAGTAGCATGAAACGTATGCTGGCTTATTCTTCCATTGCCCAAGCCGGTTTTGTAATGATTGGTTTATTGGCAGGAAGTGAAGCCGGTTATTCCAGCATGATTTTCTACCTCCTGATTTATTTATTTATGAACTTGGGAGGCTTTACCTGCGTAATTTTATTCTCTCTACGAACCGGCAGCGATTTAATTAGCGACTACTCTGGTTTGTATCAAAAAGATCCTCTGCTGACTTTGGCTTTAAGTATTTGCTTATTGTCTCTCGGCGGTATTCCACCCTTGGCCGGTTTCTTTGGCAAAATTTATCTTTTCTGGGCCGGTTGGCAAGCTGGAATGTATGGTTTAGTTTTGCTTGGTTTAATTACTAGCGTTATCTCCATTTACTACTACATCCGAGTAGTCAAAATGATGGTAGTAAAAGAACCGCAAGAAATGTCAGAACTCGTCAAAAACTATCCAGAAGTCCGCTGGAATTTACCAGGAATGCGCCCCTTACAAGTTGGTTTAATACTAACTTTTGTAGCGACAACATTGGCAGGGATTTTATCGAATCCGCTGTTTACTTTAGCCAATGATTCTGTTACCCGCACCCCGATGTTACAGTCATCGATTGTCAAAACAAGGCCGGTGGCAGAAGTGCCGGTGACTTCCCCCATCACCGCCACCAAAATCAATTAATACCAAAGCGATTTTAATGGGATCTTTACTGTAGCAATCTGTGGGGCGAGATTCGGCAACTAAATCGATCAGCCGGCAAGTCTTCCCCACAGAAAAATAAAAAGAACCCCCATAAATCGGATTTGGTATAAGCCCGTAGGGTGGGCAATGCCCACCTTTCCTAACTTCAAAATCACCTCAAAAACCGCCCAAAGAAACTATCCAAGTTTTTCCAATTGTGGCATCAACTCTTGAGTAGTATCCAACGTGATGACATAAGCTTTCTCTGCATCCGTAAAAGCTTCAGCGGCATTGAGTTGAGATGTTAATAAATCAACCGTTGCATCAGCAATATCACCCGTGCGTTTTTCCAAACGTTCCCGCAACACTTTTTCCGGTGCCGTACAGTGGAGAATTTGCAGCGGTAATTGATGTTTTTCGGCTTGGTTAATAACGGCTTCTCGTAATGGCTGCCGGTCGTATTTGGCATCTAAAATCACTGTCCAACCAGCAAGCGCCAATTTTGTCCCTAATTCTAATAACCGGCTATAGGTTTTTTGAGTCATTTCTGCCGTGTAAACTTCCGATCCTCCGCGTTCATTTAAAGGAATACCGGCGAGATGTTTTCTCACTGCATCAGAACGAATATGAATCGCATTTAGGCGGCGTGCAAGTTGTTTAGCAGTGGTGCTTTTTCCTGAACCAGATACCCCAGACATTAAAATTAATTTACCTTGTTTGGGTTGGGTATATTGCCACGCCAGTTTATAGTATTGTCCCGCAACTTCTGAAGCTTTTTGTTTTTCTTCTGCTGAAACTGCCGGATCATCTAACAAAAATGAAGTGACTTTTGCGCGTACATAGGATTGCCGGCTTAAATATAAAGGCAACACTTGTAAAGCTTCCCAGTCTCCCGTTTGTTCAATGTAAGTATTGAGATAAGCATTGCCAAATTCGGGCCGGTTTCTAGCATCAAAATCCATCACCGCATAGGCAATATCAAACATCACATCAACAAACCGAAAAGGCTCATTAAATTCGATGCAGTCAAACAAAAGAATTTTATCTTGCCACAAAGCAATATTGCGAATATGCAAATCTCCGTGACATTCCCGAATCCAATTATTTGCAATCCGACTTTCGATTAAATCTTCTTTTTCTTCAAAGAAGTTATCAGTAAATTTTTTGGTTTCGTCAAATTGTTGTTGAGTTTGTGGCCCGCCGATATATTTGACAGTTTGCTGATAGTTTTCATCAATTGCTTGCCGAATTTGCGAAGCTTTGCCAAAAGTCCGGACATAATCATTACTCGGACATTGTTTATGGAAATTCGCCACAACTTCGCCGAGTTCTTCTAGGCTTTTTTCGCTTAATTTGCCTTGTTCAAATAAGTTGACAAATAAAGCTTCTTGGGGAAATTGTTTCATTTTGAGGGTGTATTCTACCGGCTCATTTCCCCCAAGTTGATATTGTTCACCACTTTGGGAAATCGGTAAAACTTCCAGATAAATTTCTCCAGCACCGCGTTTATTCATCAGCAATTCTTGCTCACAAAAATGCCGGCGTTTTTCCAAAGTAGAATAATCGAGAAAGCCAAAATTAACCGGCTTTTTGAGTTTATAAACAAAATCGCCGGTGAGCAAAACAAAAGAAACGTGAGTTTGAATTAACTCGATTTTGTCACATACCGGATGAGGATAAAAAGCCGGTTGCAACATTTGCTGAATCAAAGTAGGAATATTTACTGCTGTCATAGTATATTAGGATACGCTCAAAATAAGGCAAATTGTGAGGAAAACTTTAAAGAGAATAGGGTGAGCAAAGCCCACCCTACTTTTAACATCCTTGCAAAAATCTTATTGCAATTAAGAAGCAGGAGGAGTTTCGGGGCCACCGGCCGGTCGGACAACCGTAACAACCACACGACCCAACTCTCCAACAGGAGTAACGCCTTCTGGCAAATTCAATTCATTAACGTGCAAAGCGTCACCGATTCCCATCTCCGACACATCTATATCAAGAGATTCGGGGATACTGTCAGGCTTGCATCTGACGGCAAGCTGAGTAAGAATAGGGTCAAGAATTCCCCCATCATTTTTCACACCACTCGCCGTACCCACAAAGTTTAAAGCCAGTTCAATTTCCAGACTATCTTGAGAAGAAACGGCAAAAAAGCTGAGGTGATAGGGGAATCCTTTCCAGGGGTGAGATTGAACTTCCCGCAACAGAGTTTTGCCACTCCAAGGAATATCAGATATATTCAGGTCAATAATCGTGTTATTAACACTTGCATCGCGCAGCAACAACTCTGCTGTTTTAGCTTCTACCGTCAGAGCCAGAGATTCCGTACCGTTGTGTCCGTACAAAACCGCCGGGATAAATCCGCTGCGGCGAAGACTATTAGGCTTACTGCCTTCTGGCCGTTTGCTGCATTCGAGAGTCAGTTCCATGATTTTCGCTTTTCCAATATTCGCCCTAACATTTTATCAAAAACCGCATCCCAAAACCCAAAAACCCATCTCCTCCCAGATCCAATTTATAAAACCATCCTCTTCATCTGTGGAGCAGGCATCCTGCCTGCTTTACATCCGCGATCTTGTTGCGGTTAAAAACTTAACTCTCAAATCAACCTAATAGATAATAGAAAAAAGAGTGAAAAGCCGATACTCCTCACCCCCATTTCTTTTAAAACTCAAACAAAATTAACCCTGAGAACTCACCGGCGTACCATCCGCATAAAGCAGCGCACGTTTTGGCCCGTGAATTGGATCTTCAACAATAATCGTTTGATCACGACTTGCACCCAAAGAAACAATCGCAATTGGCACCTTCATCAACTCTGCCAAAAACTTCAAATAATCCAAAGCTTGTTTTGGCAAATCATCCAAAGACCGGCACTCAGCCGTTGATTTTTTCCACCCAGGCATAGTTTCATAAATCGGCTGACAATTGGCAAATAAACGAGCATTACTGGGGAAATGTTCGCAGCGTTCGCCATTAATTTCATAGGCAACACAAACCTTAATTTCGTCTAATTCATCCAAAACATCCAGCTTTGTGATTGCCAAACAATCCATCCCATTAATGCGAACCGCATACCTGCCAATCACCGCATCAAACCAACCACAGCGGCGTTTTCTTCCCGTCGTCGTGCCAAACTCAGCACCGCGATCACACAACAACTCGCCGATATCCCCGTGTAATTCTGTCGGGAATGGCCCCTCGCCGACCCGCGTGGTGTACGCTTTAGCCACACCAATCACCCGGTCTATCATAGTAGGGCCGACACCGGTACCCACACAAGCACCACCCGCCACCGGATTCGATGACGTTACATAGGGATAAGTCCCATGATCCAAATCTAACAGCGTACCTTGCGCCCCTTCAAACAAAATATTGCGCCGGCGCTGAATTGCATCATAAATTTTCAGCGAACTATCGACCACATGAGGCCGTAAGCGTTCCGCATATTGCAGATATTCCTCAATCACCGTCTGGGGCTCAAGCGGCGGCAGATTGTAGAGCTTTTCGAGAATGACGTTTTTATAATTAATCGTCCATTCCAGTTTTTTCCGCAAGCCCTCAGAATCCATTAAATCTAAGATCCGGATACCTGTACGTTCCGACTTATCGGCATAAGTAGGGCCAATTCCCCGACCCGTCGTGCCGATTTTGTGATTTCCTCGCCGTTCTTCAGAAGCCGCATCAATTAGCCGGTGATAGGGCATCGTAACATGAGCCGTTTGGGAAATCATCAAATTTTTGGTCGAAATTCCCAGCGCCTCAATTTGGTCAAGTTCTTGGATCAGAACCTTCGGGTCAATCACCGTCCCGCACCCGATGATACATTGAGTGTCTGGGTATAAGATCCCAGAGGGTATCAGGTGGAGTTTAAACGTTTGGTTTTGTACGACTACCGTGTGGCCGGCGTTCACACCCCCCTGGTAACGTACAACGACATCTGCGGATTTGCTGAGCAAATCAGTAATCTTGCCTTTTCCTTCATCGCCCCACTGGGCACCAATTACAACTACGTTAGCCAAGGGTTTTTACGCTGAACTTCACACGAATTCCAATTATGGGCGCAATGTGTTCCCCTTGTCAAATTAATTTTTGTTAATATTTAAGCAAGAAAAAAATAATCATCACAGCTTTACCCCAAGGGCGACGGGACAAGATGTGCCGCCACCCTGCCACGCACAACACACCCGAATTTGAAAAATAAGCGCAAGAGTTCCTTGCTTGTCTCCTGCTTCCTGTAAAGGTTTTAGATGCAAATATCTAAAATCTCCAATTCAAACTCTAAAAAATTATTGAGGTTATTGTGGCTTTACACGCAGAATTACACCGGCACTTAGGCGGTTCGGTTGTGCCTCGCATTCTCTGGCGTTATTTCCAACGGCATAACGGGGAATTTACCCAGCGCTTTGAGGAATATCAAGATTTTGAGATATTTTACACCAAACCCCGCAACACGCTTGATGAATATTTAGAACTGCACACCTTGGTTGAAGGTGTACAAACGGCAGAAATGTTGCCGTACTTTATTTATCGGCTAATTCGCGGCGCCTATACCTTTGAAAATCTCGCGTATTTAGAATTACGCTACACGCCTTATTTACGCACCCCAGAACATTTGAGTCAGTCTGAGCGTATTGACAAAATGGCAGAGATTGTTCAAATTGTTGGCACTGCCAGTCAGTTAAATGATTGTCCGCTGATTACAAGTCAAATTTTGTGTTTGCATTCTCGCTTACCTTATGAAGTCAACCGCGCAATTGTTGATTTAGCCGCTCAATCTCGACATTTTGTTTGTGGCGTTGATTTAGCCGGTGGCGACGCCCAATATGCTGAAAGGTTGGACGAATTTATTGGGCTTTATCATTATGCGCGTTCTTTGGGTTTAAATACCACCGGCCACCTTTACGAAACCGAGAGCGGTTGTTATCCAGAACTTTTACCCTATTTAATGCGAATTGGGCACGGCATCCAAATTCCCTTAAAACATCCTGAATTGTTGCCAGAAATTGCCCGCCGTAACCAATGTTTAGAAGTGTGTCCTACCACCTATATCAAAACCGGCACTCTCAAGGACTTGCAACAGTTAAAAATTGTTTTTGATCGTTGTTTTGAGGCCGGAGTTGATATTGCCATTTGCACGGATAATGCCGGTTTGCATAATATGCGATTGCCCTTTGAGTATGAAAATTTGCTGACGCTGGATATCATCGATTTTCGGCAATTACAAGCCTGTCAAGAAGCAGCTTTTCGTCACGCTTTCGCATGGCCTCACACCAAGGCACCGGCATCAATTTTAACCAATATCATTAAACCGGAACCTGTAGCCATCTGACCTCTGTACCAAACCCCTCCCCTTGACCCACAGAAAGGATTTTTATGAATCTAACTTTTGTAGGGAAAAGCGACTAAGTTTTCAGAGAGGGGGTTTTTCAGTTGAATGGATTAGAATGTGAGAGTTCTAAAAACCCGGTTTCTAAAAGAGATCGGGTTTTTCTGTACCTCAGTCATAATAAAAACGCGATATCAAACCTCGAAGCCATGCAGCCTCAACAAACACTAGCAAACCCAAGCACAAATCCCATCGCCGCCATTGCATTAAGAATTCGTCAATCGCTGAATCTCGAAGAAATACTCAACACCACCGCCGCTGAAGTCCGGCAATTATTAGAATGTGATCGCGTATTAATTTATCGATTTCAACCTGATTGGAGTGGCATTGTTATTGTTGAATCAGTAGGCGAAGATTGGATACCAATTTTAGGAACAACCATCCACGATCCTTGTTTTGAAAATCACTGGATTGAACCTTATCTTAAAGGTAGAATTAAAGCTATTAACGATATTCACAACAGCAATCTCAAACCCTGTCACATTGACTTACTGACAAAATTCCAAGTAGCAGCCAATCTAGTCTTACCCATTCTCCAAAAAACCCGTTCTACAAACGAGCCAGAAAAACTCTGGGGATTGTTGATTGCTCATCAATGCTCTCAGCCGCGAAATTGGCAAGAATTTGAAATTAATTTATTGGAACAATTGGCTATCCAAGTAGCTATAGCCATCCAACAAGCTGAACTTCATCAACAGTTAGAAACTGAACTCACAGAACGCATAAATGCAGAAATTGCTCTGCAAAAATTAAACGAAGAATTAGAAAATAGGGTTTTAGAAAGAACGGCTCAATTAAGCCAAGTCAATGATCAATTACGGCTAGAAATTGCTTATCGGCAAGAAGTTGAGCGAAGTTTGTTAGAAAGCCAGATTTGTTTGCGGTTGATTAATACCATATCAAGTAGCAGAACTGCCGGTTTATCTGTAAATCAAATTATTAACGGCACTTTGAAGCAAATTCATAAGTTTTTTCCCAGCCTGCGAGTTGCTTATTCTAGTATAGATGAGCAATATCAATTAACGGTTATCCAATCGATTCAATCAGCGGATATGGTGGAGGGAACCGGCCAAACTTTTGACTTGAAAACTACGCCTGAGAAACTCCAAGAAATTCTCAAAGGAGAGCCGATTATTGTTGATGATGTAAATCAAGAATCAAAGGAAGATTATTTAACGCAATTTTTGAGTAAATTTCGCACTCAAGCTTACATTGCAATTCCCCTGCGAACTTCTAACAAAATTTTGGGAGTGTTGAGTGCTGGATGTGAAAAATACCATCGCTGGAGTGAATATGAAATCGCTACATTTATAGAAATTGCTGATTATCTGTCATCGACATTGCAAGAAGCGATGGCTCACAACCAACGTCAAGAAGCAGAACAAGCCTTACAAAAGCTTAATGAAGAGTTAGAAAATCGGATTCAACAAAGAACTGCTCAACTTAGAGAAACTAATAAACAATTATTAGAAGAAATTGCCGAACGCCACAGGGTAGAAATAGAATTAGCTAAAAGTGAAAAACGCTACAGAGCCGTTTCGGAATTAATTTCTGATTATGCCTATGCTCTGCAATTAAATCGCAATGGTAAGGCTGTTTTTGAGTGGTGTGCGGGAAGATTTAGCGAAAGTTTTGATTTGAATTCTCAAGAAACGATTGCTTGGCACCAAAAAATTCACCCCGAAGATATTTTAAAGGTGCAAAAACGTCACGAAAAATTTTTTGCCGGTGAGGCGGATGTTTGCGAGTACCGGATTATTGATAATAATGGTGATGTTCGCTGGCTGCGAGACTATACTCGCCCTGTAGAATTTGTTCCTGATGCTGATACTTTATTGCTTTATGGTGCGGCTCAGGATATTACGGCTCGCCGGCTGGCTGAGGAAGCGCTACGCAAAAGTGAAGAGCAATTTCGCTTATTTTTTGAAAATGCTCCGATTGGAATTACTTTGAGTGATGTGGAGGGTTATAAATTAATTCAAATTAATCCAGCCTTTTGTGAAATGTTGGGCTATTCTTTGCAAGAACTCCAAAACCGACCACTTCAAGAAATCAGCGATCCTGAATATTGGCCGCTGCAATTACCCTTAATTGAACGTTTATACTCAGGAGAAATTTCTACCCTAAATTTAGAAAAAACCTATCTGAGAAAGAATGGTGAGATTGTGTGGGCGAATTTAACTATAACGCTCATTCAAGATGCCAAAGGAACGCCGCTCTATTTTTTAGCAATGGTGGAAAATATCACGGAACGTAAGCTGGTTGAAGAACGGTTACACTTGCTAGAGTCGGTGGTAGTTAATGCAAATGATTCGATTGTGATTACGGAAGCAGAAAGTATCGAGCCTCTTGTGCCTAGAATTGTTTATGTTAATCAGGGATTTACCCGCATGACGGGCTACACAGCCTCAGAAGCCATTGGTAAAACTCCCAAAATTTTGCAAGGGCCAAACAGCGATCCGCAGGTTTTAAATCGCATTCGCCACGCACTTTTAAGCCGTAATCCTATTCAAGTTGAGTTGATTAACTACCGCAAAGACAAATCTCAGTTTTGGGTAGATTTAAATATTGTTCCTATTGTAAATGAACGGGGATTGCTAACCCATTGGGTGGCAATAGAGCGGGATATTACCGAGCGTAAAAAGGCAGAGGAACAAACTAAAACTTCTTTGCAAGAAAAAGAAGTCTTACTAAAAGAAATTCACCACCGCGTTAAAAATAACTTACAGGTAATTTCTAGCTTGTTGTCTTTGCAATCTCGGCTGATTTCTGACCCGGAAGCTGGCCAAATGTTCGCTGATAGTCAAAATCGCATTTTATCCATTGCTTTAATTCACGAACAATTGTATCAGTCTCCCGATTTAGCTAGGATTAATTTATATGAGTATATTCAGCAATTGGGTAATCACTTGTTTTGTTCCTATGGGTATCGTGCGGAAGGTATTAAACTTAAGCTCAAAGTAGAGCCGGTTTTGATTAATCTCGAAACGGCTATGCCTTGTGGTTTGGTGATTAATGAGTTGGTTTCTAATTCTCTCAAATATGCCTTTTCAGAAAAAAATTCTGGCGAAATTTGCATTGAGTTTCAATCGCTCGAAACCGGTTTATTTTTGCTTCGAGTTTCAGATAATGGAGTTGGTTTACCGGCAGAAATTAACCTCAAAAATACCAAATCTTTAGGATTGCGTTTAGTGGCAAATTTAACTCGTCAACTCAAGGCAGAAATCGCCATTGATCGAGAACAAGGCACTTGCTTTAGTTTGCGTTTTTCTGAGTTGAAATACCGAGGTCGGCTTTAAAAAGAGATTTTTGCAGAAATTTTTAGTTGACAAAATAAAAGCTTTGCAGGATAATCTAAACCATCTTGCTAGTTTTGGCTGGAAAATAAGCAAATAAATCAAGTAGAACTTGCGGGCAAAACATGAAGCCGGTCAAGATTTTAATTGTCGAAGATGAAAGTATCGTTGCAATGGATATCGCTGATAAGCTAGAGAGATTGGGCTATGAAGTCTCTGGCTGTGTTGATTCTGGAGAATTGGCGATTGAAACAGTGGCTCAAACGCAGCCTGATTTGGTGCTGATGGATATTGTTTTGCAAGGCGATCTCGATGGAATTCAAACTGCCGACCACATCAAAAATAATTTTCAAATTCCCGTTGTTTATTTGACCGCTTATGCCGATAAAAATACTTTACAACGGGCAAAACTTACCGAACCTTATGGCTATTTATTAAAACCTTTTAAAGAAGCAGAATTAAACGCTACAATTGAAATGGCTCTGAGCAGAATTAATGCAGAAAATAAAATTAACCAACAGTTAAAACTCTCTGAACAACTACGCCAAAAAGCCGAACAACTCAGCGAAATTCGCTCCCGCTATCTTTGCATAACTTCCCACGAATTCCGCACTCCTTTGAGCATAATTTCCCTGTCGGCTGAGTTGTTAAAAGAATATAACGATAAAATGTCAACTGACAAAAAAAATGAGCATCTCAAT
Organism: Ancylothrix sp. D3o; assembly: GCF_025370775.1. Classification (NCBI taxonomy): domain Bacteria; kingdom Bacillati; phylum Cyanobacteriota; class Cyanophyceae; order Oscillatoriales; family Microcoleaceae; genus Ancylothrix; species Ancylothrix sp. D3o. The sequence goes on along the minus strand of NZ_JAMXEX010000001.1, from coordinate 776,164 downwards.
CGTATTCAACGCGCTCTTAAAAACATAAACCAATTGTTAGAAGAAGTTTTAACGCTGGGTAAGGCAGAAGCCGGCCAAATAAAATTTTATCCCGAACGAATCGAGTTGAGCAGTTTTTGTTATGAAATCATCGACGAGCAGCTACTTAGCTATCACTACAAAACAGAGGTAGAATTTTTAACAAAGGGAGAGTGCGGCGGAGCCTGTATGGATCGCAAACTACTCCGTCACATTCTTACAAATTTAATCTCCAATGCCATCAAATATTCTCCCGATGGTACGCCGGTTTCCCTAACCCTGACTTGTGAAAACAACCAAGCGATTTTTACTATCCAAGATCACGGAATTGGCATTCCTCCCCAAGATCGAGAGCGATTATTTGAACCCTTCCACCGCGCCATTAATGTTGGCAGTATTCCGGGCACAGGTTTAGGATTGGCAATTGTTAAACAGTGTGTTGATTTACACGGCGGTGAAATTTGGGTAGAAAGTCAAGAAAATATCAATGGAGAACAATCAGGCACAACTTTTACCGTTAGCCTACCTTTCCACACAAAGCCCTAATCGGAAAAATATCCTCAATCATTTTCCCATTCTTCTCGACCCATTAAATCTCCTAATGCGTCTCTCAGTAAATAATTACTTTCTTCTAATTCCCGTTCAAAATATACCCAATCTCGCGGCGGAATATACTCGCATAAGGCGTAAATTCTTTGCTGGCGACTGACGGCACCGGATCGCACCAGCCGGCGTACTTCTTCTTGTATGACTTCTAAGGAGTATTTCACAGAAGGCAGCATATAATAAGTTGTTTTCAGTAACTTTCTATACAGATGTCAGCTTAACACAAAAATTAGCAGTCTCCGGACAGGCTTAACTATTTTTTCGGCGGTTGAAGAGAGTTTTTAGATTTTTTCTCTCTATTTTTAATAGTATGGATTGGGTTTTCTTATTTTTTCAAAGCTAGGAAACGCCGCTAGGCATAGCTAGATACAAGAGGCCGTTTAGCTTTTGATGATTAATCCAAACAAAATAACTCCATGCTGCATATACAGCCAAAAGGACACTGCATATAAAATAGCAGGTTCTACTTCTGCGTGCAGGAGTTGTTGGTAGTCAAGAGAAATTTGTAGGGGCCGGTTACAGACAAAAGCGATTGTCTTACAAAGAAAAACCCAGCCATATTATTTGACTACATCCTGAAAAATTGCCCTAGCTTTCCGAAAATAAAAACAAACACTTCTTAATTCTTTAGGACAAACGCGCTTATTCCCGGTTTCTCGGAAAAATTGTCTCTTTTTCAACTAGATATCTACGCAAAAAACTCTTGCCGTCTCCCTAGCGCCTAAGCCCTCTTGTTATAAAAGTAGGTCGGCGAAATTTTACCTAATTAAATCCAGCCAAGAAAAACCCTATCAAACTACAAAAATGTTAATAATTATTAAAATAATGACCCTATAATTTTAATTTTGCCATCAAAAAAACAAACGGCAATGATTGATCTTTCCTTATCTATTTTGTCCCAATAAATCGCCCTATTCATCCCCTTGTAGTGGGAAAAAATATCGAAGTAAATTCCTAATAAATTAGACTTCAGAGCCTAAAATTTGAGAGAAGTTATACCAGTTAACTTTGTCCAGAAAAATTGACATAACCATTAATCATATTTACCCCATCCTCTAACAACTATAGTATGGGCGACAAGAAACCAGCCGGCCCCCACCCAGAAAAAATACGCCCTAACCAGGAAAAATCTATCAGGCGACCAGAACTTTCTCTCAACCCCTCTTGACACATCACCCCATCAATGCTAAACCCAATCAGGGGAAACATTTACACAAACAACCCCCACAAATTGTCGTGCTTGACAAAGCAAAAAAAATAAGCTAACAATCAATCTCCACAAAAACTCCTAAAAACCAAACCCTATCCCAAAAAAAATTATCGGCATCTATAGTCGTTATAGAGGTGCGGCGCAACAACCAAACCCTTAGACCTAAACTCTCAATACTTCAAACTAAAATCCAAAAACTAAAAACTAAAATCCCTAAACCGTGCCATGTCAACCCTCGTCATCGTAGAATCACCCACCAAAGCCCGTACAATTCGTAACTATTTGCCCTCAAGCTATCGAGTCGAGGCATCAATGGGCCATGTGCGTGACCTGCCCCAATCAGCAAGCGACATCCCCGAAAACGTCAAAGGAGAAAAATGGGCTCAGCTAGGCGTCAACGTAGAAGCCGACTTTGAACCCCTCTACATCATCCCCAAAGATAAAAAGAAAGTAGTCAAACAACTAAAAGACGCCCTCAAAGAAGCCAAAGAACTAATCCTCGCCACCGACGAAGACCGCGAAGGAGAAAGTATAAGCTGGCACTTATTGCAAGTCCTCCAGCCCAAAGTCCCCATCAAACGGATGGTCTTTCACGAAATCACCGACTCTGCAATCAAAGCAGCCCTCAAAAACTGCCGCAACATTGATGAGCACGTTGTCCGAGCCCAAGAAACCCGCCGTATCCTCGACCGGCTAGTAGGCTACACCCTCTCGCCCCTCCTCTGGAAAAAAATTGCCTCTGGGCTATCCGCCGGCAGAGTCCAATCCGTCGCCGTCCGTCTCCTCGTCCAACGCGAACGCCAACGCCGCGCCTTCCGCCAAGGCACCTACTGGGATCTCAAAGCCACCCTATCAGCCACCGGCACAAAAGATAAAAGTCAAATCTTTGAAGCCAAACTAATCACAGTAGGCGGCAGAAAAATCGCCACCGGCGCAGACTTTGACGAAAACACCGGCCAAATAGCAGCCGGTCGCAACGTCCTACTCCTCAACCAGCAACAAGCCGAAGCCCTGACTCAACGCCTCAGCGGTAAACCCTGGCGCGTCAGCAACCTCGAAGAACGCCCCACCACCCGCAAACCCTCCCCCCCCTTCACCACCTCCACCCTCCAACAAGAATCGAACCGCAAACTACGTCTGTCGGCCCGCGACACCATGCGGATCGCCCAAAGCCTTTACGAACAAGGCTACATCACCTATATGCGGACAGACTCGGTACACCTGTCCGACCAAGCCATCGCCGCCGCAAGAGCCTGCGCCGAAAAACTCTACGGCAAACAATACCTCAGCCCCCAACCCCGTCAATACACCACCAAAAGCAAAGGAGCCCAAGAAGCCCACGAAGCCATCCGTCCCGCCGGTAGCAGCTTCCGCACTCCCCAAGAAACCGGCCTCTCTGGACGCGAATTTGATTTATACGACCTGATCTGGAAACGCACCGTCGCCTGTCAAATGGCCGACGCCCGCCAAACCCAAATCACCCTTGATCTGCAAGTAGAAGACACCGGCTTTCGTTCCACCGGCAAACGCATTGACTTCCCCGGCTATCTCCGCGCCTACGTTGAAGGTTCAGACGACCCCAACGCCGCCCTCGAAGATCAAGAAGTCATTCTCCCAAACCTCAAAGTCGGTGACAGTCCTACCTGCCAAAAACTCGATGCCATTGGCCACGAAACCCAACCACCGGCCCGCTTTACCGAAGCCTCGCTTGTCAAAATGCTTGAAAGTGAAGGCATAGGCCGGCCCAGCACCTACGCCAGCATCATCGGCACCATTATTGATCGTGGCTACGCCCAACTCGTTAATAACGCCCTGATCCCAACCTTTACCGCCTTTGCAGTCACCGGTTTGCTGGAAAAATATTTTCCGGAATTGGTAGATCCCCGCTTTACCTCCCGCATGGAACAAACCCTCGATGATATTTCCACCGGCGAAGCGCAATGGCTACCTTATCTAAATAAGTTTTATCTCGGTGAAACAGGACTACGAAAACAAGTAGACACCCAAGAAAGTCAAATTGATGCCTCTGTAGCCCGAACCGTTGAGTTAGAAAATCTCGATGCCAAAGTAAGAATAGGCCGGTTTGGCCCCTATATTGAAGTTCAAAACGGCGATGGTGCGGTGACAGCTTCGATCCCCAAAAATTTAACACCCGCCGACCTTGATCCCGAACGGGTAGAAATTTTGCTGCGCCAAAAAACCGAAGGCCCGGATATTGTTGGCCAGCATCCCCAAACGGGAGAACCAATTTATCTGAAAGTGGGTACTTATGGCCCCTATGTCCAACTCGGTGAAGAAACATCCGATGCCAAGAAAAAGCCCAAAACCATGTCTTTACCCAAAGGTGTCACCCCGGAAAATGTCACCCTGGAAATGGCTGTGGGTTTACTTTCTTTGCCCCGCGCTTTAGGAGTGCATCCCGAAACCGGCGGTAAAATCTCGGTTAGTTTAGGCCGTTTTGGCCCCTATGTGTTACACGACCAAGGGAAAGATGCCAAGGAGTATCGCTCTTTAAAATCTACCGATGATGTCTTGACAATTGACTTTAAACGTGCTATTGAACTTTTGGCGGAGCCGAAAAAAGGCGGACGTAGCGCCAAGGGCAAGACGAAGGAACCCCTCAAGGCTTTGGGAAATCACCCAGCCGATGATGAGCCGGTGAATATTTATGATGGGCCCTATGGAGCCTATGTGAAGCACGGCAAAACCAATGCCTCGATCCCTGAAGGCGAGACGGTGGAAACGCTGACTTTGGCAAAGGCGGTGGAACTGCTGGCGGCAAAGGCTTCTGGGGGATCAAAGAAAACCGGCAAAAGCAAGACTTCGACGCGCAGCAAAAAAAGTTGATTTTTTTCAATAGTCAAATGTCATTTGTCCTTTGTCCTTTGTTGTACTCTACAAATGACATTTGACCAGTGACCAATGACTAAGGGTTTTTTTGAACCGCAGATGGACGCAGATAGACGCAGATGGGTTAATTGTTAAACCGGCGTTGGTATTACTACTAATTTTTCGCCCCGGCCAAGACTTTGCTGCCTCGTTTTTTCAAGGAACCGGCCCCCAAAACTCCAAAGGCTAATAAACCAAAAATTGAGGCCGGTTCGGGAACCGAGGAACCGTTATGGCAGGGTTTATCGCAGGGTAAATCAGCGACAAGATCAGGACAAGGTTCGTCGCCGTGATAGGCGTGGTGTCCCCAGGGGTTGTACATATAGCCGCCGCTGGTATCGGTGAATAAGTCTGTCGGCGCACTCGCCATGAGGAATTCCTGGGAGGCGTCGAAGGCAAGTCTCTGTTGTCCAGGTCTAGTTGGAGTCAGGTCTAGTAAGTCGTTGGCAATGGGTATATTTGCTGTATTCCAAGGCCACATTAGGTCATTAAGGTTATGTCCGTAGGGTTGGCCGCCGGCTGGATAGAAGTTTGCCCCCCAGCGTCCGTTTAGCTGCCACTGTCCCCATAAGCGGTCGATGTTGGCGTGCAATAGCCAAAACATCGGATCGTTGGGAGAGGTTTGGGTTCTCATCGTGCTACCTGTCCCGAACCAGTTGTGCATGGTGTTGTGCATTCCTGCACCGGCTTCGAGGCGACCGCGTAGTGTGAGGTAAGCATTGGTGTTGAGGGCGTTGTTGACTTGGGCTTGGGTTCCCAAGGCGGTGAACGCGCCTAAGTTTCGCCGTATTGCTCGGATGTTAGTGTTGATTCCTGTCCAAGCGCTTCCGCTGAGGTCTGTTCTTTGCCCCCATCCATTGGCAACGGTGAACAGCCCAGAGGTGATGTTACGATTTTGAGCAGCGTTGCCGTTGGGCCCCATGAAGTTGTCTTGAAAAATTATATTTTGTGTGGCTGCTTGGTTTGTCCAGTCCCAGTAGGGGATGGTAACGCTGGCATCGACGCTTTGTAGGGCAAGTTCAAATTCGTTTAAAAATTGCCGGTGCCAAGGTAAAAATGCTGCGTTTCCGTGTGCGCCGTTGACAAGGGGTTGGCCATTGGGCCCGATACGTCCTGTCATGTCCATTGTGGCGAGGTGGGTGGCGACAAATTGATCGTATTCGCTGATTGTTTGGCCGTTGGCGGTGGTGACAAATCTTTCTGTTTTTAACACATCAAGGGCGTTGAGAAATCTTGAAATCTCATCGCCGCTTAGGTTGGCGGCGTTTTCTCTCACTTGCAAGTTTCCGCCGGTGAGCCCAGAGTTAGCCATTGTGTCGTAGCGATATCCGTAGCTGGTGAAGTCTAGGGTTTGGGCGGGTGTGACTTGGCCGGTGCTGAATGTATAGGCTCGCACCGGGCTAATACTTAGTGCAAAAAAGCTGCTGGTGATGGTGATAATCCAGGTTAAGCTAGGTTTGACAGGCATGGCTTTGTCCTCAAAGAAAGTAACTTAGTGGGGGGGATCTTGACGATGTAAGGAAATTGGCCGCCACTCGTTTATATTTATCTTTTTATAATAAAAGCGTTTTAGTGAGTGTGAGGCTTATTTTATTCGCTAATAGTGAGAGAAGGTAGTGAGATTTTTTGATAGATTGGAGTGCTGACCTTTCATAATCGACCTTAAACCTCTGTTTTGGATTTCCAAACACTCGGTTAAGCCTGCTAGTTTTGGTTATTCCATCATGTACCAATACAAGTATTTTTACTGCCTGTTTACTCTTTAGCACCTGTTTTCGGGCCGGTCTGCTCTCCATTTCTCCGTAATTTCACTGATTTTATTTTAGAGTTATTTAATTGCTCTCTACGGACTCTAGCCACAAATCTTATTTATTTGTTATATATGAAATTTTATCCGTTTGATAACTCTCTTTATTTTTATGGAACCGACTTGCCAATTTTATCAACGCCACAGCATAGCTGGAAAAGCCTTAGCTGTGAAAAAACAACGCCGGCAGTTATCAAGTGATGAGGGTCAATTTCGGGCCGGTGTTGGTTGTTTAAAATTCGGCGAACATTAACAACTTTTCTGTTTTTTTTATAGCTTGATTTTTTTTGCTTTCCGATGCAGCGTCAAAACCGCTATCGCCTTTAAAAACAAGGCTTTCAGGGTCAACCATTCGACCCTTTGCTGGCCAGCCTCTCATCAAAGTTTAAAAGAAAGGCAGAAAATTTTAGGAGCTAACGTTAAAAGCTGAAGTAAACTAGGCTGAACTGTACAGGGTACAGCCAGACTTTGCTATCAGTCTTGCCAAAGGGCTGATACTCTTTGAAAAAAAGCGGGCATTCAATTTTTCGACTTACTGAGGTGCAGCAATTCAAACTCAATATTTTTGTGGCAATGAGAGAAAGCTCTGTTTTGTAATTTCAAAAACAGTTGCCATAACTCTAAACAAACCCCCACACTCAACACCGGCTCACCAGTTATAAATAAGACAAGAAACCGTTATTTAAGCTGAGTGCTAGTTAGCGGCTTTTGCTAATTTGCGCTTCCGCAGAGAACCGGCACCCAAAGCACCGAATGTCAACAAGCCAAAAATAGAAGCCGGTTCGGGAACCGATGAGCCATTGTGGCAAGGCTTATCACAAGGTAAATTAGCCACAATATCAGGACAAGGCTGATCTCCGTGATAGGCGTGATGTCCCCAGGGGTTATACATATTGCCGGTGACATCTGTACTTAAGTCTGAAGGAGCGCTGGCCATCATAAACTCGCCTGCCAGCACGCCCGGATCGATAGGAGAGACACCAGGCAAGGTAGGCAAAAGCGCGGCCAAGTCTGCGGCTACGCGAGATTGTCCGTTATCCCAAGGCCACATGGCGTCAAGCCGGCCATGACCGTAGGGAGTTCCGACGCCGGGGGTTGCATAGGCCGCGGTGCCGGTTAACCGGCCTGTTGTGGGAGTATCTGCAACTGCCACTTGCCAACGACTCCACAGGCGATCTATACCTGCATGAAGCAACCAAAACACCGGATCGTTAGGAGAAGTCATAAAATTCATTGACCCACCGACAAAGGTGTGCATCGGGTTGTGGATAGATAGCTCGACTGGTCGGTTAAAGCCTCCTGTGTTGGCTGCATTCAAATAAACAGCTTGATTCAAAGCGGCTGTCGATACCGTCTGCATATTGGTCGTGAAGGTATTAATATTTTGCGTACTCGCCCGTCTCAAGTTGCGTGAACCGCTTTGGGTTCCCAGCCAAGTGTTACCGCTGAGGTCGTTACGCTGTTGCCAACCGGCAAAACGACCATCTATCAGGCCGCCGGCCCCTGTGTTGCGACTACCGAACAAACCTGCCGAAAACAGCGCTGTTGTTTGGGTTGCGTTGGTGGGGTCCCAGTAAGGAATGGTTACGGAGGAGTCAACGGTTTGTAATTGTTTTTCAAATTCGTAGATAAAAGCGCGGTGCCAAGGCAAAAACCCTGCATTCCCGTGCGCCGCATTCACCAACGGCTGGCCATTTGGCCCAGGCCGGCCTGCCAAGTCCATCGCGCCTAAGTGAGTTGCGACAAACTGGTCATATACACTAATTTGAACACCATTTGTCGTCGTTACCATTGTATTTTTTAGGGTGGTTACGGCATTGACGTATCTGGTTAGTTCATCGGGCGACAGGGAGGTAATATTTCTTCTTACTTGCAGGGTGTTAGGAATTATCACCCCTGGTGCCACTGTAGCCACTGTATTTGTATCAAAGTTGTCATAAGTATAACCCAAGGCCCGAAAGTCGAGCATATCATTGGGCGTATATTGAGCGCGGGTGAAGGTTGCCGCATTTGCTGCACCGGCCCCTAAAACAATCAAGCTGCCAGCACCGATAGCTACCCAAGTATAAATTTGCTTCAGACTCATATCCTTCTCCTTCCTCACCTTTGGCCCTTCGTAGAATTAATTAAATAAATTTATTTTTATATGCCTTTCGGTAAAGTTTCTGTCTTCGCCGATTATGCCGACAAGCTTTGATTTTTACCTAACACGCATATTTTTTTTAACAATAGCTTGATGTTTGCATATTTTCCTACTTTTTGGGGTGAATTTACACAATCTTCATCTAAAAATTAAATTGATGAATATTTCTTTGCAAAACTTCTGCCTTTCCGCCAAACCATGCGCTAGGAGGCACTTTGATTTTTTTGAGGGAAGTCTTGGTTGATTTTATTTGCTGTAGCAGCGACAACAGATCGGTTAAGAAACAGATGTTTTTCTTCTGTTTGCAAATCTCGGCCTTATAGTTTTTAAATGAGAATTTTTGCTAAATAGCCGCGATTGACTTTGGCTACCACAGCATGAACCTCTCACATAAATTTTAGTAAATTTTTCAACAGCCGACCGTATTTTCTGGGTAGCTTGTGTAAATTTTCAGTAAAGTTTCCTACTCTTTTGTAATTTATCTATAAAGTTGGAGACTATAATTTTTCGGAATCGGGTCTTTTTTGCGATATAACTGCATTAGGTAAAAGTTTTTTTAGCTACTGAGAAGTAATGTAAAATAAAATCAAATCGGTAGTTTAAAACTCAAAAAATTAACTAGCAGCCTTAAGTCACCCCTGCCGGGTAAAGTCCGCAAAAAAGAGCTTTAGCCAGCAACGCAACTGCAAACTTACACGATTGCAGGGGTGATGCTGCTGTGCTCACCCCCATTGATGATTTCGTCCTTACGCCAAATCAGGAAAAACTTCGCATACTGCGGGATGTACGAGCCGGCCTGCTTGGACATTCAAACCACCAGCCAGAGCCGCATCACTTTTTAAAACCTCAGCACCTTGGTTTGCCAACTTCAGCACATAAGGCAAGGTACTATTATTAAGTGCTTGCGTAGCCGTCCAGGGAACAGCCCCCGGCATATTTGGCACACCATAATGTAAAACTCCCTCCTCAACATAAGTAGGATGAGTGTGAGAGGTAGCTCTCAGTGTTTCCACACAACCGCCCTGATCCACAGCCACATCAACAATCACTGAACCAGGGCGCATTTTGGCCACCAAAGAACCAGACACCAGAATAGGAGCCCGCCGGCCTGGAACTAGAACAGCCCCAATCAACAGATCCGCTTGTGGAACAATGGATTCAATGGTTAAAGACTCACTGTAAAGATATTGCACCCGTGAGCCAAAAAGCGTTTCCAGATAGGCCAAACGCTCCACATTAATATCTATAATTTGCACAGACGCGCCCATCCCCACCGCAATGCGAGCCGCTTCTGTCCCCACGACACCCCCGCCTAAAATCACCACATTACCAGGCATCACCCCAGGAACACCCCCCAGAAGCACACCCCGTCCGCCTTGTTGCCGTTCGAGATATCTGGCGCCAAACTGCACAGCTAAACGACCGGCAATGATACTCATGGGAGTCAGCAGCGGCAAACTATGGGATGCAAGTTCTACGGTTTCATAAGCAATAGCGGTAATACCAGAGTTAATTAAATGCTCGGTTAAGGTGCGATCTGCTGCCAAATGCAGATAAGTAAAAAGCAATTGGTCTTTTTGTAGCAGCGGATATTCTGCCTTTAGGGGTTCTTTGACTTTTACTACCAAGTCTCGATCCCAAGCTTCTTTTGCGGTTGAGACAATTTTTGCCCCGGCCTGAATATACTCCAAATCCGTAAACCCGGCACCGACGCCGGCATTGGTTTCTACATATACGGAGTGGCCCTTATCAGACAACACTCGCACACTGCTGGGACTCAAACCCACCCGAAACTCTTGATCTTTTGTTTCTTTGGGAACACCTATTTCCATTTGCGACCTCTATTTCACCGATTCCTCTAGCTTAAGACTCGATCACCTCAAAAAATTTTCTTTGTTAGCCTTGGTTTTTGGCTTCTACAATCTAAACTCTTGACTCTAAAATCAAATCGGCGATAGCAGTGTATCCTTGCAATGGGACAATTAAAAGTAAAGAATTGTAACTAGCGGAGAACCATGACTGCACCTCAACCCAGCACAACCCCTAAACTCGAAGAACCAAAGTTTGGTTTTAATGATTATGCTGAACGCCTCAACGGTAGAGCCGCGATGATCGGCTTCGTGCTGATGTTAATTATTGAGTATGTCACCGGCCAAGGTCTACTGAGATGGCTGGGTCTGAATTAAGTTAACTTTAGCGGGGACACAATTGGGCTCTGTCCCTGCGAAATTCAACTCAAGACAGAATTTTCTGGATATTTAAACAGCCCTGTGGAAGTTTAAGTTAAAGTATCGGTAGCACCCTTTAGTGCTACAGTTTTCCTTCAACTTTGGTTCTATAGCTCAGCAATCAGTACAGAAAAAATATGAACGTCGCCTGGACTCGGTTTTTAAAATCAGCTTACCGCAAAGAGCCTCTCTTCAGTTTTATGCTCACCATTGGCGCTGTTGATGCCGTTATTGGTAGTCTTGATGAGCGAGGATCTCTGCTGGCTTTTGGCTTGAGTACAATGATTGTGGCTGTGGTTGTACGCTGGTGGCAAATTCAAAGCTCTCAAGTCGAACAACCTGAACGAGTACCCGAACATTATTTACCGCCGGCGTCTTCGCGTCCAGCTTTGCCGGTTTTGTCACCTTCTCGCAAACAACCCCGCCGCTAATGTTGGAAATGCTTACTGGCAAGATAACTCAGGAAATGACCGGCCAGGATCAATTGTTGAAGATTGGAGAAGTAGCAGCAATTACCCATTTGCCGGTTAAAACTATTCGGTATTATGAAGAAATCGGACTGCTCGCCCCTAATGTAGAGCGTTCCAAATCGGGATATCGCCTATTTAAAATTGAGGTGATTAACCGACTGGGATTTATTAAACGAGCCCAATCTTTAGGACTCAGCCTCAGCGAAATTCAAGAAATATTAAATATCTACCAAAATGGCGAATTACCCTGTGGCGAAATGAAGCAACATTTGCTGGCAAAAGTTGATGCAATTAACGAACAAATTGCGGCTTTAGAAGGTTTAAAACAAGAACTTCAAGGGTTACTGGGCCGGTGGGAAGAAGAACCGCCAGCAGATCGCATTTCTCAAACCATTTGCCCGAATATTCAACTGTAAAGGAGGTGGGGCCGGTATGGGCAGGCGGGCAAGATGCCCGCCCCACTGGGGGTACGGACGATACAAGTATCGGTGGAAAATGAAGCATGAAAGGAATTTATACATTTATTTTTTGGGCAATATTGGGGGTGACAATAAGTTTTATGGGTGCTCTATTTGTGACACCCTCCCTAGGAAAATCAAGGGTGATTGAGACATCACAAAGCGATGTGTTTAGTCAAGGTTGGGCAAATCCTGAATTAGTGTACACGCTTAAAGGTCATAAAGGAACAGTAGAAACCCTCGCTTTTAGTCCTGATGGAGAACTTTTAATTAGTGGTGGGGGAAGTATGGATGGAAAGATTAGAGTTTGGAATCTCAAGGAGGAGGGAGATAATATTCGGACGGTGAAAGCACATACAAATAGAGTTTTGACGGTGGCTTTTGCTGGGGATAATGAGACATTTGCGAGTGGTAGTGATGATGCAATGTTGAATATTTGGAACCGGCATAAAGATGAACCAAATCGAATTTTTTTGAAACCGGCCACAAATGTGATGTCTTTAGCAATTAGTCCCAATGTCCAAACATTGGTAAGTGGGGGTTTGGATGGGGTAAAATTTTGGGATTTACGAACTCGCCGGCCTTTGAAAGAATTATTACGGTATGAAACTATTTACTCAGTTGCTATTAGTTATGATGGGCGTTTTTTAGCAAGTGGTGATAAGGATGGAAACATAAAATTATGGGATTTTTATACAGCAGATTTATTGAAAACAATTAAGGCTCATGGGGGTGCAGTAAATGTGGTGGTTTTTACTCCTGATGGGGAAAAGTTAATTACGGGTAGTTATGACAGTTTTATTAAAATTTGGGATGTAAAAACCGGCGATTTATTGAAAACTTTAGCCGGTCATCCTTCACAGGTAAATGCGTTAGCAATAAACCTGGATGGGGTAACTTTGGCAAGTGCCGGTTTTGATGGAATTAGAATTTGGAATTTAAATTCTGGTGAGTTGGTAGGAAAGTTTTTAGGACATACCGACTGGGTGCAATCTTTGGCCTTTAGTCCTGATGGAATGCTATTAGCAAGTGGGGGGTTTGATCGGTTGGTGAAAGTGTGGAAAGCGGGTGCGGTTTTGGAGGAGCCGGTGATTAGCAATAGGAATTTTTTTAACCGCAGATGAACGCAGATGGACGCGGATAGACTATCTGCGTCCATCTGCGTTTATCTGCGGTTAATTTTATTCTGTTTCAGAAATAGCGCGTTTTAAAGGCCGTTTGTAAGTAAAAGTAAACGTTTCTCCGCTGTCAATAACGCGCTGCATTTCTTCATACATCGGATAATGACCAACGCCACTTAAATTTACCCAACCGCGAGCCCTTGTTAAAGCCACAAATAGTTGATTTCGGAGGTTAACATCGCTTTCATTTCTGGCAACATTATCTAACCCGACAACATACACCATATCAGCTTCATTTCCCTTAGCACGAGTGACCCGAGAAACAGTTATTCCGCCTTCCATCCAAAATTTATCAGGGTTATGATCCGGCCATTGGGGGTTTAATTCATTTAACCCTAAAGCAGTAGGTATGTAAATATCGATGTTTTGGTCAATTAAAAAGCCGGCAACTTGGTTTTCTAATTCTATTGCATCATTGATAGAACCGAGAATTATAATTAAGATATCTCGGCTTGGTTTGAGGTCATCTTCTACCAAGTTGTGCATGATTTTATCAGCTAATGCTTTCATTTCTTCTTGGCGAGATGGGTAGGTTTCAAATTCTAAAACCGGCTTTTCCCAAAGTTCGGGGACTGGGTTAGGGGAGTTTTGGGGAGGCCGGTGTAGTATAATTTTTTGACCAGGTAAAAATTTGCCGGTGACTTCATAGCCAATGGAACGCCAATCATCTGCACGAGTAATGCCGGTGAGCATTCCTTCAGAGCGTAATAATCCCATACCAATTGCATGAGCAGCGGTCAATATTTGCCCCGGTACGCGATAGCAACGACGCATGACTTCTGATTTTTTAATTCCGCCACTATAAAGCGCTCCTTTGCTTAAGAGTTCGCTGAGGTTTTCGCCGAATAATTCTTTGGCTGTGGGTATTTTTAGGTTATCTAAACTTTGGGCTTCATCATAGGCCCAAATTAAGCGCTTTTGTTCGGGGTTTTGCGGATCTGCCGGTTTTAAGGCTTTGTAAGCTAACCAGTAAATTGCTTGTTTATCTTGATATTTTAGGTCATCTTCGGCAACTAAATCTTGTCCTTCGTCAATCAAAATGGCATCAAATATTGGCTCGATTTCGATTTCTTCTAATAACCTTTTACAAACATCAGTTAAACCTCGGTTGGGTTGTCTTTCTGCGCTATCACTGGCTGTTTTGCGGCGGATGTTATGATGTTCACAAATTGTGCTATAAAGTCCAGGGTGATCTTTTGCACCCCAAGCGTGAAGAATTCGCAATTTTGATTTGGCTTGTTCGTAGGTTACATCGCCATTGCTGAAGCGTTTTAACCAGCGGTCTACTAAGCCGGTCATCATATCATAAAGGGTGCGGGTAAAAAACACTAAAGCTATATCCCAGTCGGGATGTTTAAGGTGGATATGGGCGGCTTTTTGGCAGAGTAAAACGGTTTTTCCAGAGCCGGCAATTCCCCGCATTCTTTGAAAACCAGGGGGGATTGTTTTACCGATGTTTTCTTGTTGGTAATCTAATTCGTAGAGTTTTTCTTGTAAGGTTGCAACGATGCTGGCTCGGCTTTTTTTATCAGTTTTGGTGGCAACGGTACGGGGAGGTTTTCTTAATACCGGCGTTCCACTAATCACGGCTAACAAAATTTCCCATTGTTTATCATCCAAAGTTTCACCGGCAACTAGAGTTTTTGCTTGGTGGAGGCGTTCGAGCAAACCATTTTTAGTTAAATGATTTTGAAAGATAATTGTCGGTAAATTGGCAATTTTATCAAAACCTTTTTGTTGCCATTCTTCCTCAGAAACCTGGGGTAAAGCAATAATTGCGCGTCCGGTTATTTTACGACGGATGGGTGCTTCGCGGTCACAATATCCCAACATGGCATAAGCTTGATTTTCTGCTTGTTGATTGGGCGTTGATTCGGGTACGGAATAGTTTTGAAATCGCCAGATGTTTTCGTTAACTTCGCTGATTTGATCGATGGTGGCGGGGATGATTTCTATTACTGTTAAACCTAGTTCTTTGTCGGCGATTAAAATATCGGGTTCTTTGCGAATTTCGCCGGCTTTGGCAAAGATGGGATAGCGCCAGTAGGCAATACAATGTCTTTCAGAAAAAGCTGTTTTTACGACATCCCAGACTTTTTGATATCCTGTTTGTTCGCTCGGATTAATGGGTTCGGTGGTGATAAATTTGCGTCCCTGATCTTCTATTCCTACCGCCATTTTTTTGTACCTTTTTTATCGTTTGGGGGATAATAAAGCGTTCTCTACATTCTACCCCAATTACCTGAGTTCGGCTAGGCGGTGATTATAAATATTTTTTTGCATTGTTGGCAGAGGCAGGTTTTGGGTTTTTTGGGGCTTTGGTGAAATGCCGGTGAGGAGCAAATAAAAAAGGAACAGACTTTGACATCTGTTCCCTTTATTATCAGGGCTTTCGCCCTTCAATTTTTGCCGCATCATCTGCTGTTGTTTTCTGATTTGGCGTGCGCGAGCCGATCCAC
Source organism: Ancylothrix sp. D3o (assembly GCF_025370775.1). NCBI lineage: Bacteria > Bacillati > Cyanobacteriota > Cyanophyceae > Oscillatoriales > Microcoleaceae > Ancylothrix > Ancylothrix sp. D3o. The sequence goes on along the minus strand of NZ_JAMXEX010000001.1, from coordinate 760,695 downwards.
CTTTCCCCTTATCGTTTCTTCCGCTGCGGCGGGGAGACTCCCAGCTTTTCAATTGTTGAGCCATAACCTTTTACTTTTACAACTACATCTATACTACACCAAAAAACCATAAAGAGCAACTCTGCCCAAAGACCAAAAACCGGCCCTTTGTAAAAAACCCTAAAAATAAAAACCCGGTTTCAAATAGAAACCAGGTCTTGTAGTAGTGGGCGAGGAGAGAATCGAACTCTCATACCTTTCGGTGTCAGATTTTGAGTCTGATGCGTCTACCAGTTTCGCCACCCGCCCTTGTCGTCGCTTTTAGTATTATACACAAAATTTCTATTTTGCAATAGGGTTTCATAACTTTTTTCCGACGCCCAGCGATCAATTTCCCTGGCCCGCAACACCGGCACCGGATGAGTCAACCCAGCCGTCTGAGCCTGCTTAAGCAACAGCCCCAACTCCGACTTATCAACCTCATCATAAGCCCGCGCCTGAGCCAAAAAAGCATCCACATTCAACTTAGGAGCCAAAGAAGGAGATCCCCCCGACAACTTCATCAACAGAGAAATCACCACCTTCGGGTCTTGCACCGCCAGCAGAGCCGAGCGGTCACAAGTAAACTCAGCACAACGCACCCACTCCAAAAGCTGAGCCTGTAAACTTTGAGCCAACATCCCCCCAAGTGAAGGCAACTGACCGGCAGCCAACACCAGCAAATTAGCCAGCGTCAGATACACCCCGTGATCACACTTCAAATGACCCAACTCATGGGCAATCACCGCCTGGACTTCCTGATCCGTCAACAAATCAATCAGAGAAGTGTGCATAACAATAAAAGGCTGCCGGCCACGCATCGCAAACGTATAAGCATTTGGAACAGGATGCTGCCGCACATATAACTGCGGCACCTCCAAATCCAAAATCTGGCACGCCTCAACCAGCAGATGATATAAATGCGGCAACTGCTGCTCACCCACCAAAACACTAGAAGCAATATTCTCCAAATAGAAAAACTGCTCCCCAACCGGCCCCAGCAAATTCCGCACCACCAAATCCAAACCAGGCAACTGCTTAAGCGCATTCGTTGCCTCCAAATCAAGCGGATGACGGAAATGGTCAGCCTTTAAACCAGTCAGCGTTTGTTTGAAGAAATCCATGCCAAATCCACCGCAATCAAACAGTAAACCTCTCTTAGTTTAGTGTTGATTGCACCGCTATTGCCTGAGAAACCAAGCTCGCGTCTGGTTCAGCATCCGCCAAACTCCGCACCAACTTAGCACCCAAACCGCGTAACTTATCTTCCAAACTCTCGTAACCTCGGTCTAAGTGTTGCAACTGCTGGATCGTCGTCTTGCCTTGAGCAGCCAAACCGGCCAAAACCAGCGCCGCCGAAGCACGCAAGTCCGTCGCCACCACCGGCGCCCCCGACAAAAACGGCACACCGCGAATAATCGCATGATTACCCTTAACCCGAATATCAGCACCCATGCGGTTAAGTTCGGCCACATGACGCAAACGGTTTTCAAACACCGTTTCGCTAATCACACTATTACCCTCACTCAAAGTCAGCAAAGCCATAAACTGAGCCTGCATATCCGTCGGGAACCCAGGATAAGGCAAAGTCTCAATATCCGTTCCCGTATGCTGAGGCGCACCAACAATCCGTAACTGATTCGTTCCCTCAGCCGTTACCTTAGCGCCAATCGCTCGTAACTTAGCAATCACCGCCGTCAAATGATCTGGAATCACCGGCCCAACAATAATATCACCGCGAGTAATTGCCCCAGCCACCAAAAATGTGCCGGCCTCAATACGGTCTGGAATAATACTGTAATCAGTCGAGTGCAACTGCTCAACTCCAGAAATCGTAATAGTTTTCGTCCCGGCACCCGTAATTTTTGCCCCCATCGAGTTACAAAAATTCGCCAGATCCAAAACTTCCGGTTCCTGGGCCGCATTTTCAATTGTCGTTTCACCATCCGCCAGCGTCGCCGCCATCATCAACGTTTCCGTTGCCCCAACGCTGGGATAATCCAAATAAATTTTCGCACCTTTTAAACGCCGATTTGGGCCGGTGACATAAGCATTAACAATCCCATGATCAATCTGAACATCCGCACCCATCGCCTGTAAACCTCGGACGTGCAACTCCACCGGCCTTGCACCAATAGCACATCCCCCTGGCAAAGGAATTTTCGCCACCCCCAACCGCGCCAACAAAGGCCCAATCGCAAAAAAGCTGGCCCGTAACTGGCTTACCAACTCATAGGGAGCCTCCGAGGTAGAAATATCCCTGGCATTGAGGTCTAAAACATCGCCATTTTGGGTTAATTTGACCCCCAAGGCCGACAAAATCTGTCCCATCCGCTTCACATCTGCCAACACCGGCACATTGCGAAGACGGCAATCTCCCGAACATAACAAAGCACCTGTCATCACCACCAAAGCTGCGTTTTTTGCACCGCTGACTTTCACATGGCCCGCCAACGGTTGTCGGCCCCAAATGTGCAGAACTTGTTTGTCTGCTTCATCGGGGGAAGCGTGATTACCTGTCAAATTTACAGAAGCAGTAATAGCCTTACCCTCCAATCTCATTTAATTTTTTGTAACTCCTAAGTTGGTTCCGATTTTACCGGAAAGATTCAATCTGTCCAGCTTTCTGCCCTAACAAGTTGCGATTTGTTAACCTTTTTGCCGTTTCCAAAAAAAATTTCCGCTCATCCCTTGACTTTGGCTCTCTCTTACGCTACATTTGTGAGTTGTGGTGCAAATTAAGCCACCAAGCGGAACTGGCGGAATTGGTAGACGCGCATGATTCAGGTTCATGTGGTGCAAGCCTTCCGGGTTCAAGTCCCGGGTTCCGCATCCCCTGGCAAAAGGATTTTCCTTTTGCCATTTTTATTGTTTTTGCAGAACTCGGAAATATGTTCACCAATATCCTCACCAGTCGCCAAAACCGTCTTGTTAAACAAATTCGCAAACTCCACAAACCGAAAGGACGCGAAGAAACGAATCTCTTTCTGCTGGAAGGAACCCATTTACTTGAGGAAGCCTGCGCTGTTGAGTATTCCCTCGAAACCGTCTGTGCTACCCCCCAATGGATTGCTGAGCATCCCCAACTTTGGGATTTTGCCACAAAACACGCCAGTCTGAGTCAAGTTGTAAATGATTTTGTTTTACAAGTGCTTGCAACGACGATTAACCCGGATGGAGTTGTAGCAACTGCGCCACGCAAAACTCAAGACATAGAAAGCTCAAATATCTCAGGTTTAATAGTTGCCCTAGAAACAATTCAAGATCCGGGGAATTTAGGGACAATTATTCGCACAGCAGCCGGTGCCGGTGCTGGGGGGGTATGGTTAAGTGATGATAGCGCTGATCCTGAACAACCGAAAGTTTTGCGAGCATCTGCCGGCACATGGTTTCGTTTACCCATTGCCAGAAAGCCGAATTTAACAGCCGAATTGAGCGACTGTCGGGATAACGGCTTCCAAATTATCGCCACCACCGCCAGCGCCAAACAAACGTACTGGGAAATTGACTATCAAAAACCCACTGTGATTTTACTGGGAAATGAAGGGGCCGGTTTATCTGACTCTGTGCTAAATGTAGCCACCCACCAAGTGAAAATTCCCCTCAATAACGGCGTAGAATCTTTAAACGTCGCCATTGCGGCGGCGGTGATTTTATATGAAGCCCAACGCCAGCAACACGAAACAGCCCCAACTACTCCAGCGGTTTAGATTTTTTAGACTCCAGATATTGCTCAATATCAGCAACGGCTTGTTCTAATTCCGCTAAATCAAAAGCTTTTTCGGTTTTTTTGCTTGAATTTGTCTTACCAGGCTGTTTAGGAGTCTTGGCATCGCTTACCGGCAAATCATTAAGGCTATCTTGTAATTGTTCGATAGACTCAAAAAAAGCTTCAGCAGCGATGCGGCGTAAATTTTGGTCTTCTTCGTGTTGCTCCATCATGCAGGACTCCATAGCTATATAAAAACTATCACCAATACTTGCCGGCTGGGGCTAAATTTTTGCCAGATGCACAGCGTTTTAGGATGCCTCAAACCGCCAACCATCCCTAGCATTAAGCTGAGTTTACTGATTTTTGGGATTCCAGTTAATGGTATTCTCAAGCCCTCTTGGGAATACCAGACCCATTGCTAAAATACAGATTGCCCAAAAATTTGCTTGCTTGAAACAGAACTGCATCCCCTTGTACAAGTGACCCCCAACAGACGAAAATAAATAGGGCTTTTGTTGCAGCAGGAGAAATACAAGTGTCAGTTGGATTTGATTACGATTTAGCAATTATCGGTGCCGGTGTTGGCGGACACGGTGCCGCCATCCACGCCAAAAGTTGCGGTTTGAAAGTAGCTATTGTTGAAGCCGCCGAAATGGGTGGAACCTGTATTAATCGCGGCTGTATCCCCTCAAAAGCCCTTCTGGCAGCAGCCGGTCGTGTCCGTGAGTTGCGCGACGAACATCACCTCAAAAATCTGGGCATCCAGTTAGGCGAAGTCAGCTTTGAGCGTAGCGCCATCGCCGATCATGCCAACAATATTGTTAGCAAAATTCGCGCAGACATGACCAACAGCCTCAAGCGTCTTGGCATTGATGTGTTTCAAGGCTGGGGTAGAGTGGCCGGTAAACAAAAAATCAGCATTGATACGGATAACGGCGAAAAAACCATCACCGCCCGCGATATTATCTTAGCCCCCGGTTCAGTTCCCTGGGTACCCAACGGCGTAGAAGTTGACGGCAAAACAGTTTTTACCAGCGATGCAGCTATTAAGTTAGAATCGTTACCCCAATGGATTGCTATTATTGGTAGTGGTTATATTGGCTTAGAATTTGCTGATATTTATACCGCTTTGGGTTCAGAAATTACGATGATCGAAGCCCTCGATCAATTGATGCCTACTTTTGATCCTGATATTGCCAAACAAGCCCAAAGAGTTTTAATTGCCCCCCGTGATATTGAAACTCGCACAGGTGTTTTAGCTGCCAAAGTTACCCCCGGCTCGCCGGTGAGAATTGAACTGGCAGACATGAAAACAAAAGAAGTGGTCGAAGTTTTAGAAGTTGATGCTTGTTTAGTTGCTACCGGTCGTATTCCAGCTACTAAAGATTTAGGATTAGAAAAAGTAGGTGTGGAAACAGACCGGCGTGGGTTTATTCCTGTCAATGATGACTTACAAATTTTAGCAAGTGGTGAGCCGGTTTCTAATCTTTGGGCAATTGGTGATGCTACCGGCAAAATGATGCTGGCACACGCCGCTTCTGCACAAGGTATTGCTGTGGTAGAGACCATTTGTGGACGTCACCGGCAAGTTGATTATCGCTCAATTCCCGCCGCAGCTTTCACCCATCCAGAAATTAGTTTTGTTGGCTTAACTCAACCGGCTGCCGAAGAATTAGGCAAAACTGAAGGTTTCAAAGTTGCAGTTGCTCGCAGTTATTTTAAAGGCAATTCTAAAGCAATTGCTGAAGGCGAAACCGAAGGACTTGCTAAAGTTATCTACCGGGAAGATACAGGAGAACTTTTAGGAGTTCATATTTTAGGAATTCACGCGGCTGATTTAATTCAAGAAGCCGCAAATGCAATGGCAAAACGCGAATCTGTCCATGATTTAGCTTTCTTTGTCCACACTCACCCCACCCTTTCGGAAGTGTTGGATGAAGCTTATAAACGTGCCATCGCTAATCATTAACCTATCTGCGTTAATCAGTGGGGCAGGCAAGATGCCTGCCTTACATCTGTGGATATAAACCGCAGATATTAAGCAGGCAAGATGCCTGCTCCACAGATGAAGAAAATGTAAAATTGAGAAAATAAACTATGCAAATTCGTCGTCGTCCTCCAAATCCTGCTGTTTCTGTGAGCATTTTGCGTTATCAAGTAAAAATGGCGGATTCTGAACCGCAAAATATTCTCGAAGAAATTGTCTGGCATAAGGAAACAGAAGTTACGCAAATGCGCGAGCGTTTGCCGTTGATGGAACTGCAATATCAAGCTAAAAATGCACCGCTACCCCGCGATTTTTTGGCGGCTTTAAAAGAAGGTAAAACTCAACCGGCTTTGATTGCTGAGGTAAAAAAGGCTTCTCCAAGTAAGGGAGTTTTGCGCGAAGATTTTGAGCCGGTGGATATTGCCAAGGCTTATGAAAAAGCCGGTGCAAGTTGTATTTCTGTGTTAACAGATGAGAAGTTTTTTCAAGGCAGTTTTCAAAATCTTCGCCGTATTCGGCAATCGGTGGATCTGCCTTTGTTGTGTAAGGATTTTGTGATTTATCCCTATCAAATTTATCTGGCTCGTGTTAATGGTGCTGATGCGGTGCTTTTAATTGCGGCAATTTTATCTGACAAAGACTTACAATATTTTTTGAAAATTGTCAAGGCTTTGGGGATGACGGCTTTGATCGAAGTTCATAGTTTAGAAGAACTGGATCGGGTTCTGGCAATTGATGGGGTAAATTTGATAGGGATAAATAACCGGAATTTGGGTAATTTTTCGGTAGATTTACAAACAACTGAGGATTTGTTGCAAAAGCACGGTAGTCTGCTGCAAGAGCGGGGTATTCTGGTAGTGAGTGAGTCAGGGTTACACAACAATTCTGATTTACAACGAGTTAGGGCTGCTGGTGCCGGTGCTGTGTTGATAGGCGAATCCTTGGTAAAACAACCCGATCCGGGTGCAGCAATCTCTGCTTTGTTCCAAGACTCAAATCTTTAAACCTGGCAATTTTTTAGTCTAGCGATTTTATCGCCCAATTAAAAAACGGGCTTTGATGGGCCCGTTAACTTTTTACTCTTCCTGTACCCCAGAAATTTCGGATACCAGTGATCAGAATAGATGCCGACAGGCAATGCAAGCAAGGTTTGTGCGAATCAATCGGATCGGCACGCCCTTTGATTTTTTAAAGTCGTAAATTTCTCCTAAATGTTGGCAGATTGGTGTGATGGTGGGGTTGCCGTCTAAATCTGTTGTTGTAATCAACCGGCTACTTGCTGTCTCTTTTAACAGGCTCAATTTTCACCTAGTTACATTGCCAAAAAGCCTTTCGGTAATCGACAACTTCGGGCTTTTCATCTTTCAAGAAATTTTCTACACTAACAGTATGGAAATATCAGGGGTGATATTTAACGAGAATCTTAATATAGTGGCGGGTAGTGCTTATGTGGCGCTCACGTTGCCTGTAACTTTTCGGCCAAGCTATGACAGAGATTTCCCTATAAAAAATGGCGTTATTAATGACCAAACTGCTCGCCTATCAACAAATGGCAATGTTTCCATTTTTTACCCGGTGGGATATCAAGTTTCTACATCTTGGTGATTGGAATTTTATATGCCTTTTGAGTGAACACGCAAACACCCAATCTTGCAAACAAATTCTCTGCCTTTACAGCCGTGCATCCCACCAAAGTTGAATTGACAGACGAAATCATTAGACAGATAAGCACTCTCGGCAATTTATATTGTCTTGATTTAATTAAGAGGGCAGTAGAGGCAGAAATCGTCATTAAGTCTGATTGCCAAGAGTCTGATGAGTTATTCGATGACCTAGAGTGAGAGCGAGTTGATATCTCGACCTCTGGGAGAATCAATTGGCTCACCGTCACTCATCCGACAAACTTTTATTCTTGTTGGGGATTTATCTTAGCGAGACTGGGGGTATGGGGGAGGGCGGCGACAAAGCACCGGCACACAAAAAAGCTTTCTTGATCAAGAACCCCCGCAAACCACCTCTGAACTATGGCCGGTAAACTTTGGCCGACAAACCTTGACGCTGCAATTCGGTGACGACAACCTTGGCTGTTTCGGCATCGTTAAAAGCGCCTAACTGAATGACGGTACCGGATGAAAACTCGCGGGTGTAGGCGTCGCCTACGAATTGCAAAGCTTTTTCTAAGCTGAGAGGGCCGGTGTAGTCTGTGACGACATAATAATAGTCCTCTGAGTTGCTGCTAGGTTTGGGCGTGAGGGTGACGGTGGGGGTGGGAATGGGGGTGCCTGTAGCTGCCGGTTTAGATGGTGCTGGTTTTGGTTGTTTTGCGGGGGGTAGCAGGGTTTCGGAGAGCTTGTTTAAGTTGTTGCTGGGTGCAGGGGTGGCGGTGGTTGGGGTGATGGAACCCAGGGGTACGTTGGGGATGGTGACGGGGACTGGTGTGGTTTGGGCTGTGGGTTTGGGCGTCGGTGGGGGTGTGGTTTTGGGGCTGAGGTTGCTGAGGGTGTCGAGGTTGACTTCCACAAATTCCCGTGCTGCTAGGTTGGGGGAGGTGGGAAGAGGGGCGACGGTGGCGACTGGTGTGGCTGGTGTGGTGGGGGTAGCGTTGGGTTTGTTGGTGGGCTTGCCTGCTCCCAAGTTGGCGAAGTTGGCCGGTTTGCTGATGACGTAGCCGAAGGTGATGCTTGCCATCAAAAATAGCAGCATGGAGCCAATTCCCAAGGGGCTGAGCAGGCTTTCTGAGGTTTTGCGGTGTGGCTGTTTCGGGCTGTCTTCGCCTAGAGTTTTGATTAGTTGTTCGGATGATTCAAGATATTTTTCGGCTGGATTGTCTTTTTCTGCTATGGTTTGGCTTCCATTGCTTACTGTTAGGCCGGTTGGCAGTTGTGGTTGTGTGGGGACTACCGGCAGGGCGGTTGGGGAATTTGCCTCTGTGGGGGTTTTGCTTTCAAGGGATATGGGGGGTGGGGGCAGTTCGGCAGGTTGTGATGGGTTGGTTCTGCCGCCGCTGGCGGATATATAGATCAAGTCTGGTTGTTGTCCTTGTGCGGGTGTGATGACTCTGCCAATTTGGGCGAGTTCTTTGCGCCGTTCACGTCTGTAGCGGGGTAGTTCTTCTTCTAGTTTTATATCTAAGTTGGCAAGGGCGGCGATTAGGGCCGGTTTTAATAGTTGATTATTGGGGGAGTTTTTGCTGCTTACAAGGTCGGGTGTTTTGGTCATGGCTTTTTCTCCTTTGGCGCGGTTCGGCGTTCGCGTTTAGCGGTGTATTTGCTACCGATTAAAGTTTAACTTGTTATTTTACTGGCTTCTGCTATCACACGCTTCGCGCACGGGATGTTTCCCTATTTGTATTTAGCTGGTCTGAAAAAAGGTTTTTAATATCTCGCATCTGCGATCACAAATCTAAAATTGTTTTATGAGTTTTGAATCTATCGATGGCGTTGTACGGTTTTTGGCTCGTCAGCCTCATTTGCAGCCTTCTGGGGAGTTTGAGGCGGTGTTGAGGTGTTGGCCACAGGTGATTGGGGAGGCGGCTTTAGCTCATACTCGTCCTTTGGAAATTGAGCGCTCTGTGTTAAAGGTTGCCACTTCGAGTCCGGTTTGGGCAAATCAGCTTTTGTTTAAGCGGCGCTCTATTTTGTTGCAGTTAAATGATCTTCTTGGTTTAAGTTTGTTGGATATTCGCTTTTCTGCCGGTTCTTGGCACCGCTCAAAGCAGCCTGTTTTTGAATCTCCAAACCAATTGACTTTATGGCAAGAGCATCCTTGTCGGGTTGAGCCGAAACCGTGTGATCCTTTACCTCCTGCTCAGGATGCTCGAACGGCTTTTCTTCGTTGGGCTGAGTTGGTTCGCTCTCGTTCGGAGGGTTTGCCGGTTTGTGAAGGCTGTGGCTGTTTTGCTCCTTCGGGGGAACTTCAACGCTGGGGTGTTTGTGCTGTTTGTGCCGCTAAAACTTGGTCGGCTCCTCCTGAACAGTTGGATTAATTTTTTTTGTTGGTTTTTGTTAAGTTTTGTAAATTTTTTTTGTTTTCTTAAATACATTTACCGGCGTGATTGTACTTAAGTAATTTTACGGAGAAAACAGCGGTTTTACTACGTACTTCTATCTTTAGGTCGGTTAAGGAGGAACTTACTGTTCGGTTTGCTGCTCTAACTACGGGTGTATTTCGAGTGACAGATGCAACCCACCAGAGGAATAGCCATAATGATTATCATCAAATTTATTGTATTGTCATTTCTCCGTAATTTTGTCTACTATTTGATTGTGTGGTTTAAGTTAATGTTTGCCGTTTAACTTGATCCCCGTTAGTTTTTCTTCAACTGCGCTTAAGTGAAGCTCACATCAGTGTATCGTCTTTTTAACCAAATTTAATACCCTTTTAACTAGATTATAAAGAAAAGGTTAAAAAAAAAAGCACTTAGGGATCACTACAATCTATACAGGATAAGTGATTGATAGCTTCAGGTCGCAAAGTTTGAATGATTAACAATAAAAGAAGATAATCACCCACCCCCCCAACGAGAAGGTTATGAAAACTCTAAATTGCCTGACATCTGCCTGCCGTCACTGCCGATTCTACCAGCCGCAAGGCCGACGCGGCGGTCACTGTGCTCAGCTTGATGCCCCGGTGAGGGGGACGTGGAAAGCTTGCTCGTTGGCGATCCCACCGTTTGCTCCGTCTTGGGAAACTTTGGAAGAAATTAAGGTGTGGGAAGAGGAAATGTTGGGGGTGCCACAACTTCTACCTATTGATGGATCTTTTTCCTTCGCTAACACTGATGACCGGGAAAAGCAGGGCGCAGAAACACCGGCTCAGTTAGTTGAAGCGTTTTTAAGTTAGCAAAACAATACAAAACTATAAAAAGTGTGACAGTAACACTTCCACGAGATGCTAATTTGATCTGAGATTTTTCAGACTAAAGATTAGACATCCGTCGGTGATTAAATTTTAAAAATTTGTTTGAGGGGCGGGATTTTTTTGAAGCAGGGAGTGGGACGATGCAGCGATTTTAGAGGCCCAGATTTTAGATGAAAAGCTTGTCTGGCAAGGTCTTTAAAGATTTGGCTATTGCTGCATCTTGATTACAAAATCGTTGGAGCCACCCGCCGCGAAACAATGACAATTTTTATGGAAAAGTCGCACCGAGCAAGAAAGCTGGTGCGATTTTTAATGGAAATTTTACGATTAGAAGTTTAGGTTAGGGCAACCAGGGATACTGGCCAAAGTTGGGAGGGCGTTTTTCAAGGAAGGCTTGTTTGCCTTCTGCTCCTTCTTCTGTCATGTAATAAAGGAGTGTGGCGTTCCCTGCTAATTCTTGGAGGCCGGCTTGTCCGTCACAGTCGGCATTAAAGGCGGCTTTGAGGCAGCGAATGGCGATGGGGCTTTTTTCGAGTATTTCTTTGGCCCAGTTAATGCCTTCTTGTTCGAGTTGTTCGACCGGCACGATGGTGTTAATGAGTCCCATTTCTAAGGCTTGTTGGGCGTTATATTGCCGGCACAAATACCAAATTTCACGGGCTTTTTTTTGGCCCACTATGCGAGCAAGGTAGCTGGCGCCAAAACCGCCGTCAAAACTGCCAACTTTGGGGCCGGTTTGTCCAAAAATGGCGTTATCTGCGGCTATGCTGAGGTCACAGATTATGTGGAGGACGTGCCCGCCTCCAATGGCATACCCCGCTATGAGGGCGATGACGACTTTGGGCATAGACCGTATGAGGCGTTGTAAGTCGAGGACGTTGAGGCGGGGGGTGCCGGCTTCGTCTATATAGCCGGCTTTGCCGCGCACGCTTTGGTCGCCACCGGCACAAAAGGCGTATTTGCCGTCTGTATGGGGGCCCTTGCCGGTGAGTAATACTACTCCGATGCGGGTGTCTTCGCGGGCGTCACAGAAGGCGTCATACATTTCGACGATGGTTTTGGGACGGAAGGCGTTACGAACTTGGGGCCGGTTGATGGTGATTTTGGCGATGCCGTCGGCTTTTTCGTAGAGGATGTCTTCGTAGGTTTTGGCGGTTTGCCAGTTGATTGTCATGGTTTAAAAGGGCAAGTTTGGCTTGAGAATTTTAGCTTATTGTTGGTTGTTTTTTGATGGGTTGGTTGTGCAAAAGGCCGGTTTGTTTAGGAAATGGGGTTTTTAAAACTACCTGGCTGTACTTCAGAAAATTGAAAAGTGCGCTTATTAATATCGATTTTTTCTCGATTGGTCGGTGGTATTTTATTGGGGTGTTAGACTAGGTAAGATAATGCCTGAACTGTTAAAGTGTATTGGAACTAAAAAACCTATGAACTACGAATCTTTGGAACTTGAGGGAACTTGGGAAGAAATTGTGGCTCAATCTGATAAGCTGGCCGGTCAGCGGGTGCGGGTGATTGTGCTACAAAATGAAGAAGAATCAATAAAATCTGCTGAAGAGAGTTTTCGTCAAGGATGGTATGAAGCAATGACAGGCCAAACAATTCCGCTTTCTGAACTATGGGAGGGAATTGATGCCGAATGAGCTTCCAAGAATAATATTATATCCTACCTTTTGCTGCTTATTCAGCAAGACTTAACTACCATTTTGGGCAATTTTATTTAAGTTTTCTTTCCGCCATTGCGAGTCTATTTTACGGTTGGTTTGAATTTCTAAAACTCGAATACCGGCTTCTGGGATGGGGTTTAATAGCTTTTCTAATTGTTGCCAAGAGGTGATTAATTGATGCTCTACGCTATAGGTTGCACAAAGCTGAGCAAAGTTGATATTTTGGGGTGTGGCAAAATACTCTTCAAAGGGTGGGTCAAATTGAGACACCGGCAACATTTCAAAAATTCCGCCGCCGTTGTTATTGATGAGGATGATGGTGAGATGGCCGGCCAATTTGGAACGCAATAAAAAGGCGTTTGTATCGTGTAATAAGGCTAAATCTCCTGTTAGTAAAACAGTGCTTTGATTACGATGAGCAATTCCTAATGCGGTAGATAAAATGCCATCAATGCCATTAGCACCACGATTGAAATAGGGTTGAATTTCTAAGTTGTTGGGTTTCCAGAAAAATTCTACGTCGCGCACCGGCATACTGTTGGAAATGAAAAGAGGAGTATTGCGGGGTAAGACTTGCGATAATATCCAGCTAATTTTGCCTTCAAATAACCAGTTTATTTCTGCTATTTTTTGATCAAGTTGGCTGCGAATTTTGGTTTCTGCTTGACACCAACTTTGCAGATATTCTGTTTTTTTGGCTGGGAAATAATCAATTAGGGTAGGTAGCTTATCAACGATATTATTCAGGGTAAAGCGGAGGTTAATTGTTTGGCCGTGTAGGGAATTTAAATTTTGATAGGTGGGGTCAATAATAAAGTGTAGGGGTTGACATTGTTGTAACCACTGACGCAGTTCTTTACTGGTGGGAAGATCGCCTATTTGAATGATGACTGTGGGTTTGAGTTTTTCGGCGAGTTGCCGGTTGCGTAAAATGAGGTCATAGGTGGATATTAAATAGGGATTTTTGTCTTGATAATTTCTTAGGGGTGAAAGTCCTTCCGCTAAAACCGGCCACTGCAAAAATGCGGAAAGTTTGGCAATTGCTTCACAGTATTGGAGGGGGTTTTTTGTTTCCGCAACACCGGCTATAATTAGACCGCTTTCTGTTTGTTTCCATTTTTGATAAATAACGTCTGATTCAAAGTTGGCGGGTAAAAAAACTGTCTCGTTGAGGAATTGAGTGCTGTTGAAAAATTCTTCGGTTTTAAAGTTGCTTTCTAAGGCTTGTATTGCCGGTTGAGGAAGGGGAAAAAGCGGGTCACGGAAGGGTATATTTAGGTGTACCGGCCCGCGAATGGGGAGAAGGGTTTTTTCGTAAGCATAAGAGACAGTTTGCCGTAAATAATTAAGCAGGGGAATTTCGGCGGAGGGGGTGGCGAGTTCGGTTTGCCAGTTGGGATAATGACCGTATATTTTCACTTGGTCGATGGTTTGGCCGGAATGACAATCTCGTAATTCTGGGGGCCGGTCTGCGGTTAAAATTAAAAGGGGAATTCGGCTTTCTTTGGCTTCAATAATTGCCGGATAAAAGTTAGCTGCTGCTGTGCCAGAGGTGCAGACAAGGGCGGTGGGAATGGCGGTTTTTTTGGCGATTCCGAGGGCAAAGAATGCGGCGGATCTTTCGTCTAAAACGGGTATGCTTTCTATGTTTGGATGGTGGGCAAAAGCGATGGTGAGGGGGGTGGAACGGGAACCGGGGCAAATGATGGCGGTTTGTAATCCTAAACGAGCAAGGGTTTCGACAAAAATAGAAGCCCAAAGGGTGTTTGTGTTGCGGAAATCTAGCATTTAATTAAATTAAATTAAGGCTTTGAGGAGGGCTTGGAGTTTGAGTTGAATTTCGGCGTGTTCTTTGTCGGGAATGGAGCCTTCAACGATGCCGGCACCGGCATAAAGTCGGGCGTGTTTTCCATCAATTATAGCAGAACGAATGCCAACAATAAATTCGCCGTTTCCGTTGCGGTCTATCCAACCGAGGGGGCCGGCATATAGGCAGCGGTTGAAGTTTTCATATTGGCGGATTTCTTGACAAGCAATTTTTCTAGGATTGCCTGCAACGGCGGGGGTTGGGTGTAGTTCGGCGACGATATCTAAAAGGGAAACATTGGGGGTAACTTGGGCTTTTATGGGTGTCCATAAATGTTGAATATTGGAGAGTTGAAGTAGACGGATAGGAGGGGATAAGAGGGGGATTAAACCGAGGTTTGAGAGGCGTTGAATAATAAAGTCAATGACAACTTGATGTTCGTGTTTTTCTTTGTCGTTGTTGAGTAAGGTTTTGGCTAAGTTGGCGTCTTCGAGGGGGGTTTTTCCGCGTGGGGCTGAACCGGCGAGGGCATCGGTTGCTAAGATGTGGTTATCGACGCTGACAAGACGTTCTGGACTGGCACCAATGAAGGTTTTTCCTTTGCCGTTGCCGGTGGAAAATATGTAACAGTCGGGGTGTAGTTTTCGGAGTTTATTGAGGGATTGGATAATTTGAAAAGGAGTTTGGGAAAAAACATCAATGGCGCTGGCAAGGACGATTTTATTATATTGGTTTTTGTGAATGGAGTTTAAGGCAGATTTAACCGATTTTTTAAAAGTTTCGGGTTCGGTGACTGGCTGTTTTGTTAGGTTTAAGCTGTGGGTTGTTGAAGGCTGGATGATTTTAGGTGTTTGGATAATTTTTTGGGTGGTTGCTACGAAGTTGTTATAAAGTTTTTCGAGGTTGATGCTGGGTTCGATCACTAAATTGGCGACTAAAACGCAGCATTCTCTGTGGCGAGAAATTTGCCAGCGGGGTAAAAAGATTGTGGCTGCGTTTAAGCTTGAATCTTGGGGGGAGTTGTGGTCAAAAAAGCTAAAACTACAGAAAAAATGGGGGCCGCTATAGGGTAAATTAAGGTTGCCGGTGGTGATGGTGTTGGCAAGGCAAGTGCGAATAAATTTTTGGGCTTGAGTGAATCTTTTTGTGCCTTCTGTGGTAAGAGATTGGGCGCTATCGATGGCGGCGATGGCGTCGCTGGGGTTGATAATTTTGGGGTCGCTTGCGGGGGGGCGAAAGGAATTTTGGCTGCGGTTTTTCTCGAAGTAAAAATGAATTTTTTCCGGTTGATTAATTGTTTGGAGAACTGCAAGAGGATCAATGGTTGGAATTTCCAAGGAAATGCTAACAATTTGGGGCTGATTTCTTTCAATTGATTTTTGCAGGCCGGCAGATAGCACTTGCAATAATGCTTTGGTGTCTGGAAACAAGTTTGATGGATGGGGTATGAGTAGCATAAAAATGGTTTTTTGGCTATTTTTGAAGATTTGTTACGCAATAAAAGTTAATAAACTTGACAGCATTGAGGCTTTCCTTATTATCTAACCATTGGAAGCTTCGCGCTAAACTAGGTAGGGGAAGTTTCGTTTAGGGTTGCGGCTAATAAAGCAGGATAAACCTAGGTATAAAGATGATACCGGCTGAAAAATTAAATGCAAGTTTATAACAAAATAGTATAAAAATTTTCGGGTTATTTGGCTTGATTGCGGCGCTAGGCTGGACTTGGACAACAAATTTGCTGAAAATTACCGGCGCTAAGGAATGCAGTTTTGTGTCCTAGACATCGTAAAATTAATCCGCTGGCAAGATGTGAATCAAGAACGCCGGATGACTACTCAAACGATAAAACCGTCCAATAGAAAATTGTGGATGGCGGCAATTAAGCCGCCGATGTATAGTGTGGCAGTTATCCCGATTTGGCTGGGAACTGCGGTGGCTGTGGCGGAAACCCAAAAACTCAATAGTGGGGTATTTTTTACTTTTTTAATTTCAGCCATTTTGATTGTTGCTTGGTTGAATCTCAGCAATGATGTCTTTGATTCGGAAACCGGCATTGATAAAAATAAAGCCCATTCTTTGGTTAATTTAACCGGCAATAAATATTTCATTTTTGGGCTGGGTAATTTATTTTTAGTGGCTGGAATTTTGGGCATTTTTGGCATTGCTTGGTGGCAGCAAGATTTTACTGTGATTGCTATTGTTTTGCTGTGCTGCGCTTTGGGCTATACCTACCAAGGGCCGCCTTTTCGCTTGGGATATTTAGGGTTAGGTGAAATTATTTGCTTTTTTACCTTTGGCCCTTTGGCAATTGCTGCGGCTTATTACAGTCAAACTCAGGCATGGTCTTGGGTAGCCATTGCTGCTTCTATTTTGATTGGCATTACTACGAGTTTGATTTTGTTTTGCTCACATTTTCATCAGGTTTCTGATGATGTGGCTGCCGGTAAACGTTCGCCTATTGTGCGTCTGGGTACGGCAAAAGGTGCTCAGTTATTGCCTTGGATTTGTGGCAGTGTTTTTGTTCTCACCGGCCTATTTATTGGCTTGGGAATTTTTCCTCTGAAAACTTTGCTTATTTTGCTGAGTTTGCCTTTTGCTATTCAGTTATGCCGGCACGTTTCTACTTATCACAATCAGCCGACTATGGTAAGCAATTGTAAGTTTATTGCTATTGCTTTTCATTTTTTTAGTGGTCTTCTTTTTGGATTCGGATTTATTTTGTGAAGTGGCACAGGCATCTGGCCTGTGATTGATGGAAAAAGGGAGAGAAAGGCAGATTGGAAACCGGCAAACAATGAACAATCAACCATTCATAAAATTTCATTATTCAATCACCGGCACTCCCTCCCAGCCGGTGATTTTATTCTTGCATGGTTTTATGGGTAGCAGCGAGGATTTTCTGCCAATTATCTCTGTTTTATCTAAAAATTTTTGCTGTTTGGCTGTTGATTTACCAGGACACGGAAAAACTCAAGTTTTGGGGAATGATGAATTTTATTCAATGCCAAAAACTGCTGAGGCTTTAATTGCATTGCTGAAGCGTTTAAATATTCCTAAATGTAGCCTCTGCGGTTATTCAATGGGGGGGAGGTTGGCACTTTATTTGATGCTGAATTTTCCTCAGCAATTTGAGCAAGTAATTTTAGAATCAACTTCTGCCGGTTTAGCAACTGAAAGCGAACGCTTGCAACGTATTCAACAAGATCAAAAATTGGCTGAAGAATTAATAAAAGGTGATTTCAAAACTTTTTTAGAAAACTGGTATAATCAACCGCTTTTTAAGTCTTTACAAAGTCATCCAAATTTGCCACAATTAATCGAAAAACGCTTGCAAAACCGGCCGGTGGAGTTGGCAAAATCTCTGCGCTATATGGGAACCGGCCAGCAACCGCCTCTGTGGGAAAAACTTACTCAAAATCAAATTCCTCTGCTTTTGTTGGTGGGAGAGTTGGATAAAAAATTTGTGCAAATTCATCAAAAAATGGCAGATTTATGTCCACCGGCCAGTTTAGAAGTTATTACCAATACCGGCCATAATATCCACCTGGAAAATCCCCAAGAATATATAGAAAAAATTACTGCTTTTCTCCAAACAAATGCTATATCAGCTTAAAATTTTACCCTACAAACGCAAATTTAAGCATCCCTTATTAACCAGTCATGGAATTTGGGAACTTCGAGAAGGAATTTTGCTTAAACTTATCGACGAAACCGGCAACTTTGGTGTAGGAGAAATTGCGCCGATTTCTTGGTTTGGTTCAGAAACTATTGAGGAGGCGCTTGAGTTTTGTAAGGCTTTCTCAGGCAAGATTTCCCAAAAGGATATTTTGACAATTCCCGATAGTTTACCGGCTTGTCAGTTTGGTTTTGAATCTGCCTTACCAACCGCTGAAAAAAACTTGAATAAACTTGTTTTAAACACCAGCGCTTTATTACCTAGTGGGATTTCTGCTTTATCCGCCTGGCAGTCTTTATGGCAACAAAATTACTGCACATTTAAATGGAAAATAGGGGTGGCGGAAATAGAAGAAGAATTAAAGATTTTTGAGCAATTAATCCAAAATTTGCCGCCAACTGCAAAACTCAGACTTGATGCCAATAGCGGTTTAAATTGGCAAACAGCAAATCAATGGTTACAAGTGTGTGATGCTTGGGGTAAACTAGAATTTTTAGAACAACCTTTGCCGGTCAATCAAATCGAAGCTATGATAAAATTATCTCAGCAATATTCGACGCCTTTGGCATTAGATGAATCTGTAGCAAATCTCGGTCAAATGGCGGCTTGTTATCAGCAGGGATGGCGCGGAATTTATGTTATTAAACCTGGCATTGCCGGTTCCCCTTCTAAGTTACGCAAATTTTGCCAAACCTACCAAATAGACGCGGTTTTTTCTTCAGTCTTTGAAACTTCTATTGGCAGAAATGCGGCTTTAAATTTAGCCTCAGAACTTTCTTTACAAAATCGCGCTGTTGGGTTTGGGGTAGAACATTGGTTCGCAGAAAGTGACGAAAATTTAATATCAGAATTATGATAAAACAAGAAAACATTATTGAACATTTAGGGGGGTTGCCGGCAGATTGGTTAAGCGGTTATGACAATCGGCAACTTTTGTTACAGGTTGATAAATGTATTGCAGATTTAAAAAGTATTGGGGAGAAATCCCCTAAAGTTATTCTGGCAGAAAACGATCCAGTAGGTTTTATAAGCGTTTTTTTTGCAGCAGTTAGTTGTGGATATCCGGTTTTTTTAGCGAATCCCAATTCGGCGGAAAAAGAATGGCAAGAAGTTTTAGATTTAGTTCAACCTGACTTAATTTTTAAAGAAAATCTCACCCATATAAACAAAAATACTGCTAAAGATAGCCTAAAATTACCAATCGAAAATTTTATAATGATTCCCACCGGCGGATCTTCCGGCAAGCTTCGTTTTGCTATTCACACTTGGGAAACTTTGATGGCATCGGTACAAGGATTTAGCACATATTTTGCCGTTGAATTCGTCAATTCTTGCTGTGTCTTGCCGGTTTATCATGTCAGCGGTTTGATGCAGCTTTTACGCTGTTTTGCCACCGGCGGAAAGTTAGCCATTTTGCCTTTTAAGGATTTGGAAAATAATCTTATAAATCCCGAAAATTATTTTATTTCTCTAGTCCCCACACAACTACACCGGCTGCTACAAACACCCAATTTAGCAACCTGGTTATCGAAATTTTCTACAGTTTTGCTGGGAGGTGCACCGGCTTGGAGTGAATTATTAGAAATTGCCAAAAAACAGCAAATTCGACTTGCCCTTACCTACGGCATGACAGAAACCGCCTCACAAATTGTTACCCTTAAACCCGATGATTTTTTGGCAGGAAATACCAGTTGCGGAAAAGTTTTACCTCATGCCACAGTTAAAATTGTCAATGATAGCGGCGAAACTTTGCCCCCAAACCAAATAGGCAATATTATCATTACAGCAGACTCGCTTTTAAGCGGATACTATCCGGGGGAAGCTGAAGCCAAGCAAAATTTCAAATCGGATGATTTGGGATATTTTGATGACGAGGGCTATTTGTATGTGGTCGGACGCAGCAGTGATAAAATCATCAGTGGGGGAGAAAATGTATTTCCGGCGGAAATAGAAGCGGCAATTTTAGCCACACATTGCGTTAAAGATGTCTGCGTGGTAGGGATACCTGATAAAGATTGGGGAGAAGTGGTGACAGCAGTTTATGTGCCAGAAAGCGATATTTCTCAAGAGGAATTGCAAACCGCACTTGTGGGAAAATTAAGCAAATATAAATTGCCGAAATATTGGGTGCCGGTGGAAGTTTTACCCCGCAACTTACAAGGAAAAATCAACCGGCAAGAAGTCTTAAAAATTGCCTTGCCGGTGCTGCAAAACTCCATAAGCAATTAACCAGCCAAAGACTTAACCATCACCAAACAATTACGCTGATCGGAAGTGCGGGTATAGGTGAGCCGGTCGGTAATTTTATTCATTAACATAATTCCCCGCGAACCTTCAACAGTTGTCCAGTATTTTTCGTCGTGTTGTTGGAGTTGTTGAAACTTAGCTTCCAAATCAAAAGGTTTGCCACAGTCCCAAACTTTTATTTCCAAAGCTTCATTAAAAATCGACGCTTCAACTTCAATGGGAGTTTCTTTTGGCAAACCATTATGAGCGTGACGCACGACATTTGTAAAAGCTTCAGCAAGCGCAAGCTGGCACTGCATCCATGCCATCTCAGGAATAGATAATTGCTGCAACTGGTCAAACCATTGCAAGACTTGAGACAAAGCGCTCAAGTCAGTATTTACTTTCAGGCGAATGGTTTGAGACACGGGTTTACGCTCATGTAATCGGGTGCGGTGGTTTTTAGGTTTTTCAAAGCGCATTGCAATTTTCATTATGGAAACCATTCCTTATCCGAGGTGAATTGACAGATTAGCAAAAGAACTTTTTAAACTCGAACTGTATCTAAATATTTGGATTTATTCAGATCACTCACTCACCCTCCTATTGAGACGGGTGCTAGGTATATTTTGCTTGAAGCATTGCAGCGGAAAGACAGCCCCAGACACAAGCCTACTAGGGCTTACTTCACGCCTATTTTTAGTTTACGATGACTTGAGATCAACAATTAAAAAGACTCACCCGGAAATAAATGTTGAGCGCATTCTTGACAGTAAACTTGTTGCCAAAGGTAATTGACATAAGTTTTAGTGGCGGGTAAAATGTAGGCTTCCATTGCCAATTCCGCCGCCGAGCGCTCCAAAATTCGTAAATCGGTGGCGCTGAGTCTTTGCCGGCGAGTGCTAGAAGCCAATAACCATACTAATTGAAACATTGTCTCAGAATCCACTGTGGTATTAGGATTTGACCACGCCAAAGAAAGCGGATGAGTTGGGTTAGCCGGATTAATGATGGCAGTGCAGTCCCAATAACCAAGTTTACGAAGCTGCTGCGCGAGTTGTTGTTCTAAAGTCATTATTCCCGTGTTCTCCTCGCTTGCTGCCGGGGCTGTGGCCTGTAGCTTACGGCACGCGAAAGCGTTGGCGATTCGTTACCGGCAGCAAAATATATAATTATTATTATTATTAAATAAATATAAAATTTCGTTTTAAATTTTTGTAAACTCTTTGTTAATTTTTTTTTCCAAACTTTAAGTATTTACTCACAGCTTAACTGTCTCGCCACCGGCACAGCCATTGCTGTAGTTCCGCAGGAAGAATGTGGCGCTGGCGTGTTTTCGTTTCGATGCAAACGTGGCGAGTAATCGCAACGGCGGCAGATTTTTCTGTAGTCTCTGATCCAAAAACTTGATAATCAATTTCAAAGGAATTTTCATTCAAAAGCTTAGGAGTGAGTTTTACCCTCAGCGAATCCCCACAAAACAACGGTTTAAAAAAATTAATATTTGCATGAACAATAGGAACGGCTAGAGCCGAAGAATTGCTAAAAAATAACTTTAAATTAATCCCCACTTCTGCCAAAGAAGCCTCGTAACTCTCATGGCAAATAGATAAAAGATTAGCAAAATAAACAACACCGGCAGCATCCGTATCTTGAAACCGAACAATTCGCGTATATTGATAAGCCATTAATTCATTAGCCTATAACTGTCTTAAATTCTACCATTGACTTGCTCAAAAAAGATTGTCCGCAATGACAACCGGCAACCAGGGAAAATTACTTAACATGATTAGAAACTCCAAACCCAAAGTTAGTTAGAATATTCTTTAATAACAATCGCCTTTTAATTAGCATGGGAAACGAAGGAATTAATCATGCCAGAGTTTGTGAATTGCCTTACAAAAAACTTTAGAAAATTTTTCAGACTCAACAAATATTAACGCTGTCTTGTGGTTTTCCCAACAAATCGCCAATTAAAAGTAGGTTGGGCTTAGCCAGCGCCAAACCCAACCTAAAACTAAGGATTAAGCGGCGAAGATTGTAAATTAGCCTTGACCCAATCTTGACCGATCCGAATGGTTAAATCTGACTCAAGATCGCCGGTAGATTCGGAGGCAATTTTTCCTAAACCCAAAGTTTGTTTAAGCTTAGCAGCGCTCTCTAAATCGCCTTTTTGGACAATAATTTGAGTCTGCAAAAGCCGGTCAGGCCAATCTTGAACCACATAAACATTTTCATAGCCCTGATCCTGCAAATATTTCGCCAAATTATCGGCAATTTCTGGAGAATCCGAGGCATTTTGAATCGCTACTTTGTAGAGATATTTTATTTTCGAGGAACGTGGCTCTGGGGGCAAATTTTCCACTGCATCCTCTTGAGCAGTCTTTTGTTTGGGAGACACCTGGAAATAATCAAGCATCACCCGATCTCGCTCTTCGGTATCCATTAACCAATAACTCGCCTTAAACTCATCGGGAGAGCTAAAACGTCCGGGTAACATCACCATTTTAAAATTTTCTGGTTGCAAATTCAAAGAAAAATTCACCAGAGAAAGCATTTCCTCAAAGCTGAGATTCGTGTCGATATACTTTTGCATCGCCCTAATAATTTCAGGTAAGCGAGGCAAAACTGCGGGACTGGTCAGCCTATTTTTTAATTCTTTAAATAAAGCTTGTTGACGCTGAACTCGGCCAATATCTCCTTTATTATCGTTGCGAAAACGGGCAAATTGTTCGGCTTGATCTCCATTGAGAGTTTGCCAACCTTGGGGCAAATCAATTTTGAGTTTTTGAGTCTCATCAACATACTGCATGGGATAGGGAACAAAAACATCCACTCCCCCTAATAAATCTACTAATTCTCGAAACGCGCCGGTGCTAATCCGAACGTAGCGATCAATAGCAATATCATTAAGATTGCTGCTAAGGACGCGAGCCGCTAAGGCCGGCCCACCTTTGACGTTGGCATCATTAATTTTATCGATTCCAATGCCGGGAATTTCTACTTGGGTATCCCTGGGAATGGAAAGCATATTTACGGTTTTATTGCTGGGGTTAATTCCCAACAGTAATAAGGTGTCGCTGTTGCCTTCAAAAATGCTTTCTCGATTTAGGGGAGTTTCATTTAGCCGGTCAATTCCCATAATTAAAACATTAACGGGACGGGTGATCCGGTATTGAAAGTTTTTTTGCCAAATTTCGCGTAAGGAAGGTTTTCCTGAGAAGTCAGAAATGGGCAATGATAAGGGTGTCATTAAGGCCAAAGTGGCGCCAAGGGTAGCTGACATTGCGGCGGTTACCAGCAGGCCAAACCCCCAGAATACCGACCGGCCAGTGACAGCCGCCATTTTAGGCAGGGCAAATTCTAGTTGTGTCTGCCATTGCCTTCTCGGTCGCTTGGCTGCTGTTGACTCTTCTGTTACGTCTTTTGAGGGTTCGACTCCATCCACCACCTGAATTTACCTCACCGGCACACTATCAGCTTTTTGTCTTGTTGCGCTGTTCACACAACCGCAATGATTATATATCGAGCTTTAGGGTTCATGGTTGATGCTTTCTGGCAAAACAATCAACAATGAGCAATGAACTATCAACGAGGAACAAAAACCATGAATTCTCCGATTACCCCTGTAATATTGGCCGGTGGCAAAGGCGAGCGCTTTTGGCCCCTTTCCCGTCGCCACCGGCCCAAACAATTTTTGTCTCTTGATGGCAGCGGTAAAAGTCTCCTACAAGCAACGGCAGACCGCTTGTTACCCTTGGCCGGCAGTTGGGATGATTTGTGGGTCATCACTTCTGCTCAACTTGCCGAGGGTGTGCGTGAGCAATTACCGCAATTACCGGATAAAAACATCTTGGTTGAACCAGAAGGTCGTGATACTGCTCCTGCGGTTGCTTGGGCGACTTTGGAGATTGCCAAAGCTTCGGGAGAGGAGACGGTTATCGGGTTTTTTCCAGCGGATCACTGGATAGGAGACGAGCCGGCTTTTCAAAAAACTATCTATGCTGCTGCACAGTTAGCTAGTTCGGAGGCGGCGATTGTGACGTTGGGGGTAAAACCAAGTTATCCGTCAACGGGATATGGTTACATTGAACAAGGTTCTGTGGCAGGAAATTTTGAAGATTTGCCGGTGTATAAAGTGAGCCGGTTTACGGAAAAACCCGACCGAGAAACAGCCGAACAATTTCTAGCAACGGGCCGGTTTAGTTGGAATAGTGGGATGTTTATTTTTCGGGCCGGTGTTGTTTTAAAAGAACTGGAAATTCATGCACCGGCCATCATCAATGCTTTGAAAGAAAAAGGTGTCGCGTCTTATCCGCAATTAGAAAAGAAAAGCATCGACTACGCTTTAATGGAAAAAACGCAATTGGCGTATGTTTTGCCGGCTGCTTTTGGTTGGGATGATTTAGGAGACTGGAATGCCATTGAACGCTTGTTAAAAGGCGATAATGTTAACGTTGAACTCGCTTCTCATGTTGGATTGGATACGACAAATAGTATTCTTTATAGCAGCAATTCTGAGGAAGTGATTGTTACAATTGGGATAGAAGATTTAGTGGTTGTGCGAGATGGAAATGCGACATTAATTGTCAAAAAAGACCGAACTCAAGAAATCAAGCAAGTCTTAAAAACTCTCCAAGAAAATCCAAAGTATCAAGATTTACTGTAGGGCAATTTTCGGCCCATCATTGTCATTATAACCTGGTGGGCTTTGCCCACCTTACCTAATTATGTTCTCACTAACAAAAACAACGAACCGACAAGGTGAAATTTTAGAAGTTTTGTTTCGCAATGGTTGGGACTATATGCGAGGAGTCCTGACGGGAAGCAAGACGGATGCACCGCAATTACCAACGCCGGCAGTTTTGCGAAATATTTTGATAGAATTGGGGCCGGTTTATGTGAAGTTGGGACAACTTTTAAGCACTCGTCCTGATTTGTTACCCGGAGATTATATTGTGGCGCTGACAGATTTGCAGGCGAATGTACCGCCTGTGGATTGGCCGGCTGTCCGAGAATTAATTAGACAAGAATTAGGCCGGCCTATAGAAGAAGTTTTTAATAGTATAACACCCAGAGCAATTGCTGCCGGTTCGATTGCCCAAACTCACAAAGCAATTTTAAAAAATGGTCAACAAGTTGCTTTAAAAGTTCAACGTCCGGGGATTGATGTTTTAGTTGAGCAGGATCTTTTGTTAATTCGAGCAATTGCTGAATTAATGGCGCTAACAGATTTTGGCAAAGAGTATGATGTTGTGGGGCTTGCTGAGGAATTTACTACGGCAATTTTAGCAGAGTTAGATTTTACTCAAGAAGGCAGATATGCTAATCAATTGCGGCGGAATTTAGCGGCGACTAAATGGTTTGATACAACGCAATTGTTAGTGCCTGAGATTTACTGGGAATACACAAGCCAAAAGATTTTAGTTTTAGAATGGTTGGAAGGTGTGCCGTTGTTGTTGGGAGAAGTTAGAAGCAATAATCCAACTGTAAGTGCAGCAGAAAGACGGCGGGAATTAACACGAATTTTGTTTAGGGCTTTTTTCCAGCAGATTTATATTGATGGATTTTTTCATGCTGATCCACATCCAGGGAATTTGTTTTATTTAGCAGATGGAAGGGTGGCGATTTTGGATTGTGGAATGATGGGCCGGCTTGATCCAAAATCGCAGACAATTTTAACGGAGATGTTGTTAGCGGTGGTGGATTTAGATGCGTCGAGATTGGCTCAATTAACGGTGCAACTTTCGGATACAGCCCAAGCGGAAAAGTTGTCAAATTTAGAGAATGATTTGGCGCGAATGTTGCGGAAATATTATAACATGAGTTTGTCGCAATTGAATTTTTCGCAGGTGTTTTATGAACTTTTACAAGTGGCGCGGGTGAATAAGATTAAGTTGCCGAGTAATATGGGGTTGTATGCGAAGGCAATTGCAAATTTAGAGGGGGTGGCGAGACAATTTGACCCGGAGGTGAATTTGTTGGATGAGGTGAAACCGTTAATGACGGATTTATTTCGCCGGCAATTGTTTGGAGATGATCCGATGCAAACGGTGTTAAGGACGGCGTTGGATCTTAAGAGTTTGTCGTTACAATCGCCGCGTCAAGTGGAGTTATTATTAGAGGGTTTGACGTCGGAAACGTTGCGCTGGAATTTGACTTTAAAGGATTTGGATGGGGTGCGGCGGAGTATGGATGATTCTGCTAATAGGTTGTCTTTTAGTATTGTGGTGGGGTCGTTAATTATTGGGGCGGCGATTACGTTTTCTAGTGGGGGTACTCAGCTGGCTTTTGTGAGTAGTGCGTTGTTTTATGCGGCGAGTTTTTTGGGGTTGTGGTTGATTGTGAGTATTTTGAGATCGGGGAGGTTACGGTGATGGGTTTGGGGATTTTGAAAGTGGTATTTGCCGTTGGTTGAAGAAAGAAGCCACCGGTTAAAACCGGCGTCTACATGAAATAAGTCCTAACGGACTAGAAAATCAAATTCTCTTCAACCCCGGAGGGGTTTTATTCTTGTAGGTGCCGGTTTTAACCGGCACTTAAATCGATTTGTACAAGCGCCTCCAAAGGTATCCCTAGTGCGTCTGCTATTTGCTCATCGCTTAAGCCAAATTGTCGGAATTTATTAATGCTTTCAAGGTTAATTTGAGGCGGTTTGTGCTGTGGCGAGTTAGGAGTTAGAGGCGGGGTTTTGTGTGGGGTTGCTGTTGAACTATCGGGGCATTTGTTGAGAGAAGCTATATTTACAGTATTTTTATTACGACTATTTTTATTCCCTAAGTTTATATGAACATTTATTTGCCGTTCTAAGACTGATTCGAGATTACTTCTCCTAACTTTTTCGCCAAACACTTCGGATAATATTTGTAAAAGTTCGTGACTGGTTTTTTTTATATGTTTTTCACTGTAACCGTAGGTTTCCCCAATCTGTTGATATTTTTGTCGGTTTAGGATGCCGGTGATAATTCGACGCTGAATATCGTTGAGATGTTTATTCTTTATTTGGTAAACAGCGTCATCGACAAACTGCAATATCTGAGGAATTTCCATCGGTTAAAATTGGGATAATTTTGATTATTGTACCCAACTTTTCCCAACCTTTTCCACCTTTTTCCACCTTCTCTCAGAATTTTATAAAATCCCAACTTTTTCCAACTTTTGCCAACTTTTCAAGCCTTGTCTTTTTGAGCTATCCAGCTATCATATAGGTTATACAAAAGCGGTTTCAGTAAAAATTAAGGGGAAAAAGTGGCCCAAAGCGTTAGAAATTTGAATTCAGATACTCAAGTACATGACATTATTGGCAAGTTGGAATTTGCTTTTGGGCTTGGCTTGCTGTGGGAGATGGAGAAAATCATCTTTAAGCGATAAAATTGGGCCTCTGATCAGGGAGAGGACAAAAAAGGTAAAATTTTGTAACAAATTTAAGGCTTTTCGGCTGATGATAGGGTTTTTGTGAGCGTTTAGTGCCGGTTAGGCTGTTCGGAATATAAGCGGTTGGTAGATAAATGCTCATATAGTTTCAATCTTAGCTTTTGCGGTTCCATTGATGCTTATTATATCCATTCTTTCTTATATTAAAAAACTACAACAATGAAAGCTAATTCAATCCCGCAGATCAGCGGTAATACTGGTAAACTTGTCGGCGTAGTGGCCGTCCAAACCAATGGCAGCCTAACTATAAAACTTGTCGGCGACACTCTACAAACTAAATCTGAAGAATTTTTTGGATTAGAAACTAAAGAAATCGTCGTTCCGATTCAAGATGTCAAAGGAGTTGAAATTGGAGAAGGCTGTACTTGGTCGCTATTTTGGTTAGCAATCCCTACCGTCTTCCTCTTCGCCTCCTTGCCGATGATCTCCAATTTGGCCTTTATTGGTATTATCTTCATTGTTTTAGCCCTTATTATCAAACAGCGCTATATTGCCATTTATACCACTAGAACTACTCTGATTTTGTTCTATCAAAAATCGGAACGGGTAGAACAATTTAGAAGTGCTGTTATAGAAGCTTGTCGTCCGAAACCTATTTCTATTTCTCGACCTTCTCCGCCTCCGCTTCCGCCACCGCCACATTCTTTGCCAAAGTAAGCCACCGGTTGAAACCGGCGTCTACATGAAATAAGTCCTAACGGACTAGAAAATCAAATTCTCTTCAACCCCGGAGGGATTTTATTCCTGTTTCAACCGGCACCATCAACCGGCACCATCAACCCCCACTACCCAAAACCTCATCCACCCCAAACTCCACATCTGAAAAAGCAGAAACCCCCACCCTATCCCCCCGAAAAAACTTCAAAACCTCCTCATATTTCCCCCCCAAAGGATGCCGGTAAACCTCCAAACACTCCCCCTGAATATCCACCAACCAAACCTCACAAATACCCGCATCAGCATACAAAGGAATCTTCACCTCCCTATCAAACTCAACCGTCGTATCCGCCACCTCAACCAACAAAAAAATATCCCTTACTTGCGGATGTCCCGACTCATAAAAATCCTCACGAAATCGCAACCAACAAACATCAGGCTGAGGTTGAGAAACATCATTTAACTCCACCGCATCTTGAATGCCAACTAAAACTTTATCCCCTAATCTTTCATAAAAAACTTTATTTAAACGACTCCTACAAGCAGCCTCTCTTCTGCCAACCGGCGCCATCTCAACAATTTCTCCCCGAATTAACTCCACCCTATCATATTTTGTCAGTATTCCCGCCTCAACCATGCGATTAAAATCCCTTACAGTAAACAATTTTCTCATCAAATTAATCGCCATAATCAACACCTATCCCTCAAATAAACAACCCACAATCGCCACACATACATTATAAAACAGCCCAAATAGTATTTCCAAAACTCATCAAAACAAAAAACCTCTCCACCCAACCACCACAACATGAGATGATAATTACCTGTGGTGTGAAAAATCCTTAAAAAATCGTGGCAGAAAACCTGATTTCTCGCAAACCCTTTGATGGTTGGTCATTAGACGAACGAGATCCCAACGTCATAAAAGCATTCCTACCCATTTGGGGATGGCTTTACGACCATTATTTTCGCGTCAAAACCGACGGCTGGGAAAACATACCCGACAACAACAAAATGCTCATTGTCGGTTCCCACAACGGCGGTTTAGCTGCACCCGATATGTTCATGTTTATGTATGACTGGTTTCGCCGCTATGGAACCGACCGGCCCGCCTACGGATTAATGCACCCCACCGTCTGGAAAGTTGTACCAGAAATTGCTCGTTTAGCTGTTAATTGTGGTGCCATTCAAGCACATCCAAAAATGGGCATCGCCGCCTTACAAAAAAATGCTGCCGTACTCGTTTATCCTGGTGGTGCTGAAGACGTTTTTCGCCCCTACAATTTGCGTGATCAAATCTATTTTGCCGGCAGAAAAGGCTTTATTAAATTAGCCTTAAGAGAAGAAGTCCCTATCGTTCCAGCTATCTCCACCGGCGCCCACGATACTCTCTTAGTATTAGCAGATTTCTACGAATATGTAAAGCAACTTCACGAGTGGGGAATGCCTTGGTTATTTAATGTCGATCCTGTCGTTTTTCCCATTTATTTGGGTTTACCTTGGGGGTTAAGTCTGGGCCCTTTACCGAATTTTCCTTTGCCGGTTTCTATTCATACGCGGGTTTGTCCTCCTATTGTTTTTGAAAGATATGGTCGCAAGGCTGCCGCTGATCGGGATTATGTTAATGCTTGTTATGAGAAGGTTCGCTTTGTTATGCAGCGGGAGTTGGATTTTTTAACCGCAGATGTTAGGCGTAGCCGCGCGTAGCGCTACGCAGATGAACGCAGATGAATGGGATGGGTTTTTTGTTTGAGAAATGATTTTTTAATGACGAGTGGGAGGGGCAAGATGCCCGTCCTTCTACGGGTTTTTTATGGGTTTTTACTCATTTCTATTTCGGCGGTGAGAAAGTCTACAAATTGTCTTGCTGTACGCCCCGACCGGCCATTATGACGAGTTGCCCATTGTAGGGCACGCGGTTTAATTTGTTCCCAGGAAAGAGGGATATTTGCTTGTTCTGATAAATGCTGAACAATGGTTAAATATGTGTCTTGATTGGCCGGTTCAAAGGTTAAAGTTAATCCAAATCTATCACTAAATGACAGTTTTTCTTGCACGGTATCCCAAGCGTGAATTTCATCACTATCTTTCGGACGAGGCCGGTCATCAAAAAATTCGCGGATTAAATGACGCCGGTTTGATGTTGCATAAACTACCACATTTTGCGGTCTTGCGGTTAAACTTCCTTCTAAAACTACTTTTAAAGATTTAAAGGCATCATCGTCTTCTTCAAAGGAAAGATCATCAACAAAAATAATAAATTTCTGTGGTACATTCCTTAACTTTTCCACAATAAGCGGTAAGTCTTTTAAATCCGCTTTAGAAACCTCAATCAACCTTAAACCGCGTTCGCCATACTCATTTAACAACGCCTTTACTAAAGAAGATTTCCCACTTCCCCGACTTCCATAAAGCAAAACGTGCAAAGCAGGAAAACCGGCCAGCAAAAACTCCGTATTCTTCAATAATGCTTCTTTTTGTAATTCATAGCCGGTTAAATTCTCCAATCTAACAACATCAGGATTTTTAATACTTACAAACTCGCCTGCCTGCCAGCGAAAAGCTATATATTGAGCAAAAATTCCTGTTCCATATTGTCGGTAATATGCTGCTAACTTTTCCACCGTATCTGCCCAGCTTTTAGAACTTCGCAAAATCTCCATCATTCTTGCTTTTGGAGTCTCAGGATTTTGCAACGGTTCATCAGGCCAAAAAACCGGCACATTCTCTAAATTAAAAACGCCTTGCACCCACCGACTCACCTCTTCACAGGTGCATTCATATAAACTTTGTAGGGCTTCTAAATCATGCTTTGCTGCCGCAATTAATGGGGCTGGAATCTCCCTAAAATCCGCCTTTTGGGCTTGGAAACTAAAGGGGTTTTCATCTATCAAAATTTGCCCCATTAAATAGTTTTGCCAGCTTATATTTTCCGCCGCCAGTGCCCGAAAAAAACTGCCATAAGCTTGCAAACACTGATTTTTATCTGGGTTCAGTTGTTGCAGAAAACTCAAAAAATTTAAAAAACTTTGACCCATCTCACCGCTGCACACGCCTTGATAAAGTAACAGCGACGCAGCACAGCCGTTTAAATTTTCAACAGAAAGAATAGTCGGAGTTTTTGGCATTAACATAAAAAAATCCCGGTGAGACAGTCTCACACTTCATAATCAACCACAGCCCGATCACTGACAATTTCCCCAATAAAATCTTTACACTTCTCATGTTCGGGATGCACCTGATAAGCACTCAAATCTTCCAAACTTGCAAACTCTGAATAAAGCACCACATCAAAACCAGCCGGTGACTCCAACACATTAAACCCAACTTCCAAAGCTTTAATTTCCGGAATAACCCCGATTAAAGCTTCTAACATTTCCTTTATTTTGACTGCATTTTCAGCCTTGCTAACACCTTCCGCCTCATCTTTTAACCGCCACATCACAATATGTTTAATCATTGTTTTTTCTCCTCATAACCTCAAAATCCGCAGTTTTTCATCGCCCACAAAGCGCGAGCACGAACTGCCATTACACTATCAGTTAAAGCAATTTTTTCTAACTGCATTTTCAGATCATTAAACCACACCGGCTGATCAGATTTTACCGCCGCAGCCAACCCCTCTAACCCGACAACACCGGCATACCTGACAACCCACTCCGGATCTTGACAAACAAGTGCAAGTGTGCTGTGCGTCTGCGTTTGGGCCTCAGCGCGAGCCGGTGCCGGCAACTTCTCCCAGCGCAAATTTCCCAACCCTCTCGCAGCGGCGCGGCGCACACTCAACGCAAAATCGCTTTCTGCGGCCACTAGCAGCAATTCTAAGCCACGCGGATCGCCAATACCGGCGAGGGCACGCACCGCCCAAGAACGCGCCCCATAATTGTAACCATCGAGGCATTCTAAAATTTGCTCTGCTGCCGGTTCTCCCATTGCAATCAGTCCATCAACCGCAGCAACGGCGGCGCCTGGGTTGTTATAGCCTAAAACTTTTATTAAAGTTGGAATTCCTGCCGGATCTTTTGTTTCAGCCAGTGCTTTAACTGCTCGAAATAATCCATCCGCTGAATAGGCTTCTTCAACGGCTTCTATTAATTTTTGGATTTGATCATTTGTCATTTTTTGGAAATTTTAACCGCAGATGAACGCAGATTAACGCAGATGTTTTTTTATAGATATTTTTATTAGAATTACATATTTTTGTAATAACTTTTCCTGTTTCCCTCGCTCTTCGGCGCGCTAGGGGGGATTGTTAAGGGTGTAGTTTTCCCTCTCGCCCTTTTATATCACAACAGCGAATCCATCAAACTCATTACCCGTATTGCTTCATCGGAAAGTTTTGGCAATTCTGTCTCTTCAGTTTCTAAAGTATTTTCAAGAATTCCTTTAAGTGCCATAATTTTAATACTATTTTCGGCGAAAGTTTCGGCAATTGCCTCAGCCGCAGGCAAATAACCAATTGCTCCTAAATCCATTAAAGCTGACCGGCGCAATTGTAATTCTTTTCCTTGCAATGCTTCCACCAATCGATTGCCATAACTCACATCCTTTGTAAGTTGATACATCGCCCGCGCTGCCGCATATTGCACCCGCTTAACCGGATGTTCGACAAAAGGTTTTATTAAGTCGATAGCCTCTTTGGCGTCGAGGGTTCCTAATGCTTCTAAAACGGCATCATAAGGTTCTGCTAAATGCGGTTTTCCCGGCACCTGTACCGCCGCCTCTACTCCCCCGGAAAGCAACCCCATAAGCGCCGGAATGCAAGATTGATTACCCAACATTTCTAACGCCTGTGCGGCTGCTTCCCGTAAGTAGTAGTCGGAACTTTCCAAACAGCCAATCAAAGCCGGTACAGCGCAGTGGTTTCCCAGCTTGCCCAAAGCTCGCGCAGCATTACGCCGTAAAGGATAGCCACCATCCTCTGTGCGATCAGACTCATCCTCTAGCGCCGCCAGCAAAGCTTCTATGGCTGCCGGTTCGCTGACTCGAAATCTACCCAGCCACCAAGCCGCATAATATCTTAAACCTGTATCATCGCCTTGCAGGTTTTTAATTGCCTGTTCAGTGGTTAAAGGTTCTCCACCATTTTCTGGCGGTGTCGGTTCAAACTCTTCGCGCATTTGGCACTGGTGATTAGCTATTGGAAATTGGGAATTTTTTTAAAGATTTGCCAGAAAGCAAATACTTTTTTGTCTACTCTTCAGACGAGTTATGAGAAACTTCGTCGCCGTTGATGGCTGTAATATTGACAATTTTGCCACCCAAACGAGTAATCCGCTGCATTTCTTCATTCATTTTGCTATAGGGAACCGTGATAAACACGCTGCCACTATTGCGGATGGGGAAATTTCTTTTATCGGTTTGATCGTTTTGTGCTAAACCGACCACTTCATAGCGATAATACCGGCTTGCAGAAAGGCTATTACTTGCCTTACCGTATGCAGCTTGACCTAGCATATTTGTATCTCCTTAACGGGTGTACTTAAAACAATGGTTTTGAATTTTGAGTTTTTAATTCTGAGTCATTTTTGACCCAAAGCTCAAAACCCAAAACTCAAAACTCGACGTTATTTCTTAAGCAGTGGTGACGCTAGCAATTTTGCCGCCTTGGCGGAGAATTTGCTGTAGCTTTGTGGTTAACTGGCTATAGGGAACAAGGAAGCTGGCGGTACTACGGCGGACACCTTTGGTGTTTGACCAGGTGACTTCTAGGCGGTAGACTTTGCCGTCTTCCCCGAAACCAACAAATGCTCCACCCAAAGCTGTGTTTGGTGTAGAGTCACTGCTAGAGCGGTAGGCCCAACCATTGGCAGTGCCAGAAGGCGCAACCACAGCCGAGGCACGGTTTTGTCCCAGTTCGCGGGCCAAGCGAGTTTTGCTACCTTCTAGTTGAGCGCGGTCGCTGTTGGCATAGCCACGATACAACCGGAACATCCGGGTAAACCCTACGGTTTTTTGGCCTGTTTGGGTTTGGAAACCGCGATAATAAGGGACGATATTTTCGCCAAAATTGTCTTGATATTCTTGAGAGTCGATATAGGAATCGATCTCGGCATCAAACCCTTGGGTTTCGTAAATGTCGAGGTGTTCAATTACCTCAGACTCATCGTAAGGAGCACGACCTAGCAAGTGCTTGGTGTTCAGTTCGATGACGCGGGTTTGAAAATTGTTGTAGAGAAATTTGGTCTTGTAAAGTTCAGATTTTGCAACAGAACGCACGAATTCTCGCACGGTGATGCTGCCATTTTTGAGCAGCGATTCCGCAGAGACAAGACGCTCGGAAGCCATGATGTAATCGTTGCCCAAAACTTGCCGGTAGACAGCGCGAATTACCGCTTCAACATCTTCCGCTGACCTGTTTGAACGCAGTTCTACACGGGGGGCATCCAAAAATGCGGAGGTTCCCAAACGGGCTCCTGCTGTTGTAATAGCCATTTAATAATCTCCCAACACTAACAACCGTTTACAGCAATCTCTCTGTGTTTTTCCAGCTTTTTTACCAGCCTTGAAACTGTAGATATACAAAGATGCCCGGAGAGGTAAACAACTACTAGCCTTGCGCTAGCACCTGCCTACCTACCCGGACATCCGTTGTCGGACTAAGCATTAGACTTTAGCCCGCGCTCGACGCTCTGGATAACCGTTAATTAGCTCAGGGCGTTGATAGCGTAGTCGATGTAGGTGTTAGCTTCGGTAGCGGCTTGGCCAGACAAACCATGATTGGATTTGACGTACTTGAGGGCTTCAATGTACCAGCTAGGAGACAATTCAAAGGTGCTGTTGATTTCTGCCAAACCAGCAATCAAGTATTCATCCATCGGGCCGGTTCCACCAGCAACCAAGCAGTAAGTGACCATACGGAGGTAGTAGCCGATGTCACGAGCACACTTGTCTTTGCCGGTTTGGGTAGAGGCGTAGTTGGAGCCTTGCATTTGGGTGGTGTACGGGAATTTGTTGTACACGGCTTGTGCGGCACCGTTGATCAAGCTTTGAGCGTTGTTGGTCAAAGCGCGAGCAGCTTCCATGCTAGCAGCGGCGCGTTTGAAACGACCGTCAACGGCTTGCAATTCGGTGTTGCCCAAAAAACGGCCTTGTGTATCGGCAGCAGAGATGGCTTCGGTAATAGGGGTTTTCATTGTCTCGGTATCTCCTGAATGGTTTTCCTACACAGTTACAGTCAATTTAAAAAGTTTGAGCCTACGACTTCAGGCAATTAGCCCACAGCAGAGGCAGCACGATCAAAGTAGCTTGCCAACTCAGACATCAAGGCACTGCAATCACCAGGGGTGACTCCAGCCGGATCGTTAGCAACTTTGAGAGCAGCTTCTTTCATTTTTTGAACGCCGGTAGCTACAGAACCACCAGGAACGCCCAAAGCTTGGTAGGTTTCACGAAGACCATTCAAGCAACGATCATCGAGAACGCTTGCATCACCAGCAATTGCTGCGTAGGTGACATAGCGCAAGATGATTTCCATGTCGCGCAAGCAAGCAGCCATGCGACGGTTGGTGTATGCGTTTCCACCTGGTTGAATTAACTGAGGCTGTTCTGCGAACAAAGCGCGTGCGGCAGAAGAAACGATGGTGGAAGCGTTGCTGGTGATCCGGTTTACGGTATCCAGACGCTTGTTGCCTTCTTTGACCAAGTTGGACAGTGCATCAAATTGAGCGCTGCTCAGGAACTCACCACGAGCATCAGCTTGAGCGACAACCTTGGAAAATGCATCTAGCATGGACTCTATCTCCTAAGTAGATTGGTCTTTTTTTTGGTTTGTATCTGTTTTGCTTTCAGCCATCTTTAGCTGCATTACCAGCCTAGAAGTGTTTGGGACAGACTTGGCCTAAACTTTGGCTTTTGCCGGTCTTAAATGCTGATTCACTTCTTGTTTTTAAGCATATCAACATTTAAGCATTTTTGGGGAAAAATTTTTACTTTTTTTTGACAATTTCTTTCCTTGTTTTTCAAGGTCAGAATTTTTTAGAGTGGGCAATCACGTCGCGCTTTTTGGCACGACTTTTTGCTTCTCTAGGCTATGTCACTCGCCTTGGTTTTTTTCTCCTCTACGGAATCAAAAAACCTCTCGACAAACCACTCCCTTGCATGAGTTTCTGTTACGCTTTCCTCGCCTTCTGTTGCTTTTCCCTCTATTTCCCGCTTTTCGCAAACGGCTATTTCAGGATGCCAACAGCTTTAATCGGCTAGGTCTTGCTTCACAGTCTCTTTCACAAGCTTTTATGACTGTACCAAGTTTTATGAGAATTTGTAAAACTTGGTCGGATCATTTTTTTTGCCTGTGGTCTGCCGTTTCAACCCTTCCGGTTATTTTTATACACTGCTATTGCTCGGCTTTTTATTAAGTTTTGTAAAATTTATTCAGTTTTTATATTTTTTTAATATTTCCCAGTTTTTACCTAAGCAATTGTACTCAATCAACTCTGCACTTTCTCAAAGTTACCCTCCCCATTTGCCTTCGCCAAACTCTCCGTCAATACCAAGCACAAAGAGAGTTTCCAGCACTTTTCTTACCGCCAGCTAACCACCACCCATGATTTGATCCCACACTTAATCCCAAGGTTAGACCGGCAACAATACTTCATAATTAGCTCCTCCTCTCTATATCTATCTATAGATAGATGTCCTAATAAACAAAAATCTGATTTCTCCCACACCCACACGCAGCCCTCCCCTAATACCTTTTTTTCTCAGCCAGCTTGTAACAATTTGTAATAAATTAATTTTTTTATAGTATAGCCCGACCGTCTATTAATTTAACCAGACAGGCGACTTTATAAAGAAACTGCCTGTCTTCAACCTATGTCTGAGGAAAACCAGATTTTTCCGGGGTTTATTGATGTTGTTAGCGTCTAACGGTTTTTATTTATAAACACCGCATCAAAATATTCCACCACTCCCGAAGGCATTTTTGCTTGATCAATCATTCCCACAAAACAAAACCCCTTAGAAACCAAAAGGCGATATATCATATCAAAACTTGCTTGATCCTCATAAACTGGCATCATAGAAACTTCGACAATACAAGCCAGCACAGAGTCTAAAAAGCTTAGAGCACCTTCTAAAACCTTATATTCATAACCCTGGACATCAATTTTAATTAAAATATCCTCTTTAATATTGAGACTAGGAGTAATATAATCCAAAGTAACCTGAGAAACCTCCACAACTTCTTGATAAGCCAAAATTGGATAAGATTATGCACAGCTATCAGTAGTTTTTAACACCGAAGAAGACAAAGTAAAGTAGGGATGTTTATTAAACTTAACGGTGGTATTTTCATCACCTACAGCCAGATTATAAGCCTTAATTTTAGAAGAACCCTCAGCAAAACGCTTTAGCTTAGAAAAAGCAGTATCGACCGGTTCAAAAGCGTAAATATTCGCATTCGGGAAAAGTTGATGTAGTTTTTTAGTAGATTGACCATTATTTGCCCCGATATCAAAAATAGTTTGGATGGGGTATTCAGTTAAACCAAGCAATCGATTATCCCAATTTGTAATCGACTGTTTTTTTGTCAAAAACTCTCCTAAAGCATTAGAAATTAGAGGAAAAAGATATTGGTATTTTGCGGGAAGAGTTTTAGGGAATTCATTAAATAGAAAAGATGAAAATTTTTCATATCTTAATTTTTGAAATTAAGTAAATTTAATAGATAAGTAGAACCACTTAATTATTTGTAGGATGGGTAGAGCGTAAGCGAAACCCATCAAAGCCTGGAGAGTGTTGGGTTTCGTTCCTCTACCCAACCTACATTACACTTTTAGTGTAATTAAGTAAATTTAATAGATAATAGCATTGGTAGTGATGAAGTGCAACAGAGAGACCCCCAGCACCCGTAAAAAGGGATACACGCAGCAGCCCCAAAAAGGGGGAAATAACGAACAGAAAAAAAGAGGCCGATCAGAGTCTTTTTTCGCCATATCTAACAGAGCAAAAAAAAGAGGGGAAAACCTAAAAGATCCCCTCCAAACTGGTAGAGACAGAGCAAAATAACCGGCCTCTAAAAAACAAACAAATTACTCATCCTCAGCAAAAATATATTTGTAGAGGTCACGCGGATCAGGTTCAGGACTTTCTTCAGCAAACTTCACCGCATCATCAACAACCGCCTGAATTTTGCGATCAATAGCCGTTAACTCATCAGCAGGAACCAAATTTTGCTCAGTCAAATAAGCCGAAAAACGCTTAATGGGATCGCGGGGGAACCAATACTCTTTTTCTTCCTTAGAACGCAACTCATCAGGATCAGCCAAAGAGTGACCCCGGAAACGGTAAGTCAGCGCCTCAATTAAAGTTGGCCCCTCACCGGCCCGCGCCCGTGCAACCGCTTCTTTAGCCACAGAATAGACAGCCAGCACATCCATGCCATCAACTTCTACACCAGGCATCCCAAAAGCCGGCCCCTTCTTGAAAATTTCCGGTTCAGAAGTTGCCCGTTCGTGGGACATACCAATAGCCCACTTATTGTTTTCCACCACAAACAAAATCGGCAAATTCCAAAGCGCCGCCATATTCAAGCACTCGTAAAACTGACCATTATTGCAAGCGCCATCGCCAAAGAAACAAGCCGTCACTTGATCGGAAGTTTCATCACCCATTGCTTCGCGGCGGTACTTGTTTTGAAAAGCCACACCCGTCGCAACCGGAATGCCTTCGGCGACAAAAGCATAACCACCGAGTAAGCGGTGCTTAGAAGAGAACATGTGCATAGAACCGCCGCGTCCCTTGCTACAGCCGGTTTCCTTGCCGAATAATTCTGCCATCACTTCCCGCGCCGGCACCCCAGCACTCAAAGCGTGGACGTGATCGCGGTAGGTGCTCGAAACATAATCCTCACCCGGACGCATGGCTCCCAGAATACCGCTTGATACAGCCTCTTGGCCGTTGTAGAGGTGGACAAAACCGAACATTTTGCCTCGATAGTACATTTCAGCGCACTTGTCTTCAAACAAGCGCCCTAAAACCATATCCTCGTAAAGGCGTAGTCCTTCCTCTTTAGTGATTTTTGCCGAACTTGTGTCAAATGCCGGTACAGCGCGTTCCCCAATCATTATCGTGTGCGTCCTTTGAATAATACTCAAAACTCAGGCTGAATTTCTGTACAATTGCCGTTTCCAAACAAAACCGGCAAATTCCTCAGATGCAAGTCTGGCAAACTGTAGTTTAAACGACATAGCAACCCGCCAGAGCAACCCTTGTTAGTAAATTGTTTGAACTTATATTATCTTGTAGGAAAGGCGCTTTTAAACTTATAAAGCCTCGCTTTCAACCAAGGAAGCCAGCTTGAGCGCGTCCTTCTCAGGCGTGGTCAAGACGCGACTAAGGGGCCGGTGAAAGCAATTTTTGGTATGGATGCCTTATCATTAGGGATCAATTTCAGACTACTGCTGGGGAAGTGACTGTGCGTATCCCACTCGATTATTACCGAATTTTAGGCTTACCGATTCAGGCCACTGCCGAACAATTGCAGCAGGCTCATCGTGACCGTTCCGTGCAACTACCGCGACGGGAATATTCAGAAGTGGCGATAGTCGCTCGTAAACAGCTAGTTGATGAAGCTTATAGCGTTCTCAGTGACCCGGAACAGCATCAAGCTTATGATGCTGGATTTCTCTCAAAAACTTACGAATTAAACAGCGTCATTGCCAACTCAGCACGGCCATCAGAAAACGCCAATGGCCCCTCTGCCGCTGTCAGCGAGAATGGATATCACTCTGGCTCCGACACACATACTCCCACTATTGATATTGAAGATAAGCAACTGGTGGGGGCGCTGTTGATTTTGCAGGAGTTGGGAGAATATGAACTGGTATTGAAACTTAGCCAACCTTACTTGAGTAATGGCCGGTTTAAATTAAAATTGGGCCAATTGGGTGAACCGCAACTTGTAGGGCCAGATATAATTTTAACGGTCGCCCTGGCGCTGCTGGAATTAGGCCGAGAACAATGGCACGGCGGTCAGTATGAAAATGCAGCCGCATCACTGGAAACCGGCCAAGATTTGCTACTTAGTGAAGGTTTATTTCCGATACTGCGAGGTGAAATGCAGGCAGATTTATACAAACTGCGTCCTTATCGCATTCTGGAACTGCTGGAGGAATCGGGATCTCAACCAACTGAACGCCGCAAGGGTTTACAACTTTTGCAAGATATGCTGACAGAACGCGGCGGAATTGATGGCAGTGGCGATGACCAGTCGGGGTTGAGTGTTGATGACTTTTTGCGGTTTATTCAGCAGTTGCGCTCTTTGCTGACGGTGGAAGAACAGCAAAATTTATTTGAAGCTGAAGCTCGCCGGCCTAGTGCGGTGGGGACTTATTTAGCGGTTTATGCTTTGATTGCACGCGGGTTTTTTGAGAGACAACCGGCTTTAATTCGGCAAGCGAAGTTGATGTTACAGCGTCTAGGCAAGCGCCAAGATGTGAATTTGGAAAAAGCTATCTGTGCGATGCTTTTGGGTCAAACAACCGAGGCTTCACAGTCGCTGGAATTGAGTCAAGAATACGAAACGCTGGATTTTATTCGCCAAAATTCATTATCGTCACCAGATTTGTTGCCCGGTCTTTGTTTGTATGGGGAACGTTGGTTACAGGATGAGGTTTTTCCGCATTTTCGGGATCTGGCGGGGACTGAGGTTTCGCTAAAAGATTATTTTGCCGATGTTGGCGTCCAGGCTTATTTGGAAACGCTGCCGACACAAGAGGAAGAGGCGGCTTTTGAGTGGTTTCCTGTGCAGTCGGTGTTGACACCGGTTCCCAAGGTTCTCGAAGCTAGGGCGGTGCCAACTGTTGAGCCGGAGGTGGCGGTGGCTTCTCGGTCAGTATCTCCCTCGCTCAGAGCTTCGTCGTCTGATGGTGTTTCGGCTTTGCCGGATTCGAGTATGAATTTGGCGACCGAGCCAGACAATGAGCAAAGTGCATCGCGATCCCAGCGCACACCTTCACCGTCTCTGGCGTTACCACCGACGATGGCTGTGTCAACAACGAATTTAGGAACTGCTCCACCGGCCCAACGAGTCACACCAACGGCCAGCCGCAGTAGCAGTTCGGCAGAGCGCCGTAATTCCAGAATACGCAGTGGGGGAACAACTGAACGACCGGCACCGGAAGCGGGACGACAAAACCGCCGGTCTTGGCAGCGATCTACAACCACATTGCTGCAATCTTTGAAGATGGATCGGTTGGTTCTGTTGGGTCTGGCTGCTGTGGTGGGCTTGGGGTTGCTTTGGTTTTTGACTTCGGCTACTTGGGGGTTGTTGGCTGGTTTGTTAAGGGGGGGTTCTGGCCCGACTTTGGCAAAAGATCAGCCGGCGGTGAGATTGGATGGGCCGCCGG
Source organism: Ancylothrix sp. D3o (assembly GCF_025370775.1). NCBI lineage: Bacteria > Bacillati > Cyanobacteriota > Cyanophyceae > Oscillatoriales > Microcoleaceae > Ancylothrix > Ancylothrix sp. D3o. Next base: position 719,305 of record NZ_JAMXEX010000001.1, on the reverse strand, counting down.
TGCCGATTCCAAAGCTAGAGGCTGACCTGCTGGCAGCCGAGGGGCCGCTAACTGAACCTGTGGCGCAGCGTGCGGTTGAGACTTGGTTTTCTGTGAAACGAGATGCTTTAGGGCCAAATCACGCTGTGGGCCGGTTGGGGGAAATTTTGACCGGGCCGGCTTTGGCAAAGTGGCAACAGTGGGCTAATGAAGCTAAGCAAAGTAATTCTTACCAAAAGTACAAGCACAGTTTGTCTGTGAAGTCTGTTGATCCGAGTAAGGATGATCCGAATCGCGCTAAGGCTGAAGCTTCCGTCAGCGAAGCGGTGGAAATTTTCGAGGGGGGTAAGTTGGCGGATCAGCGTGATGACAACATGGTTGTTCGCTATGATTTGGTTCGCAAGGATGGCCGGTGGCGTATTCAAGATTGGGAGGTCGTTCGCTAGAAAGTTGTTAGATTGGGGATCTTTTTTGTCAAGATGTCCCATCTACTGCTTCTATCGAAACCTGGTGTCGGCAAAGACGCTGGGTTTTTTGATTTTCGGTTGATTAATTTGGGCAGCTTTCTTGTCTACGGCGCTGAATGTCAGCAAATTTTGATATTTCCTGCCGCCCCGGTCGGGATCAAGCGTGGCTTTTTGTCATGGTTTGATAACAAAGTGATCCCACTTTTGCCTGTAAATGCGTAAAAGTGCCTAGAATAAGGCTAAGAAACACTTGACCGAACTGGGGCTTTTGAGCAACATATAAGTTAACTTGTCGATCCCCGCGATTCCAAAAAGATGCTGTGGTCGAGCATTTTAGGGAGTTAAAAAGGTAAGGAAACAGCGCCCGCTTTTGCGACGAGGTTGCCTTATTCAAGGCTTACGGATCGTAATCGTTATGACTTAATACCAGCTTGTAAGATTGCACTGCTCGCACTAGGGGAATTTTCAGACCAGGTGTTTTTTTTAAATTAACGGTGAAAGTACAGCCGTCTATTCAGTACGGAGACCAAGACATGGTAAAAGAACGTCCGCCCTTAGAAGAGATGACATTACGGCAACTTCGTAGAGTTGCAAGTGAATATGGCATCTCTCGTTATAGCCGGATGCGTAAATCGCAACTGCTGGCATCAATTCAAGAAATCGAACGTACCAAGCTTTCTGTTAATCCATCTCGTAACTTAGAGGCGCAAGAAGAAGTGGAAGCAGCAAAATTTGAACTGGGGCAAGAAGATCGGATGTCAGGGGAACTCTCGTCGGTGGATGAGGGACTGGCGGATCTGCCGGCTGGTTATGGGGAGACGCGCATTGTGCTGATGCCTCGTGACCCTCAGTGGGCTTATACCTATTGGGATATCCCCAATGACCACAAGGAAGAGTTACGTCGGCTCGGAGGCCAGCAGCTTGCTCTGCGTCTCTATGATGTGACGGATATTAATATAGAGTTCCAGCGTCCCCACAGTATCCAAGAGTATCCCTGTGATGAGCTTGCCCGCGAGTGGTATTTGCCTATCCCAGTAAGTGACCGGCATTATGTGGTGGATATTGGTTATCGCTGTGCTGATGGTCGCTGGTTGGTTTTGGGCCGGTCGGCGCGGGTTCATGTTCCGCCGGTTTATCCTTCTGATTGGATCGAAGACCACTTTATTAGTGTGGCTTGGGAAGAAGATTTACGCGGTAAAACTGTCTTGGAACTTGTTGCACCGGGGTCTAAGGTTGCTTCAGGGCCGGTTTATGAGCAAGTGTTTGGCATGGCCCAAGAGGCGGAAGCTGCACGGGTTGCCGGTTCTGTGTTTGGCTCTATGCCGCACGTCCCTGGGTCGGTTGCACCCGGTTCGGCTCAAATGGTGACAGGTTCAGGTCAAATGGTGACAGGTTCAGGTCAAATGGTGACAGGTTCAGGTCAAATGGTGACAGGTTCCGGCCAAATGGTGACAGGTTCCGGCCAAATGGTGACAGGTTCAGGTCAAATGGTGACAGGTTCAGGTCAAATGGTGACAGGTTCAGGTCAGATGGTCATGGGTTCCGGCCAAATGGTGACAGGTTCCGGCCAAATGGTCATGGGTTCCGGCCAAATGGTCATGGGTTCAGGTCAGATGGTGACTGGTTCCGGCCAAATGGTCATGGGTTCCGGCCAGATGATTCCCGGTTCAATGCACATGATTCCGGGTTCGGGTCAGATGGTGATGGGTTCAGGTCAGATGGTGACTGGTTCAGGTCAGATGGTGATGGGTTCCGGCCAAATGGTCATGGGTTCCGGCCAGATGATTCCTGGTTCAATGCACATGATTCCGGGTTCGGGTCAAATGGTGACTGGTTCGGGCCAGATGATTACTGGTTCGGGCCACATGATTACTGGTTCGGGCCACATGATGTCGGAACAGTCGCTCAGTTCTTATGTGTTCGCTTCTGGTATCGGGATGTGGGGCGTACCTACGATGTCTGGTATCAATATGTCTGGGGTTGGTTTCTCGGCTTCGGCTCCTCCGATTCGCCCCCGCGAGTTCTGGCTGATTGCGGATGCTGAACTGATTATCTATGGTGCAACTGAACCGGATGCTACGGTGACGATTGGCGGCAGCCCGATTAAACTTAATGCTGATGGGACTTTCCGCTTCCAGATGTCTTTCCAAGATGGTGTAATCGATTATCCGATTATGGCAGTGGCGGCTGATGGTGAGCAAACTCGCTCGATTCACATGAAGTTTACCCGCGAAACTCCTTCTCGGAATACGAATACGAAGGACGAGGCTGTTTTGGAATGGCTGTCTTAAATTATTGAGAGTTTTGAGTTTTAAATTAACTCTTAGCTGCAAATGAAATCTATCCCCCGACAGTTGCCGGGGGATTATTTTTTTGGATTAGGGATTTGGGATTTTAGATTTGCGATTTTTGAGGGAAGATAGAATCATCCTTATGATTGTCTGATTTGTGAAATTGCTAAGATACAATATGTTTATTCATTTTTAATTATTTTTTGGACGGAACTGATTTTTTTACGTTGTGCTATCAATGAATTAAATATGCTAAAGTGAAAATCTTGGATTTTAGGAAAATAAAATTAATATGAATTCAGAAGAAATTAATCAATCGCTTAACGAGCTTTTTGGGGAGGCGGTTCAGGTGCCGTCTGCGGGTTCTTGGCAGGTGGAAACTGATAAGTTTCGCTTGTTGGTTTTGCTTTCGGATGATGGTTCTTGGTTGCGGCTTTTAATTCCTATTGCGCCGGCGGCTGAGGCTTTGCCTTTTTTAGAGCAGCTTATGCAGTCGAATTTTGATGTTACTCAAGAGGCTCGCTATGCTATTTATGAGGATGTTTTGTGGGGTGTTTTTCAACACGCTTCGGCAAGTTTAACTGCGGCTGATTTTACGGGGGCTGTGGGCCGGTTGGTTTCTTTGCACGAACGGGGGTTATCGTCGAGTTTTAATGATTTTGTGGAGGTGCGGATTGTTCAAATTATTAAGGCGGCTAAAATGAATGGGCAATCTTTGGAGGCGACTATGCAAAGTTTGGATCGTTTTTATCAGGAGGGTTTGATGGGGGATATGGCTTCGGGGGCTGAGGCGCGGGAGGGAACTTTGGGGGCTTGGCGTTATCAATTAGAGCGTTTGTGGGGTGAGGTGGAGTAGTTTTTTAACCGCAGATGTCAAGCAGGCAGGATGCCTGCTCCACAGATGAAGAGGGATGTTTTTTAGTTTAAGTTGAGGTTTTGATGGCAAGGGAGATTGTTGAGGTTTTGAGGGATGATTATTTGCGGTTTCCTGAGAATCAAAGTTTTGATATTTATGCTGAGGATGTTTTTTTTAAAGATCCTTTGAATGAGTTTCGGGGGGTGAAACGTTATCGGGAAATGATTGGGTTTATTCAAAGATGGTTTGTTGATACGAAGATGGATTTGTATGAGATTGAGCAAGAGGGTGAGAAGATTTTAACTCGCTGGAGGTTGAGTTGGAATGTTCCTTTGCCTTGGAAACCTCGGATATCTATTTCGGGTTGGAGTGAGTTAAAGGTTAATGGGGAAGGTTTGATTGTTTCTCACGTTGATTACTGGGATTGTTCGCGGTGGGATGTGGTGAAGCAACTGTGGTTTGGAAAAAACCGCTAAAGTAAGAAGGTGTTATTTTTTTTAAAAGAGGGGTTTACACATTTATGCGTTTAATTTTGATGACCGGTAAGGGTGGTGTGGGGAAGACTTCGGTTGCTGCGGCGACGGGGTTACGTTGTGCAGAATTGGGTTATAAAACTTTGGTTTTGAGTACCGATCCGGCGCACTCTTTGGCTGATAGTTTTGATATGGAATTGAGCCATGAGCCGCGTTTGGTTCGCCCGAATTTATGGGGGGCGGAATTGGATGCGCTGATGGAATTAGAGGGCAATTGGGGGGCTGTTAAGCGTTATATTACTCAGGTTTTGCAGGCGCGGGGTTTGGAGGGTGTGCAGGCTGAGGAGTTGGCGATTTTGCCGGGGATGGATGAGATTTTTGGTTTGGTGCGGATGAAACGTCATTATGATGAGGGGGAGTTTGATGTTTTGATTATTGATTCTGCGCCGACGGGTACGGCTTTACGGTTGTTAAGTTTGCCGGAGGTTTCTGGTTGGTATATGCGCCGGTTTTATAAGCCTTTGCAACAGGTTTCTGTGGCGTTAAGACCTTTGGTTGAACCGTTTTTTAGACCGATTGCTGGGTTTTCTTTGCCGGATAAGGAGGTGATGGATGCTCCTTATGAGTTTTATGAGCAAATTGAGGCTCTGGAAAAGGTTTTGACGGATAATTCTAAGACGACTGTTCGGTTGGTTACTAATCCTGAAAAGATGGTGATTAAGGAGTCTTTGAGGGCTCATGCTTATTTGAGTTTGTATAATGTTTCAACGGATTTGATTGTGGCTAATCGGATTATTCCTGAGTCGGTTAATGATCCGTTTTTTGCTCGTTGGAAGGAAAATCAAAAGCAGTATCGCCAAGAAATCCATGATAATTTTATGCCGTTGCCGGTTAAGGAAGTGCCGCTTTATTCTGAGGAAATGTGCGGTTTGCCGGCTTTGGAACGGTTGAAAGATACGCTTTATGCGGATGAAGATCCGGCTCAGGTTTATTATAAGGAAACGACGGTGCGGGTGGTTCAGGATAAGAATGAGTACCGGCTTGAGTTGTATTTGCCGGGAATGTCTAAGGATCAGATTCAGCTTTCTAAAACTGGGGATGAGTTGAATATTACGATTGGTAATCACCGGCGAAATTTGGTTTTACCGCAGGCTTTGGCGGCGTTGCAGCCGGCTGGGGCGAAGATGGAAGATGATTATTTGAAAATTCGTTTTGCCGGTGGGGCTAAGGTTTAAAATAGGGTGGGCAAAGCCCACCTTTTAGGGAGTTTCTATGGTGATGTTCCAGGTGTTTAGGGTGGTTCCAAGAGTTTTTTGAAGGTTGGTTAGGGCGTTTAAATAGTCAATTTGGGCGTTAAGTTCTTGATTTTTGGCAAAAATTAGTTCGTCTTGAAATCTGACAATTTCGCGGCTTGTACTTCTTCCTAGTCGTAGTTTTTGTTGTTCGATGTCGAGTTGTTTTTCTGCTAGTTGAGTGGTGTTTTTGGCGAGTTCGATTTGTTTTAGTTTTAGGTTAATATCGCGTAGCTGGTTTTGAATTTCTATTTCTAGGTTGGCGCGGTTGTCTTTTAATGTGTTTTCGGCTTTAAGTAGGTTTACTTTGCTTCTTTCTACGTCGCTTTTTAAGCTGAGGTTGCCAAATTCGCGGCTTAATGTTATGCCGACGGTTAGGTTTTGGTTGGTGTCGGTGGCGTTGTTAGAAATTCCGTCATAGCTGGCGTTAAAGTCTAGGTTCCAACGTTGGTTATCTTCGGCTAGAAGTAAGTTGAGTTTGAAGATGTCGCGATCTAAGATTGAACTGAGGTAGTTGGGGTTGTTTTCTAGGGCGATTTGTTGGATGTTTTTTGGCTCTGGTAGGTTTATTTCGGGGGTAGGGCTGTCGGTGGGTAGGATGTTAATTTCGCGGTCTATATCTAATATTTGGAGAAGGTTTGCTATTGCTTGTTGGCGGTTGTTTTCTGCTGCTAATAAGATTCCTTCTCTGTCGGCTATGGCTTTTTCGTAGGGGAGGATGTCAACGGGGGCTTGTCTACCGGCTTCGATTAATATTTGAAATTCTGCTTTTCGCTGTTTTGCTAGTTCGAGGAATTGGGTTTCTATTTTTACTCGTTCAGCGGCTTGCTGTAATGTTCGGTAAGCAAAGATAACGCGGGTAATTGTGTCGCTTAGGGTGGATTTTAAGGTGATAATATTAATTTGTTCTCGGATGCGGGCTATTTCTATTGAGGCGCGGTTGATTTCAACTCCAAAGCCGCGCATTAATGGTTGAGTAAATTGTAGTTTTAGGTTTTGTTCAGCTCTGGCTAATTCTGTGTTGGTGGGAAAGTTGTTTGTGTAGTTGTTGCGGGCTGCTCCTACCCATCCAAAGCTAAATTCTCCCCCGGCTGGCATTTTAACAGAAATATCTGCACCGATGGATAGTTGATTGTTGTTATTGTTAGCTATTCCGAACACATTGCGGTTGAGGTTTATGGCTATTTCGGGGGTGAATGTGGGGCGAAATTTTCCTTCTTCTGTGGCGAGTTCTTGTGTTTCGGCTAGGCGATTAAGGTAGGCGTTTTTGATGTCGCGGTTGTTTTGCAGGGCTAAGATTATGGTGTCCGAAAGGGTTAATTGAATGGGCCTATTTTCAGGTATTGATGGTGGGTTTGATTGTGGATTTGATTGTGGGTTTTGTTTGATTTTTTTTGGCGTTTGTTGGGTTGGGTTGGTGGTGTTGGTTTGGGCGATGATTGTTTCTGGTTTGGGGTTATTTGTAAATGAATTGCTAAAGAGTTTGTGGGGCCGGTTGGTTTGGTTTTTAATGGGGTTATTTGGTTGAGGGTTTTGGGGGGTGGCGGGTTGTGAGGCTGGTACGTTTGGAGCGGATTTATTGATAGTTTCGGGCTGTTTTGGTGTTTGAGTTTGGGTTGGTTGGGGTTGGGGGAAGAGGGAAAAAAAGGGGATATTTTGGGGGGTTATTTGGGGGCTTGGTGAGGTTTTAGAGGGTTTTTTTGTGCGGGGTTCTGATTTGAGGGCGAGGCTTGTTGTCAGGGGTATTGCTATGCTGAGAATGACTAAGATTAAGGGGCGTAGGAGGCTGGGTGAAAGAAAGCGGGGTTCCATCGGAGAAGGAGGATAATTTTGATTTTGGGAGGTTTTTTTCATTTTTTTTAAGGGGTTTTGCTAATATTTTTTATTCGGATCGTAGGGCTTTTACGGGATCGAGTTTGCTGGCTCGGACGGCGGGAATAAGACAGGCTCCTACACCAACAAATAAGGCTGAACTTAAGGCAATTAAGGCGGTATTTGAGTCAAATTCGTAGGGTAATTTGAAGCTTTCGGCGACGACAATGGTGATGCTATGTACTGTGATGATGGCTGCAATTCCTCCTACTAGGCTGAGTATGCCGGCTTCGAGAATAAATTGCAACATAATATCACTTTGGGTGGCTCCGATGGCTTTTCTTAAACCGATTTCTGGGGTGCGTTCTATGACGGCGGCAATTGTAATGTTAGCAATTCCGACGCCGCCAACCAAGAGGGCGATTCCTCCGACGGCTAATAAGGCGCGCGATGTCATTTCTAATGTTTCGCGTTGTTGAAGTATTTCCCTAACATTGTTCCTGGCATAAATGGTAGCTTTGGGAAAGCGTTGTTTCATTATTTTTTGGATTTTTTCTTCTAGGGGTTTGATGTCTTCTAAGCTGTTGGGACGGATGGATATTTCCAATATTTCTTGCCTGCCGGTCATGGCATTATAAATGGTTATCGGGACGACTAATTCCCCTTTGGGTTCGCCGCGAAAGGGGCCTTTTGTTTCCATGATTCCGATTACGCTGTAAGGCCGGTTATCAATATAAATTCGTTTGTTGATTGGCGCGGTTTGGCTAAATAGTTTTTCTTTTAAAATTTCATCAATGACAACGACGGGGCGGAAGTTTTCAAAATCGGCGGGGGTGAAATACCGGCCTTCTATTTTGCGCCGGCCTGATGTTTCAAAATGATTAAGGGTGACTGCTGACATACTGGGGTCGGCTTTTTCGTTTTGAAAGATAACGTTTCCTTCTCCAAAACCAAACCAATTTGAGCCACTAATTGCTTTGATTCCTGATAGTCTTTTTTGGAGAAAGTCGATATCTTCTAGTTTCATCACCGGCCCGCTTTCTTCTTGAAATACAAAAAGGGAAACTTGGGGGGCTTCTCTTTCTGCGAGTTCTTTTTCTATGACGGCGCGGCTAATGTTTCCGACTTGTAGGGTGGCGCTGACTGCTCCTACTCCCATAAATACGCCTAATGTTGTTAAGGCAGATCGCAAGGGATTTCCGCTTAAGGAATTCCAAGTTAGGGAGAATAAATCTAAAAAAGATAAAGCCATATTTTTAAGTTTTTTTTCTGGTTTTGGATGGTTTGGTTTCGGTTTCAATTATGAGGGGCATTCCTTCTTCTAAAGGGGGTTCGGGTGGGGGTAAGATTACTTCTTCTCCGGCTTGTAGTCCTGATTTTATTTCGATGGAGGTTAAGCCTTCTAATCCTAATTTGACGGGCTTTTTTTTGGCTTTATTTTGATTGTCGCGTACCCATACAAAGGCGGATGGCCCCTCTCGTTGTAGGGCTTCTATCGGCAAAGAAATAATGTTACTAATTTTTTGGGTAATAATTTCTACGCTGACTAAACCGCCCGGAATTAATGTGCGGCTGGGAGTGTCTAATTGGACGGTTGCGGATACGGTGGCTGTGCCGGTTTGAGTGCCTCCTTCTGTATTGTTTGAGGTGCCGGTGCTGGCAATTGGTGATAAGCTTTTTACCTGTCCTTTATATTGTTGTGCTTGCGGCCCAATGACGCTAATTCTAGCTTCTTGATTGGGGCGAATTTTTGCAGCATCTAAGGTAGTAAGTTGTAGTTTTACAAATTCTTGGGAAGGGTCGCCCAAGGTTAGTAATTCTTCGGAAACTTTGACTCCATCACCGGCTTTTACTTTCACTTCTAAGACGACTCCATCAATAGGAGAGGTGACGATATTATCTTGCAATTTTTGTTCGATTCCTTGGAGGGTTATTTTTGCTTGTTGGAGGGTTAGGGTGCTGGTGGTAACGTTAGTTGTTGCTTCTTTTAATTCGGCTTCTGCTTGACGTTTTTGTTCTCTGGCTGTTTTGAGTTTTTCTTCATCTTGTTGGGCTTTTTGTTGAAATTCTTGCTCGATTTTTTGGGCTTCTAATTGGAGGTTTTGCAGTTCTAATTTTTGTTGGTTTAATTCTGTTTGGCTCTCTCGCAAGGCGGCTTCGGCTGCGCGGACTGTTTGCTGTTGTTTATTGAGTTCTGTTTTGGCAATAAAGCCTTTTTGGTCGAGTTCTTCTACGGTTGTGAGTTCGCGTTGTTGTTCTTCTAGGTCTTGTTTTTTATCGAGGATGTTTTGCTCTCTTGATTGGAGGGTGAGTTCTTGTTTTTGGAGTTTTACTTGTAATTCTTGGAGGCGGGTTTGTTTTTCGCTGTCGCGTTGGGTAATTATGTCTTGCAGGTTTTGTTCGGCGGTTTTAAGTTTTTCTGTGGCGGTATAAACTTTTTCGCGGTTGGCGCTGAGGCTGATTTCTTCTTGGCGAATTTTTGCTTTTTGGCTGTTGCGGTTGGCTTCGGTTTCTGAGTCTCTTAATACGAGCAATTCTTGACTTTTGGAAACGCGATTTCCGACGCCGACAAAGATGCTATCTACTGTTACGTCTGCGGGGGCTTTTAGTGTTTGTTGTCCGCGTAATTCGATGGTTCCGCTGGTGTTAATGGGGATTTCTATGGTGTCTTTTTCAACTTTGAGAAGGCGCACGGGAACCGCTTCGGGGGGCCGGTTGATTATTTGGGCGTAAACAAGCCATCCGCCGGTGCTAATGGCGGCTAAGGTTCCTGAGACGGTTAACCATTTTAGGCCGGTTTTTAGGGGTTTTTTGCCTTTGTCACGCATTTTTTAGAGGCCGGTGGGTTTCATTCCTCGATTATATCTTTGGCTAAGATCATATTTAAAACGTTTAATTCGTTGGAGTTTAAAAGATATTTGCCGGTGAACATTTTTAAGCGCATTTCTTCTAAACTGTAACTTCTAAAAACTACAAAGGGAAATTCTTGATATTGAGTTCCTATGGGTAGGACGTTACCAACAGGGTATAAATTCCGAACATAGGCTGCTAAAATATCTCGAAATCGGTTATCTTCGGGTTCTTCTTGTTTGGAATCAAAATAAGCTTTTAACACATCACCGGCAATAAAACTGAATAAAGGAAAAGCGTAATATTGGTCAACGCGCTGGGTTTTTTGCTCAAAGCGCTGACTTTTTTCTGCACCAAAATTGAGTTTATTAATGAGTTCAATGGCATTTTTAAGGGCGCTGCGTAAATTTTCTGGGTAATTCAAATCGCTGCTGATAAATTTCATATCTCGCCACAGATGAGAATTGACTACATCGGCAATATCAAGGATGCTCATCAAATAGGTTTCTTCTAAGGTTTGATCAGCAATTGGCACAACAAGCAACGCCCCACTGACATAGCCAAATTCAAGATTTCCTAAGTTTAATAAGCTATCAAAGCCTTTGGTAATTAGTTGGGGAAACTGTTGGTTAAAAAACTCTCTTACTTCTAAGTAAGAAAGGCTGCTAATCAGAGTTGATTCGGCTTGGTTTTTGATGACAAAATCCGAATTTCCTAAGAGTTTTTCGAGGCTAAGATAGACGTGCTGCAATTTACGGTCTTTTTTGTTGCGGTTATATTCTCGTTTTAATTCTCTGATTAAGTTTGCCATTTGACTAGAAAAGCTTTCCCCTGCTGCTGAGATAGATTTGCCGCCAATAGGTATCATTAAAAATTTGTCACGTCCAATTTGACCGGCCCCACAAATACGGGTCATTATTGAGGCTTTCAAAATTATTAATAAGTTTAAAAAACTCAATATGCTTTCTTGTAAAGAGTCTTGGGGATTGTCATAATAAACGGCGCGATCTCCTAAATAAAAAGTTAAGTGTTTTTCTTGCGAGTCAAAGCTATCTTCTCCCCTCCCTCGATAAATAACTTGTATCACTTCCATGAGGTTTTTTTCTATTTCAAAACGGGGTATTTCTACTAAAATATGTTTGGCAGTTGGAAAAGATAAACCCCTACTGCCAGATGCAGTCATAAAAATGATTTTAACGTTATTTTTATATTTGTTAACTTCTTGCTTTTCTATTTCAGAAAGGTTAGCATGAATTTCGATGTAGTCTTCATTTTTCTTGAATTTTCCTCTATATTCTGCTATTTTTTCAATGAGTTGGGCTAATCTTGGTTTATCTTGAATGTAAACAATAATTTGGTTAACGTCTGGTTGATTGTAGAGATTTTGTAAGTCTTTCAAAATTTCGGTTTGCAGGTTTTCTGTTATAGAGTCTTTTTGTTTCCTGCTTTCTTCTAAATCAAAACGACAGGATTCTAAAATTATTTTATAAGAGAGATTTAAGGCACTCGCTGGGTAAGAGTTGGCATTGATTATTAAGGCTGATTTTTTCTTAAATTCAAAGGCTTCTTGTGATAAAGGTAAACCGGCATTTTTTGCTTTCCTGAAATAAATTTTATCAGGTTCCGGTGAGGCATCAGCAAGATGTTGAGTAATCACATCTTTGTCTACAATTGACGCATCCGCTACAATAACTTTGGTGTTAAATCCATATTCAGGATTGGTGAGTTTGTATTTTTCTATAATTTCATCGATACCATGTAAAAATTCTGCACCTCCCTCATCGCCGGTGATTTCATCAATCATTATAAATATGTGCTTGATCCGTTGAGAAATTGCTTGCATTTCACTGGTGATAATTGTGTCTGCTTTCTCGTTATAGGCATCTTGAAATATTTTGCAGAGGTGTTTTAAAGTGTTGCCGGTGTCTGTTTTCTTCAAAGATTGAATCGAAACAGTGGCAACAATATTGTTGGTAATTTTTTGGCTAATAAGAGTATAAATTCCTTGGCAGATACTATTCAAAACGCCGCGAGTTTTTGCCCCCGTATCTATTATTGTATCATCGGCGATTCTGTTGAGCCGGTTTGATCTTCCCCCTTGGTTTTCTTCTGTAGAATTGGCAGGAATAAAAGTTACTGGATAATCGCCTAAAATCGGTTGATTTGCTACATATTGAACTGGATAAGAACACAACTCATTGTTATCTCGAATAAAGTTAGCATTTGTGTTGAGACAAACGAGCCGATCATCACATAATTTTTCTGGGGTTTCTTGATCTTTAAATTTTTCAATAATGTCGAGATTTACTTGTTTGCGTGGACTGGCATATAAAAACAAGCAACCTTCATCTAAATGCTTTTTCAAAAAAGTAACAATAGCTGTGGTTTTACCTATTCCGGGGTTGCCGGTTAAAAATAAATAAGCTGCCTCACTTTCGAGCGCTTTTATAATTAATTCAGCATGAGCTTGTCGGAGGTTTAAAGAACCCGTTAAACCCAAATCTTTCATCAAAGCTGCCGGCACTTCTCCAACAGTATTTACAAATTCTTCTAGGCGTTCTGTGTGAGTAATAGATGTAACAGCATCCGGGGGAATTGCTAACAATGCTTCTACCAATTTTTTGCCATCATTAAAGCTTCTTGCTGCACTGCTTTTAATTTTCCGTAAAACCTTATAACGTGCATCTTTAATTTCTTCTTCGTCCTTATATCGATAAATTTCATAACAGCTTTTTAAGATATCTAAATTGCCTTCTTCCACCGCCATCGAACTCATGGCGCGATCACTATATCCAAGAACGTTAAAAAGTATAGAACTGTTTTCTGGCAAAAGCTTATTTTCTTGCAAAAAGCCATAAAAACTGTAAGCATAACTAGCGGCTTGAATTAACTTTGATGTCTCTTTATCTTTGACTTTAAAAAGCTTAAAATAAGTCTTCAAATCTTCGGAAAATTCCACCCCTAAATTTTGCGTATCTATCCGCAACTTGGAAAAGAAGCTTTTAGAACGTAAATACTTAATATCGCGGTTTAACTGCTTCCGCAAAATATCAACAAAACTTAAATCCTCAATTTGTTGCTCAGAATAACCGGAAAACACCGATAAATCTACTGACAAAACCCTAACTTCTTTTTGTTTATATTGCAAAAGCATTAAAGTGTCTGCCTTTAAAAATTCTCCTTTTGCGTTGAAATATTTAGCAATTGTTGTTTCGATTTGTTTAGCATCCAGTTGCTCAAATTGCCCCAAAAGTTGCCCCTGCCAAACTTGCTCATTTTTTAAAACTGTACCAATGCTGTTATCTCCCCAAAAAGAACACTGATAATAAGATATTTCTAAATAGCGAAGCCGTTTTTCTGTCCAACCGGCTGCTTTTAGATATTCCTGAAAGAAATTTAACCCCGCCACAAAGCCTTTTTGTAGGAAAAATAATGTCCACTTTTCTGCTATTTCTCGCTGTACGCTGCTTGTGGTTTTATTAGCAATTTCTCGCAAAATTTTAGGCAATTTGAGTTCTTGCAAATCTTTTAAATACAAATTGCCAAACTTATGTTTAATTTTGTTTTTCTGGATACAAGCCAAAATGCCAATATTAAACCCAACTTCAAAAAGCCGGCCTAATTCTTCAGCAATTTTTCCAGCCATATTTCCCTCCTTTTATTATTGAATATCCAAACAACTTTTTACTCTGGTTAAAAATGCCAAAGAGTTAAATGTTCCTTTGCCTGTCATGTGCTCATAAGACGAAAACGCACCAACAGAAAAATCCCCTATTAAATTTTGATAAGGATCTAGTTTAAAATTAATCGGTTGATCTCTTCTGGCTGTTGCTTCATACCGGGAAAAATGAAACAAACTTAAATACTGCAAAATGTCTTCCTTAAGTGGTGTATCCGAAATCAAACCCTCATAAATATTCGCTGTTGGCATAATTTCTCCATAAAAATTTAACAGCGTTGCATAGGAAATAACCCCATTATAATTGCGATCATTCCCTACAGAAATGCCATTAAATAAATTGAAAAACACGACACACTGCTGATTGCGATCATCTAGCAATGCAGTTAATTCGCTTGTATCCTGAATATACAAAGATTGTGCTTTTAGGTTTTGCAAGTTGACAGCATAATATTTGTCAAAAAACATCGGGTAAATCTTAATATCTTCATAGCTTCCTTTGAGATTCTTAATTACTTCCTTAGACATGAAAAATAAGCCATCGTCATCTTCCTCTCTCGTCAGATGTAATGTACTCGAATAGGGAGCCTTTGCAATATATAAAAAATGTCGAACTCCTCGTTTATACAAATCATGGATCTGATCAATAATTGCCTGGGGACGCTGGAACATTTCCTGATGTTCGTAATTCCCTGAGAACGTTCTAATTTGCCGAATTTGTATCCCTTCTTCTTGTTTCACACCGACGAGGATCTCTCCCATCAAATTAGAGATTTTTTGATTACTTCTCCAACTTTTATCGCATTCCCGACTCGAAACAATCACAATGCCTAATTTATCCAGTTGAGGTAGTAGTTTTGGAGGCAAGATAAACTTTTTCGGCAACACAGAATACAGCGAACTCATCGCATTTTTAAGTTTAAAACTAAACGTATTTGTTCCGTAAGTTCTGATATCAATTCCCTGAGCATTGGCGCGATATTCTTGATTTAATAAATGCGCCAAAACTATCGAGAAATCTAAGATAAATTTCTCAATAGGTAAACTATCATCCTTGTTGCTCACTTGTAACCGCAAAAGTGGCACAAATAAACGATTTTTACCCAACAAAAGCTTCAAGAAAATATAAACCAATAAAGAAAATATAAATTTATACGCAAAAAAATCAGGGGGTTCTAAATTATCTCTTTCTAACTTATAGGGAAATGCTACTAATTTGCGGTTGTTCAATTGCTCATTATAAACTTGACGCGCAAGCTCATCTCGTGACAAAAAAACCACCGGCAAGGCTTTTATTTTATCAATCTCATCATACTGCATCGTAAAACTTTGCTGGTCATCTGTTCCATAATAATTCACCTCATCAATACGCAAACTACCCCGCAAACTAAGCAAAGAATTTGCTGCCAAATTTGCATCCCCTACTGTCAAATACTTTAAAACTTGTTTGGGACTAGCTTGGCTAAATTCTTCGTCTTTAAAAAATGTACTGCGGTTTATAATTCGCTCTATATTATCCTCAAGAATACTCCGACTCACATCAATATGTACCGCTTCTTCCTGTGCCGCAAAAGTGGTTTTTCGCTCAATAACTTTTTTGAGTAAAGTTTTAACTTCCTTAATCCTTTCTGTTATCTTATACTGTTCAAACCCTCTTAAAATATTGCCGAATAGAGTTCTTTTTGCCTCATCATCTCCTCCTTGTAAAACCGGCAATACCGCTGTTTCAAAACGAACCACCGGATCATAATTTAAATCTGACTCAGGATAACCCTCTGTTGCTGGTTTATTCCCCGCAAACACAAAATAATACAAAAACACAATCCGCAACACTTTTCTAGCAAAAATCTCTCGCCGTTGGGGGTCAGAAATTTCTCTTTGATGCTCTTTACTATTGGGATCAAGCAAAGTAGTATAATAATCAAAAACCTTTTTCCCCTTATCATTGCCATGCGCTTGCACTTCTCCATCGAACTTTAACTTTAAGCCTAAAATAAAGTTCAACTCTCCGTTACTTTCATTCTTTGTTTCTCCCAAATACCCATCTATTTTAGGTATCACCGGCAACATATCAAACGCCTCCGCACGCGCAAAGAAATCTCGATAATTTAACTGCACACCGGCATAATTCACCAAATAATGACCATCCCCGCGATTCACATCATTAATATAACTTTCAATTCGCTGCAAACGAGAAATTAAAACATCTAACCATAGAATACCTTGCGGATTTGGGTTACTCCCGCCGATGTAGGCATTATTCCGCAAAAACTTTAAATAAAAAATCATCCCCTGACGCTTCAATTTACCCAGCGTATCTCTGTCAACAATACCCTTAAGCTTTTTAAAATCTGAATGGCTTTCTAAGTCCGCTAAAATATCCTCTAACTCTTCCAAATCCCCCTCATCTTCCCCTGCAAACTTTGCCTGAATATACCTTTGAATACCCTCCCGCAATTGTCCATTAAATTCCTGAGAATTTCTCACAGTCACCGTTAACTTATGAAACTTCAATAACTGCTGATTCGCTGCCTCTTTTTCTAAAGTCAAGCGTCGTTTTTGTAAACCTGGATAGTTGCCAAAAGAATAACTTAAATCCAAATTCGCATTATTACTCTTAAATTGCTGTAAATCCGTCAACAAACTCCCCACAAAATTCTCAATTGTAATTTCCGTACCCCCACTATTTAAAAACCCCTGCAATAACTCTTGTAACCGTCTTTTAATTAAACCTATTTTTTTAGGAAAACTTTCTTCAAAACCCGGACTAAAATTCACTGTTGCAGCTTTCACACTATTAGCAGAAGCCCCCAAAGGATTAGCCGGCTTCAACATCGCCACCTGAGCCGCAACCTCATCAAAATCCACAATCAAACGATTGCCATCCTCAGACAACTTAAACAAATTTGCCGGCGCATTTCGCAAAACCTGTAAAATCTTCTCAAGCAAATCCGAATAATCAACATAAGGCAAATCATCACGACCAAACCTAATATCATTCACCATTTTTCATACCCTCCCTGCTTAACAAAAATTGTACATTTTTCAACAAAAAAAAGTGACCGGCCAGAAGCCGGCCAAAAACAAATTAAGACCGCAACTGCACCGGCATCACCAAATAAGTCATCTTCACCTCACCCAAAGGCATCACCACAACCGGCTTCATCGGATCATTCAACTTAATCGAAATCTCCGAAGCACTAATCACCTTTAAACCATCCAACAAATACTTAACATTAAAAGCAATCTCCGGCGGTTCACCCGAAGAAATTTGAGCCGCAACAGACTCACGACCACTGCCAACATCCGCCGCCTCAACCGACAAAGAAATCTCCTGATTCTCCTGATTAATCGAACACTTAACAATATGATTCTTTTGATCCGCAAGCACCGCAATTCGCTCTAGCGCCCCCACAAACTGCTTGCGATCCAAATTAATTTGATTGCCAAAAGAACGCGGAAGCAACTGCCGATAATTCGGATATTGACCCTCCAACTTCCGCGAAGTCAACCGTTGATCACCCCACTCAAAAACAATTTGACCCTGATCAAAATAAAGCCCAACCGCCTCCGAACCTTGACGCTGAGCAAGCATTCTCTCCAACTCACGCAAAGCCCTTGCCGGCACAGTCACAGAAAACTCCTGAATATCCTCAGCCGACTCGATTTCCTCCTCCGAAGAATTCTGCTTACTCGTCTCCAGAACCGCAAGCCGGTGCCCATCCGTAGCAGCAAACTCCAAACCATCTTTTTGAACCTTCAAATGCACCCCCGTCAAAATTTGCTTCGTCTCATCCGCAGAAGTTGCAAACAAACAACCACGCAAACCCTCAATCAACTTTGACGCCGGCAACCTCACCGAAACCTCATTCTCAATCACCGGCAACTCAGGATACTCTTCCGCACCCATTGCTCGCACCTGATAACGACCAGAACTTGAAGTAATAGTCGCCACAATTCCTACCTCTGGACCCGCAATTTTTCCCACAGCAGGCGATTCATCATCCAGCGTAATTTCCCCATCCGCAAGACGAGAAATAATATCATTTAAAAGCTTAGCCGGCAACGTAATAGCCCCCCCCGTCGTCACAGTAGCCGGAAAAGAAGTACGAATTCCAAGGCTTAAATCAAAACCCGTTAGCTGAACCCGCTGCGTATCCGCATCCGCAGTCAACAAAACATTAGCCAAAACCGGATGAGTTGGACGACTAGGAACCGCACGACTCACCAAAGAAAGATGCGAACTGAGATCACTTTGAGCACAAACCAACTTCATAAATACCCTAACTGATTACTACCTTAAACAGCACAAAACCTAACCAAGCAAAAAAGCCCGGAAAAAAATACTATCACCCTTCGCCATCCCCAAACCACACATCAACAAAACCCAACCCCCACTCACAATAGCCTGTGGAAACTGTGGAAAAACCACTCAAACCCCCATTCCATCTAAACCCCAACCACCCTCATCCTGTGGAAAAACCACTTTCTTTCCTTAAAACACCTTACAAAAACCCCCTCTAGCCAACCCCCTCCACCTCTGCATTAAAAACACATAAAAAACCCTCACTAAACCCTCCCAACTAATTTTGGCGAGTCATAAAACCAATTTTATCAGCCAACTGCCTCAAAGTCTGCGCCATCGTTGGATCACTATCTTTTAACAAAGCAACCTTTTCACAACTATACATCACCGTCGTATGATCCTTACCCCCAAACTCCTCCCCAATTTTCGGCAAACTTAAATCCGTATGTAACCGCATCAAATACATCCCAATTTGCCTCGCCTGGCTAATTTCCCGGCGTCGAGAATTACTCTTCAAATCCTCAATAGAAACATCAAACATATCCGCCACAGCCATCATCACCGCCGCCGGCGACGCCACCACCTTTTCCCCCTGCGGATTCAAAATCGGCGCAATATTCTCCACCGTCATCGGCAAACCCGAAATCGAAAGATAAGCCACAACCCGAATTAAAGCCCCCTCCAACTCCCGAATATTCGACGTATATCTTGCCGCAATATACTCCACAACCTCACGCGGCAAACGCACATTTTCATACT
Organism: Ancylothrix sp. D3o; assembly: GCF_025370775.1. NCBI lineage: Bacteria > Bacillati > Cyanobacteriota > Cyanophyceae > Oscillatoriales > Microcoleaceae > Ancylothrix > Ancylothrix sp. D3o. Next base: position 700,541 of record NZ_JAMXEX010000001.1, on the reverse strand, counting down.
CAGCTTTTTTCTGCAAAATTGCCATCCGAGTTTCCAAATCAGGAGACTGAATATCCGCAATCAAACCCATCGAAAACCGCGAACAAAGACGCTCTTGCAAGCGCGGAATTTGATTCGGAGGCCGGTCAGAAACCAACACCACTTGTTTACCGGCCTCATGCAGCGTATTAAACGTATAAAAAAACTCCTCTTGAGTATATTCTTTCCCCTCAATAAACTGAATATCATCCACCAACAAAACATCCGCCGCCCGATAATGCTCACGAAAACTTTGCATACTATCTTTACGAATCGCCGCAATTAAATCATTTGTAAATTTTTCCGTTGAAACATAAAAAATTTTCGCTGTCGGGTCAATTTCCAAACGATAATGACCAATTGCTTGCATTAAATGAGTTTTACCTAAACCCACCCCACCACACAAAAACAACGGATTAAACTCTCGCCCCGGCGACTCCGCCACCGCCAAAGACGCCGCGTGCGCCATGCGATTATTTGAGCCAACAACAAACCGCGAAAAAACATATTTAGGATTGAGATCCGTTGGTTTGTGGCGTAGTAAAGCCGGTTCAGAAATACTTGCAGACTGCCATAATAATTGCGTTTCCCCGGCCAAGTCTAGCGAATTTTGGGATGCCGCATTAACAGCTTGTTCTGTAGTGATATAAATTTCCACTTCTTTTCCCAAAACATCCCGCACCACATCAGCTATCGTTTTCAGATAATATTTTTGTAACCAATTGCGCGCAAACGGGTTAGGAGTACGGATCACCAAACAGTTATTTTCCAACTGTTCCGCCCTTGCCGTTTTGATCCAAGTTTCAAACGTAGGCCGGCTCAGTTGAAGCTGTAACCGCTCTAAAACTTCATTCCACAGAGTTTCCAAAGGAGTCACCGCGCTTCCTCGACTGCTGAGTGTGCCCAACTTTTTTATTTTAAACGACCGCAACCTTTGGCGGCGTTGCATCGATGTCCAAAGCCCTTGACGAACTGCGCCGGAATCCCTCTCATTTATAATGAAGTCAAGCACAGGCAACAATCGCCTTGCAATTGTTGCGATTGTCTCTATAATTTTTTTAACTCAATCAACCAGCCGAGTACCTTTGTAATGGATAGTTCAACCAGCAAAAGCCAGGTCACTAAAAAACCCTCTTGGAAGCAACCGGCGGTTTTCCTGTTGCTGCTGTTGATGGGTGCCGGTGGGACGTTTTTAGGCACTCGCCTTATCAAAGCCAACCCCCGTTTATTTTCCATCAACGACGCCCCACCAGCCCAACAAATTCCGCTTCCCGTCGCTCGTCAAGTTGAACAAGAACAACTCGCCGACCAATCAAGAACCTCCCAAGACTCTAACTTTATTGTTGAAGCAGTGGAAAAAGTTGGCCCGGCAGTGGTACGCATCAACGCCTCCAGAACAGTTTCCCGCAACCGGCCTGATGTTTTTGAAGACCCTCTGCGGCGGTTTTTTGGTCGCGGTCAAGTTCCGCCAGACCAACGAGTTGAGCGTGGTACCGGCTCAGGTTTTATTATTTCCTCGAAAGGCCAAATTGTTACCAACGCCCACGTTATTGATGGTGCAGATACCGTAGAAGTAACGCTTAAAGATGGCCGCACTTTCACCGGCACCGTCCTGGGCGAAGATCCCGTCACCGATGTTGCAGTCGTAAAAATTGAATCTACCGATTTGCCGGTCGTGGCCTTTGGCGACTCAACCCAACTCCAACCCGGAGAATGGGCCATTGCCATTGGCAACCCTATGGGTTTAGATAATACCGTCACCGCCGGCATTATTAGCGCCACCGGCCGGTCAAGTTCCCAAGTCGGTGTCCCCGATAAACGAGTTGGTTTTATTCAAACTGATGCCGCCATTAATCCTGGGAATTCCGGGGGGCCACTTCTCAATGCAGCGGGAGAAGTCATTGGCATGAATACGGCAATTATCAGCGGTGCTCAAGGTTTAGGTTTTGCCATTCCCATCAATACCGTTGAGCAAATTTCTCAACAACTCATCAAAACCGGCAGCGCTGAACACCCCTATTTAGGAATTGAAATGCGAACGCTGACTTCGGAATTAAAACAACAAATCAACAACAACCCAAACAGTGGAATTCGCATTGCCGTTCAGCAGGGAGTTGTTATTGCCCGAATAGTCGAAGATTCACCGGCAGCTAAAGCAGGAATTCGGGCCGGAGATGTCATTCAAAAAGTTGGCAATAAGCCGGTTGCCAAAGCCGAAGATGTCCAGCAAATCGTCCAAGGCACTCAAATTGGCAATCCCTTACCTATTGAAATCAACCGCAGCGGACAACCCGTAAAATTAGAAGTCCGCCCTGGAAAAATGCCGGTGCGTCCTGAGTGATGGGGGAGCAGTTATCGAAATTGCTTTAGGAATAATTGCAAAAAAAATTAAGTGTTTGCTCCTCCCCCATCATCGCTCATTTATTCCCTGGATTGAGGAAATTTTGACTTTGAGTTTGAGGTTGTTGAGTCGAGCGAGTTTGGGGAAGTGGAGCAAATTTTAAGGCACTTAAACATAACGCAACTACCATCAAACCTATATAAGGGTAAGGATTCAGAGCTAACCGGCCAAACAAAAGTTTAGCATTATTTAATTTTGGTTTAACTCCTTGGCTCTCGGAGCCTCTTGCCCGAATCGTCAGTTCGGTTTTAGCAACATTAATAAGTTCAAGTTGTTTTAACTGTCGCAGAGCTTGGAATATTTCTCTTTCACTGTAAGGAAATTCTTTAAACTCAGCACTCCATGCTTGAAAGTCGCGTATATCAACTTTTACCAGACTTGGGCCGCTCACTTTCCGCAAGATCCACTGGTATAACAAATTAGCGCAGGGAGTTAATTCTTCTTGTAGCATTGGCTTTAGGGTTAGTTGGCAAAATTGCCCATCCGGGCTGGCTTTTTTATCATGCCCATAATTGCCTCCTTTTCCGCAGCAATTTCACAGACTTTACAAAAATTTACATAAAATTTCTTTCCCTGTGCCGGTTGCTGTTCCCCCCTAATTGTGGTAATAACGAATTTGTGGAGTTTTGTCTGATGAGTTCGGAGACTTTTCTCAATATTTGTCAAATTGGCGATGCAATTTTGCGAGGTTCAGCCGGGCCGGTTACAAATTTTCAAGACAAGCGCATTCAACAGCTTATAGATAATTTAATTGCTACGGGTCGCCAGGCAAACGGAGTAGGCATTGCTGCACCCCAGGTAGCTGAATCTGTGCGCTTGTTTATTGTAGCATCGCGTCCAAATTTGCGTTATCCCCACGCCTCTACAATGGAACCAACGGCGATGATTAACCCCCAAATTATCGCCCATTCTGATGAAATTGTGAAAGACTGGGAAGGGTGTTTAAGTGTCCCCGGAGTGCGGGGTTTGGTGCCAAGATTTAAAACAATTGAAGTAGAATATTTTGATAGAAAAGGGAATAAATGCCGGCAACAGTTAACCGATTTTGTCGCTCGAATTTTTCAGCACGAATACGACCATTTAGACGGCATTTTATTTATTGATCGTGTAGAAAACCCCGAAGATTTAATCTCCGAGGAAGAATATCAAAAACGAATCGTTCCCTAATCATTACCAGCCAGACCCTTCCTGAGCCAAAATTCAGTAAAAATACGCATTGTTAGCCCTATTTAAACCTGGTAAGATCAAGCCCAAATAAACGTCGTGATTAGCGGGCGGGGGTGTATGGCTAACAACAATCCAGACTTTGACATCGAAGCAGAATTAGAGCAACTGCGTCAACAACTCAAACCCGAAACGCCAAAAATAGAAAGTTTTGAGCCGCAAAACCAAACCCCCCAAACCCCAGCCAAAAAAGCAAACAATTCCCGCCCCAAACTATTAATTACTGCCCTAATACTTGGCGGATTATTTGGCACCGGCATTTTAACCTTCTTTAAATCCCAAGAAGCATCGGCCCTTTCTCAATCAAAAACTCTAATTGCCAGCGCAGAAAAAGTTAAAAACATTTCGGATATTCAAACTTTAAAAAACACCCAACAATTTCTCAAACAAAACATTACTAATCTTGAAAAAATACCCAATTTGCCTGGATTTGCTTACCAACAAGCACAAACAAATCTACCAGAATTACGCTCTAGCTTAAACATTTTAGAGCAAAACACCCAAGCCCTAGAAACCCTAAAAGCAGCGGAAAAATTAGCAATGGAAGCCGCAGTTTTAGTCCAGAACCCCCCCCATCCGCCGGAAATTTGGCAGCAAGCACAACAAAAATGGCAGCAAGCTATAACATTATTACAAACCATCCCCTCGATGAATCCCTGGGAACCACAAGCGCAAAATAAACTTGCAAATTATCGCTCAAATTTTGCAATCATTAGTAAAAGAGTAGAACTATCAAAAAAAGCCCTAGACTTTAATAATCGGGGCATAGAAGCCGTCATAAAAGGAGATACAGAGCGATCCTTAAAATATCTTAATTTGGCAATTCGTTTAAATCCTATCCCAGAAGCCTATGCAGGAAGAGGATTTGTTTATCTGAGTCGCAGAGAGTATCCACAAGCCATCAAAGAATATGACCAAGCCATCAAACTCAATCCCAACTATGCAGACGCTTATTTAAGTCGTGGTTTATCTTATCATAAATTAGGCAATTCTCAACAAGCTATCCAAGACATAGACCGCGTTTTGCAAATTAACCCAAATCACGGTAGAGCTTATTTAGATCGGGCTGTGCTTCGCCATCAAATCAAATTGGTAAGTCAAGCCGAAACCGACGCCCAAAAAGCCGCTCAAATTTTTACAGAAACAGGCGATACAAATAATTTAAAATTAGCGCAAAACTTGCTAAACCAATGGGGAGTAGCCCTCACACCCCTACCGGCGGAAACCAGCAATAAAGATGAGGAAAAAGAAAAAGAATGCGAAGAATGGCAATGGCAGTCAAACTATCCCTTACTACCTTGTTACTTTCCAGAGATAGAAATCAAACGCCGGCGCAAGAGATATTATTACCCACAACCTACTGTCGTTCAAAATGACCCAAATAAAACATCTGCCAGTAGCAGTAATAACAGCAGTCGTTCCAGCCGGCGGCGAAAAAAAAGATAAATTATTTTCAAAGCCGATTTATTAAAAAACCGGCTTTTTTTAATCGCTGTTCTACCGAGTAAAAAACTGCGGAAACAAATAACGAAACCCAATCAAAAACAGAAAAAGACCGTAAAGCTTCTTCATCAACTCGCTGCTAATATAAGGCTGATTGCCAAACAAAGCCCCAACGAAATTACCAAGAACCAACCCTAAAGCAATAACCAAAGCGTGGGAAATATTGAGATTATTGTTTTTGTAATAAACAATGGCCCCTAAAATTCCTATCGGCAAAATTTGAGCCGCAATTGACGTGCCGGTGGCGAACTTTTGATCCATCCCCATCAGCAAAACCATCGCCGGCACCATAATAGCCCCACCACCAATGCCAAACATCCCACCGGCCACCCCAGCCACCAAACCAATCGCCAAAAGTTGCAGCAAAGTTGTAGACATATTCTGATCCTACTAATTTAAAAACGGAGTGGGTTCCATCCCACCACCACCTATTTTTTCATAAAAAGTTAAATTCCTATCCTCTTAATTAAAAAATACCAAGCATAGACCACAACCCTTATTTTTTCCTAAAAATTTTAAACTAAATAACCCCAAAAACACCGGCCCGTCATATAAACTGCCAAAGCCAACAACAAAACTTGTAAAAACTTATTCAAAACATTAGCCGGCCACTTGTGCAACAACCGGCTACCAATTTGAGAACCCAAAATACCCCCAGCCCCCAAACAAAAACCAGGCAACCACAACACATGAGCATTTAAAGCGTGTTGAGTCAAACCCGAAGCCGAAATAGCCACCATCGCCCCCAAACTGTGAGAAACAGCCAAAGGCAAAGGTACCCCGATAAAAATAATTTCCATTGGCACAATCACAATACCCCCGCCAATGCCAAACAACCCCGACATCAACCCCGCCGCCAAACCAATTTTGGCAAACTCCCAACCTTTCCCAGATTCAACCTCATCAGAAACAGATTCTTCTGCCTTAAACTTTTCAGACAAACTTTGCCGTAAATTCATCAAATAAATCGTCACCAAAAGCATGATCGCATAACCGCCAGACAACAAAGAATCTGGCAACAAACCGGCCAAAAAAGCGCCCAACTGAGCCGCCGGAATTCCTAACAAAGCAAGTTGCCAAGAAGCGCGAAAATTAAAATCTCCCCTCAACCAAGTGCGGATACTTGCCGAAGAAACACTCAAAAAAATACTCACCAAACTGGTAGCTGCCGCCTTCACCACCGGCACCCCCATCAAAGTGAGAGCAGGCACCATCAAAAACCCGCCACTCACCCCCAAAATTCCCGACAGAAAGCCGGTGAACCCTCCCAACAGCAGAAGCAACCCCAACGTAACCGGCTCAATGTGCATAAATTACATCCGATCAACAACCGAAATACCTAACAAAGATAATCCCAGTTTAAGCGTTTTAGCTGTCAAATCGCATACCATCAAGCGAGACATCCGTTGAGACTCGTCAAAAGCCGAACCATCTTTACTTTTCAACACCGGACACTGTTCGTAAAACTGGTTAAACTTTTTACTCAACTCAAACAAATACTCACACAAACGATGAGGAAGCAAATCAATTTCTACCCCGTTTAAAATTTCCGTAAGTTGCAACAAATGTTTAGCCAGAGTTAACTCTGATTCTTCCGTCAAAACAACTTTTGCCTCATCTCCCACCGTATCAAAATCAATTTCTCCCTTCCGTCCGATACCTTGAACTCGCACATAAGCATAAAGCATATAAGGAGCCGTATTGCCTTGCAGAGCAAGCATTTTATCAAAACTAAAAATGTAATTGCTGTTGCGGTTTTGGCTCAAGTCGGCATATTTAACCGCACTTAAACCCACCACTTTTGCCACATTCTTAATAAACCCTTCTTCCTCTGTCCGTCCTTCTTCTTTCAGCCTGGTTTGTAAATCTTTTTCCGCTCGTTCGATTGCCTCATTCAGCAAATCTTTCAATCGCACTGTATCCCCAGCACGAGTTTTAATTTTTTTGCCATCCTCGCCCAAAACCAAGCCAAAGGGAACATGAACAATCTCAACATTTTCTGGCAACCAACCGGCCCGTTTTGCCACTTGGAAAAATTGAGCAAAATGCGAAGATTGACCAGAATCAGTTACATAAATAATTCGAGTTGCCCCATCTTTTTCTATTCGGTAACGCAAAGCTGCTAAATCCGTTGTCGCATAGTTATAACCGCCATCAGATTTTTTGACAATCAGCGGCAACGGTTCCCCTTCCTTATTAGAAAATCCGTCTAAAAATACACATTTTGCGCCTTGATTTTCTACCAGCAGGCCGGTTTTTTCTAAATCTTCTACCACCGCCGCTAAAAGGGGGTTATAAAAAGATTCTCCCCGTTCGGTTAAATTAATATCTAGCCAATCATAAATAACCTGAAATTCCCGGCGAGATTGCTCACACAAAAGCTGCCAAGCGCGGCGAGTATCTTCAGCACCGGCCTGTAATTTCACCACTTCTTGCCGAGCCGTTTCTTGGAAAATTTCATCTTCATCAAAGCGCTGTTTGGCTTTCTTATAAAACGCCACCAAATCCCCGATATCTAAAGCATTGGCTGTTGTCAGCGCCTCTGGGTAAACCTCTCTTAAATAAGCAATCAGCATCCCGAATTGCGTTCCCCAATCACCTACATGATTGAGTCTTAAAACATCGTGACCAAAAAATTCTAAAATGCGGGCAATGCTGTCTCCAATAATCGTAGACCGCAAGTGTCCGACGTGCATTTCTTTAGCAATATTCGGGCTAGAAAAATCTACCACCACCCGTTGGGGATTTTCTGCCAAGGGAACACCCAACCGGCTGTCTGACTGCATTGCCGTAAGTTGAGATTCCAGATAGGCCGGTTTAAGGGTAAGGTTAATAAAACCAGGGCCGGCAATTTCTGGCGGTTGACAAATATCAGATATTTCTAAATTTTCCACAACCCGGAGGGCAATATCGCGGGGTTTCATGCCAAGTTTTTTGGCAAGAGACATGGCAGCGTTTGATTGGTAATCGCCAAATTTCGGGTTAGTCGCAAGCACAAGCATTGGATCAGTGCCGGTCAAGTCTGCACCAAACGCGGCGGTAAATGCTTTGTCAAAACGGGCTTTAAGCTGGTTAAGGGTAGAAGTCATGTTGCGAATAAGGGCATCCACGAGCCGATAGGGCTGCGTTGCCTATTTAAATATAGGAGGTTGATAATTTTACCATTAAAAACTTACAAGTACCGATTTTGCCCCACCGGCCTTGACATAAAACATTTCTGTATTTATATGCACAAAAATTTTTGGGCCCACAGTCAGCCGTCATCAAAACATCCTGCTATTTAGCAGATAAAAGCGCGTTGGTGGCGTTTTTCATGCTCATCACTCAAAATTTTTTGCTTAGGGGTTCCCAAAATTGCCACCCTTCCTTTATAATTCTTTACATTGTGATCCTCAAAAAGCCTCGCCGGACTCCGTAAAGCAGGCGATTGATGATCGCGTGATGCTCATCGCTAAGAGATTCTTCTAGGAGTAGCACTTTCAGCTTGTGTCTATCGGAGTGGGAAATAAACCCACACAGGAGGATTTTGCCAAACAGATCCTCTAAAGTTGTGGGCGATGGTTGAAAAACGCTGGGAAGATGGCAAACCCGGTTTGTGAGAATCATTTATGAGAGTTCCTTTTACTGGTAGACTTATTAAAATTTTGACTTTAGATAGTCCTTGTGCCATCAGAGGAAGCGCTAATTTTTATGCCTCTCTAACTCCGTAGTATCTCTATCCGTGAAAATACGGAGGGTGTTGAGATTGGAAACAGCAAGGGCAAATGGCTTGATTGTGGCTGATCCGAGATGACAGCTAAATTACTCTTGAGTTTGTCGAACAATGAATTGGGCCCACCGGCAAGATGTGAAGATTTTCAAGAACTACTTTTTAAGCGTCAAATTATTTTAACAAACGGCCAGCCAGGCTAAACATAAGCAGAATGCGATAGCCGGAGGCGCTTAAAAATCCCATCATTCAGCAGAAGATGAATATTTAAAGGGGTGATAAGTGGACAGATAAGCCGGCCCCGGAATAGTTCAAATAATATTTGGATAACCATAGAAAATTGCCGAGATATCGGATTATTTATTGATAGCCGTATTCAGCCAATACACCTGAAAGCCTCAAGGACAGCGGCAAGAAGCGGGTGAGCGAACTGCTCATCTCCAAGTTAAATTTTTGCAATCCTGACAAGGAATAGTTGCCGTTGCAAAATAAAAATGCTTCATTTAAGAAAAGATCCCTAGTCAGAACCAAGAGACAGGCCCATATAAGCACTCTCATCTGACGAATTCCGAAACGCTTTGATTTTGGCATCCCAAGCCAATAACAAAGCCATCCCCAACTACCAAACGAACCCTGGATAATAACCATGCAACTCAACACTAATAGCCTCAATAAAACCTATAACCTACCTTGTTTAGAAACGAACAAAGGCTTACTCAACTCGCCTGACTTCCAGCAGGGATATAAAGACGCATACACACACCAAAGACAAAACTCCAAAAATCCAGAGTATGTAGTGGGATACCTGCACGGAGCCAAAGACCGAGTATGTTATCGGGACTGCTAAAAAACAAAGCCGAACTCACTTCTAAGAAATCGATCTCACTTCTAAGAAGCTGATCGTAGTCAGTCCGTAGTCAATACTCAGGACAGGTAGACAATCCCCCTAAACTGCTCAGCAAGTCTACATAACAAGCCTTACAGGAGTTCTTAATAATCTCATGCGAGTAGCTAGGCTACCTGTCCCTTTGGGGGATTCGGACGTTAGTGCTTGACGAAACACAGCGACCTTGTTTATTTGTGAAGTAAGAAATTTTTTACTTTTTTCACTCATTAGCAAATCTATAATGAACTGATAAGACAGTGCTATTATACCAATTATTTTGTAGTTTTATTTTCAAGAATTAATATTAAACCTTTACGATAGAGAGTATTTTTTATTTCTAAAAAATTTTATTAAAAATATTCTGAGAATTTCAAAATACTCTCTATCAAGGTTGAAAGGTATCCAGCAACGGGGATTTAAGAGTAGCTTCTAGTTCTTTACAATTTTGCAATGGGCTTTCAACTAAATTTCTGGGACTTGTATGTGATCAAGCTTTCCTGTGTAATGCTGCATGATGACAGATGGACTATTGCCTACCCAACTAGCGATTCTCTTCACTGGTACATTTGCCAAAACGCATAAAGTGATGAACGTATGGCGTGTTTGATATGGCTTGCGATACTTAATATCAAGATTGCTTAGGACTCTCTTCCATGCTCTATTTCTAAAGTTGTGGATATCAATCCATCCACCTTCGGGCGCAGGAAAGACTAATGCTTCAGAATTTTGCCTACCAATTGCTCCCAAGATTTCCTTTAACTGTGAGTTGATAGGAAATGCTCGCCTGTCTTGTGTCTTCAATCCCTTCTTTAGCTCTAATCCATTTGCTCCCATTACCACTGACTGCTCAAAAGTAATAGTAGTAAAGTCAGGGCTTATATGTTTCCATTGCAGTCCAACAGCTTCAGACGGTCTGCAACCTGAATAGAACAAGAATTTGACATAGTTGGCATAGTAGGAGTAGTAACGATTTTTCGAGAACTCTTCAATGATTCGATCACGTTCATCAGCAGTAAACGGATCAATCTCCTTATCTTCGTTACTCTTCTTCTTTATTTTGATCTCACTAGCCATCCCATCAAAGGGGTTTTTCCTGACAAGATTTAATTTAACTGCCCAGTTACAGCAAGCGGATAACTGCATGAGAAACCGTTTAGCTGTATCTGGTGTGAGATTTGCCTGGGCCCAATCTGAAATTTTTGGAGCGTCGTCAACTGTGTTGTAAGGGCATCTGCTCAGGTGGCTGGTAATAACCATATAGCCGTTCTTCCAAGTACCAGGCGCACAGTTGTTCTTCTTGGTTGCTGCAAATTCTCTCCACACTTCCTTGAGATTTTTATCTGTGAAGGTTGCGGTCTGTTCAGCGTTGACCATCCTCATGTGCTCAGGACGGTACTTGTTAAGCGTTAGATCAAACCGCTCATAGGTGATATCCGATTCAATCTGCTTAACCTTTGCTTGAGCGATCACCCTATTTCCAGGAGTGTCATCTAAACCGAGCGTTAAATACTTCTGCTTACCTCCATAGAGTTGACGAGGTAAGCGCAGCCTAAGACGACCTTCGTGATTTTCAATACTTACCGATCCTTTAGAGGCATAGCGACCGCTTTGCATAACCAAAACCCCTCTAGTTCAGATGATCTTCCTCCATCTTAGTTGACTGCCGTAGTCATTTCGTAGTCATTTTCATGGAATTCTTACCAGTTTTCGGATGTTGGTAACAAGTCTCCTATGACTTGTAAGAAACGAAAAAACCCTAGAAACCTTATGGAATCTAGGGTTTGCATTACAGATTTAGTAAGCCGATGATGAGATTTGAACTCACGGCCGCTCGATTACGAATCGAGTGCTCTACCACTGAGCTACATCGGCATTCACAATTGTTGATTATAGCATGATTGCTGGAAATTGTATCCAGCAATCTGCAAAAAATTTAAGTAGTCAAGCCATTTTGGTTTAAACCAATCACCCCAGAATAGACTAAACCCCGCTGCATATCCAGCGTTAACATGGCTCCAGAGCGAATTGTTTTCGTGGCATTTTTGACTCCAACAATAACCGGCACACCAAGACGCAAACCAATCACAGCCGCATGAGAAGTAAGACTGTCATCTTCAGTAATCACACCGCCAGCTTTTCGCATCGCCTCGACAAACTCAGCACCAGTGCGGGGGACAACCAAAATATCGCCAGCATTAAAATTGCCCACATCCGCCGGGGTGTTGGCCACCCGTGCGCGACCGCTAATAGCACCTTGACCGATACTGGTGCCCTTACCCAAAACAGCAGTTACAACCTCAACCTTAATTAAATCAGTTGAACCGGCCACCCCTTGGAGAGTACCAGCAGTCATCACCACCAAATCGCCATCAGAAACCAACTCCTTCTCTTGAGCCACACTCATAGCCGCTTGAAAAGTTTGGGCAGTCGAAGGCAAATCCAACACCAGCAAAGGTTTCACACCCCAAACCAATTGTAATTGACGGGCAACATCAACGTGAGGAGTCACCGCCAAAATGGGAGTATAGGGGCGAAACTTCGAGACATTGCGAGCGGTAGCGCCGGTTTTAGTTAAAGTCATAATTGCAGAAGCATTAAGCTGTTCAGCAATTTGACCAACCCCTTGACTAATGGCATTAGGAATAGATCGGCCCTTAGTTTCCTTACCCGAAACATTTTGAGTAATTTCTTCTTGCTCAATGCGAACCGCGATGCGGGCCATTGTTTCGACAGCTTCCACCGGATATTTACCCACCGCCGTTTCATTAGAGAGCATCACCGCATCGGTGCCGTCTAAAATTGCATTCGCCACATCGGAAATTTCGGCACGAGTGGGGCGGGGGTTATTTACCATACTGTCTAACATTTGGGTGGCCGTAATCACCGGAATGCCGAGCCGGTTGGCCGTAGTAATCAGTCTTTTTTGTAAAATTGGCACATCTTCTGCCGGCAACTCTACCCCCAAATCGCCCCGCGCCACCATCACGCCATTAGAAAGCGATAAGATCGCTTCCATTTGCTCAATGGCTTCGTGCTTTTCAATTTTGACAATCACCGGCACTTGCTTACCGGCATTGGAAATAATTTCCTTGATTTCAAGGACGTCTTCGGGGTTGCGGACAAAAGACAGCGCCACCCAGTCAACACCTTGATCAAGACCAAACAATAAATCTTGCCGGTCTTTATCAGTCAATGCCTTAATCGAAAGATAAACACCAGGGAAGTTAACACCTTTATTATTAGATAAAGGGCCGCCGACTACAGTCCGGCAGTGCAACTCTTTGGCGGCGCGGTCAACTTTTTCGACGCGCATCTCGACTTTACCATCGTCCAGCATAATCGTGGCCCCCTCCGGCACCTCATCCGCGAGAAGTTGGTAGGTGACACAAGACATTTTCTGATTTCCGGGCATTGGGTGACTGGTTAAAATGTATGGATCGCCTTTTTGGAGGACGATAGAACCATTTTCAAACCGGCCTAAGCGAATTTTTGGGCCTTGTAAGTCTTGTAAAATACCGACGGGCTGGTTGAGTTCAAAGGAAGTTTGCCGGATCAAACGGATACTGCGCTGGTGATCGTCGTGAGAGCCGTGAGAAAAGTTAAGTCTCAGGGTATTGGCACCGGCCTCGATTAAGGCCCGTAATACCTCTGGGCTACTGGTGGCAGGGCCAATGGTGGCTACTATTTTTGTCCGACGTTGGAGTTTTCGCAGTTGCATGAATTACTATCCAGGGGGATCGAGATACAAGCCGCAGGCTTCCCCTATGTCTGTGACGGCTAGTTTTTCATTATCGACCACTGTGAGGACACAACGCATTTTAGTGATCGCTTTTTGTTATGACTCCTTGCTCTCAAGCGTCGATCTCCCTGGGGAATGAGCGCGTGGCCGTTGTTTGGCTCAAAATTTTCTCCCATAAAAGACAAATCAGTAAAGGAGTGCCGGTTTGCTCCCCCAGAGGCGGTTATGGGGAAAAAACAAACCCGATAAGCGCCAAAGAATCTAACTTATTGGTTCCAAAATTGCCAAAATGCCAGTCATTGATGGCAAAAAATTTCCCCCCCGCTTCCGCTCATTACAAAAATGAAATGCTTCCCCAAATAAAAAAAAGCTGTCCCATTCGCTCACAACAATCTTTATTTAAGACTGTTATGGGGTTGATAGAAAGCCAGAAATAGGCAGGGTGCGGCTTTCAAGTGTTAGAATTTTTCCAGACAGGAGGGGCAAAATTAATGGCCGTTGTCGGCATCCCTCTTTAAGTTTTCATCGATTGCCTTGATTTTCTGTTTAGCCAAAAAACGTGCAAATTACATTTTTAGGTACTAGCTCTGGTGTTCCCACACGCTCTCGGAATGTTTCGGGCGTAGCTTTGCGTTTGCCCCAACGTGCGGAAGTTTGGCTGTTTGATTGTGGCGAAGGCACCCAGCATCAATTTTTACGGAGCGATCTCAAGGTTAGTCAAATTCGCCGGATTTTTATTACCCATACACACGGTGATCATATTTTTGGCTTGATGGGGCTTTTGGCGAGTATTGGTTTGGCCGGCAATCCCAATCGTATTGATATTTATGGGCCGACGGGTTTAGAAGATTATCTCCGCTCTTGTCAACGTTATTCTCATACTCATTTTTCTTATCCGATTAAAGTTCATTCGGTTCGCCCTGGGGTGGTTTATGAGGATGATGAGTATGTGGTAGTTTGCGGTCGTCTGGAACATCGCGTTACGGCTTTTGGCTACCGCATTGAGGAAAAAAATCGGCCAGGTCATTTTGATGTCGAACAAGCTAAGGCTTTGGGTATCCCCCCAGGGCCGGTTTATGCTCAACTTAAGCGCGGTGAAGTGATTTCTCTGCCAGATGGCCGCAAAGTTAATGGGGCCGATTTATGTGGGCCGGTGCAAGTAGGCCGCAAAATTGCCTATTGCACTGATACTGTTTATTGTCCGGGGGCTGTTGAGTTGGCGCGTGATGCTGATGTTTTAATCCACGAGGCAACTTTCTCTCACCAAGATGCTCAAATGGCTATTGACCGCTTACACTCGACTTCGACGATGGCGGCGCAGGTGGCTTTAAATGCCAAGGTTGAGCAGCTTATTATGACGCATTTTAGTCCGCGCTATGCCCCCGGAAATACTCAGGTTTTGGATGATTTGCTGCAAGAGGCGCGGGCGATTTTTCCCAAAACTATGATGGCTTATGATTTCCTGAGTTATGAGGTTCCGCGCCGGCGCGAGTCTTTAGTGCCTAGTAAATAGGCTTTTTTAACCGCTTTGTGCTGTGTCTTGATGATGGTCGTCTGGGCCGGTGCTTTCCCCCGGACAGCCTGGAAAATCTAATGACAATGGAATCAGCGTACCGAATTTATGGGCCGGTTGTGGTTCTTGCGGATCTTGGGGGCTTTGGGCGGTTCTCAGTAAGCGGTTGCGAATCACCGTTAGGTGGTTTTGGGAACTGATCGGGGGTCGCGGTAAGGGTAGTTCTGTGTTCGGCCAGTTGAGGAGGTTATGACAAGGACACACTGCTGCTGGCATTCCTTGGACGCGCACCGGTACCGGCATGGGACAGCGTGCACAAATCATCATTTCCCAGGCCGGTGTGAGTAGTTCTTTGATGGTTTCTTCTGTACCTTCTAGGTAAGAGTCTCCTGAACTGGGGTCAAGGATTTTTTGCCAGCATTCTTCAAATTCTTTGCTGTAACGGTCGCCTTCGATCACTGGTTCCGGTAATAAGGGTTGTTTTCCGTTGTTAATAACAACTTTTTTCCCTAACTGAAGCCAATAGGCGAGATATTGTCTGATTTGATGTTCTGATGCCATAAATAATTGAGTTGGGGTGGATATAAGTGGGCGATTGAAGATGGATTTTTTAAGAGTTTTAAGTTCTTAGTTTTATGTTTATTAAATTTTTTACATTTTTCGGTTTTGGTTGAGTTTAAAGGAGGAATTATTACCAAAAATTTCAAAATCTTAGGAGGCTCCTATGACCAAGGCGAGAATAACTTTATTTTTAGTCATTCTTAGCTAAAGATTAGCAACTTTCATCTAATTTATCTAATAATTTACGCTGTTTTGGCGAAGATAATCTCCACATTTTCAAGACTTTACTTTTAGGATAGATAATTTTTGGAAAAAGCTGGCGCTTAAAAAACAGCCAAGCTTGCTGTCATCTTTTTAAAAATCATAAAAAGTTCCAAAAGTCGTAACCCATCTTGACTTTGTTTGAGTCGAAGGGCTGGAAATTTAAGAAAGACTTAAGATTTATTCAACGGTTTGGCATCAGGCCGGTTTATCTTAAGAAAGACCAAAACAAGGCAAGTTGATCACTTGCTTCTATGATAGCGAACCCGAAAAGAGAGTTGACTTAAAAAACCCTGAGCAAGGCAAAAATATTTTTCAATAACGTAGCGGTTGATCATTTGCTCCCCGGCAATTTATGCCCCAATAAACTCAAGTTTAAAACATGACCACCAGTAACAAGATAAACCGCATCAGCGATGGTTCCTAAGCGACGAGAGAGGGTTCCCAAGCGGTCACGGAATAACCGGCCAGCAGGGTAGGCCGGCACCACTCCCCAGCCGGTTTCTTCAGCTACAAAAATAATTTCCCCCGCTAGTTGACCGGCACTTAAAATTAAATCGCTGAGGGTAGACTCCCAGGAGGCATTGTCAAGTTCTAAAAGATTAGCTACCCAGGTGCCAAGCGAGTCCACGAGTAGACAATTTTCGGGGCCGGCATTGAGGCGGAGTGCGGCTGACAGTTCCACCGGCACTTCTACAGTTGTCCAATTGGCCGGTCGTCGCTGGCGGTGGAGATCAATGCGAGAGATCCATTCGCCATCGGAGGCGTCAAGGGTAGAGGTGGCTAGGTAGATGACTGACTTGGCGGAATTTTGGGCGAGATATTCGGCCCATTCACTTTTGCCAGAGCGTGCGGGGCCGGTTACAAGGCTGAGTTGGTTTTTCACTACTAGGATCAGCGTGCAGTAAGGTTAAACTGAGATTGATATTACCTAATGGTTAATTATCAGCGAGGGAGCATCGGGGTTGTATGAAAGTTGGGGTTCGGATGGAAAAATCCGCCCCTTCTAGGCATGGCAACCTCACTGGTGACGACAAACAACAGCGCTCATTTTTTCAACCGAGAAAGTTTATGCCAAAACCGCAGATTTCTGCGATTATTTGTACCTACAATCGTAGCAGCTATTTAGGGGCTGCAATTGATAGTTTATTATGCCAAGATTTTGAGGATTTTGAGGTGCTGGTAATAGATAATGCGTCAAGTGATGATACAAAAGAAGTCGTGAATCAAAGACTGGGGAACCGGCGGTTGCGGTATGTTTGGGAGCCGGTGGTGGGGCTTTCGGTGGCCAGAAATAGAGGAGCGCAGATGGCGGAGGCGGAAATTTTAGCTTATTTGGATGATGATGCGGTGGCGAGTAAAAATTGGTTGGGATGCTTATACCGGGCGTTTCAAATTTATCAAAACGTGGTGGTGGCCGGTGGAAAAGTAACGTTATTATGGCCGGATAATTTGACTTCACCGAAGTGGCTTTCGGCGGGTTTAGCGGAAAATTTAGGAGCTTATGATTTGGGAGAAAAAATGATTTATATTGAGCAGCCAAGTCTAACTCCAAGAGGTTTAAATTATGCAATTCGTCGCTCTTTTTGGCAAGAAATTGGGGGTTTTGATGTGAATTTGGGGAGAGTTGGCAAAAACTTATTGTCTAATGAAGAATTGCAAGTTACGGAAATGGCTCTAAAACTTGCAAAGCAGGTGGCTTATTTGCCGGATGCTGTGGTGGGCCATAATGTTGCACCTGAGCGAATTCGGCGTTCTTGGTTTCTGCGTCGGGGTTGGTGGCAGGGAATTAGTGAGTGTTACCGTGAGCAGTTGGCGGGGGAGGCCGGTTTGGGGCAATTTGGACGGGGTGGGGAGCGTTTTGTGCGGGGGCTTTACAAATCTTTGAAATATTTTCAAGATCCGGCTTTATGCTTTGATAATTTAGTTTATTGTTACGGTCAAGTTGGTTATTTGAGCGCTGTGGTGGGGGGTTTTTTGTTGGGAGGCCAAAAAAATAGACAGGTTAAGCAGGAATGATTTTTTTTGCTAATGCTTGTGCTTCGTAGCGCTTTGTCAATGCCAGATTTTTCTAAAACTTTCGATATTATGATCGCAAATGTGTCTAAAATTCCGGTGTCTGTTCTCATTCCTGCTAAAGACGAGGAGCTAAATTTACCGGCTTGTTTGAGCAGTTTGGTGAGGGCTGATGAGGTGTTCTTGGTTGATTCTCAAAGTAAGGATCGTACTTGTGAAATTGCCGAAGAATTTGGGGCAAAGGTGGTTCAATTTTATTTTAATGGTCGCTGGCCAAAAAAGAAGAATTGGTCTTTGGAAAATTTGCCTTTTCGCAATGAGTGGGTGTTGATTGTTGATTGCGATGAGCGGATTCCTCCTGAACTTTGGGATGAGATTGAGTTGGCGATCCAAAATAAGAATTATCAGGGTTTTTATTTGAATCGTCAGGTTTATTTTTTGGGTACTTGGATTCGGCACGGTGGGAAATATCCTGATTGGAATTTACGTTTGTTTCAGCATAAATTGGGTCGCTATGAAAATTTAAATACGGAGGAAATTCCGAATACGGGGGATAATGAGGTTCACGAACACGTTATTTTAGAAGGGCTGGCCGGTTATCTAAAGCAGGATATGATCCACGAAGATTATAGGGATATTTATCATTGGATTGAGCGCCATAATCGTTATTCTAATTGGGATGCGAAGGTTTATTACAATTTGCTGGCTGTTAAGGATAATTCGGGGACAATTGGGGCTAATTTTTTTGGCAATGCTGTTCAGCGTAAGCGGTTTTTGAAGACGGTGTGGGTGCGGCTTCCTTGTAAGCCTTTGCTCAGGTTTATTATGTTTTATTTTATTCAGTTTGGTTTTTTGGATGGCAAAGCGGGTTATATTTATGGCCGGTTGTTGAGTCAGTATGAGTATCAAATTGGGGTGAAACTTTATGAGTTGCGCCGGTTTGGGGGAAAGTTGAATAAGAGTTCTAAAAGTGCTATACCCAATGAGTCGGAGCGGTGATGAGCGATTTTAAATTAAGTGAAGAAATGCCTTTGCAGGATGGGGAGGCTTGGGTTGATTTACGACGTTATGATCAGTCTTGGTTTGATCGGGGCCGGCCTGGGTGGTATATTTTTTTGTGGTGGTTGGTGCAGGCAATTGTGTTTCCGCTTAGTCCGCAACCTTTTCATTTTTTACGGCGGGGTTTGTTGCGGTTTTTTGGTGCGAAAGTTGGGGTGGGGGTGATAATTCGTCCGACGGCTCGTTTTACTTATCCTTGGAAGGTGGAAATAGGGGATTATAGTTGGATTGGTGATGATGTGGTTTTTTATAGTTTGGATAAAATTAAAATAGGCCGGCATTGTGTGATTTCTCAAAAGTGTTATTTGTGTACGGGAAATCACGATTTTAAAGATCGGGCTTTTGGTTTGATGACGGGGGAAATTGTTGTGGGTAATGGGGTTTGGGTGGCGGCTGATTGTTTTGTGGCGGCGGGGGTGAATATTGGGGCTAATTCGATGATTGGGGCAAGAAGTAGTGTTTTTAAAAGTATGCCGGCGGGGATGGTTTGTTCGGGGAATCCTTGTCAGGTTCGCTATCAACGGGTGATGCAAGATAGGGTTTAAATGAGTTCGATGGTTTCGGGGAGGTTTTGATTGAGCAGTTGGGTGAGTAAGGGGTGATTTTCTGGTTGGTTATAGAGGTCGATATAAAGTTCTTTGATCAGGGATTTGATGAGGGTGCCGGTGAGGGTTTTTTCGGGGGGTGGGGGGAGGATGAAAAAAAGCATTTCTGTGGGGGTTTCTCCTGAGAGTGCGGGGAGGATGTATTGAACGTTTTTTAGTTGTTTTGCTCCACACCGGCGGTAATAGTTAATACGGCGTTGGCGTTGTTGTTGGTTGGTGCCATAGTTGGGATGTTCAACTTCTAGGAGAAGATGGGGATAGTGGGTGGTTAAGCTTTTTAAGAGTTGGGTACCGATTCCTTGGGAGCGAAAGTTTGGATCGGTGGCTAAGTATCCTAAAAGGGTAAGGTTAGAAGTTTTGAAGGGATAAATTAATGCCATTCCGATGATTTGGTTGTTAAATTCTGCTATCCATATTCTTTCTGGTTTGTTTTGCAGTTCTTTTGCTAGTATTTCGGTTGGGATTATTTCGTTGGGGGGGAAAGCTTGAGTGTAAATTTTTAGGGCTTCGGTGAATTCTTTTGAGGGTATTTTTTCTAGGGGTTTAATTTGGAGCATGAGGAGTTTTGGGAAGGGGGATATTTGATGAGGGGGAGAGGTTTTTTATCACGCAAGGGGTTTTTGAGGTGGTTGGTTTGGGTGGGTATGTCCCACCCTGGTTTTTAAAGTAAAAAGTCGATGAATTGATCTAGTTTTTCGCTGTTTTCTGAGGCTGTTTTGTTGCCCAGTTGTCGGAGGGCTTTGACGTTTTCTGGGGTGGCGTTGTCGATGAGGGCGAGGGGGCTTTTATTGGGGATAACTGTGTTGATTCGGAGGTATTGTTCGGGTTTTTTGGTGGTATCAAAGACTTGTCTAACTTGGAAGTCTACGGTTTCTGCTACGCCGGTCATTATGATGTTTATGAGGGGGACTACCCATTGAAGTTGGCCCCAATCTCGGACTTTTTCGTATTCGTAGGCTTCTTTTACGTCGCCGGTTCCCAGGGATAATACGACCATATCTTTTGCGGTGGGGTTGCCGGTGGAGGCATCTTCTAAAGTAGGTTTTCTTTGTAGTTTTGTTCGTGCTTCTGCATAGGCGCAAAGGGTGGGGTTGTTGGCAAATACTCCTCCATCTATGAGGGGATAGGTTTTGTTTGTCATGGAGGTAATTTTTGCTACTTCAAAAAAGGTTGGGGCGGCTGAAGTTGCTCTGGCTACTTCTCGGACAAGAAAGTTTTGTTCTGGATCTTTGGCGGCGTCGTGTTGGGTAAAAAATCGGGCTTGGCGCGCTTGGATGTCGTAACCGGTAATTAAGCAGGGTTTGATTAATTGACTGAGTTTTGTGTTATGAAAATACTCTCCTAAGACTCTTTCTATGTTTACGGAGTCGAATTTTTCATCAAAAACACCGTTTCCTGATTTGATTCTTTTGCTGAGGGTTGTTGAAAAAATTTCTTGGCCTCTGTCTAGGTAAAGATCAACGGCGTTTTTAGCGCTAAATCGGGGACGAGTGGGATCGGCAGGATCGGGAGATAAATAAATGCAGGTTAATATTCCTCCGGTACTGGTGCCGGCTATGAAGTCAAAGTAATCGGCTATTTTGGCGTCGGCGTTGCCGGTGCGTCGTTTGATTTTTTCTTCTAAAACTACTAAAATTTGTCCGGGTATAATCCCCCTAATTCCACCGCCGTCTATGCAAAGAATTCGAGTAAACTTGGACATATTTTTTGCTCCTGAACGTGATTATTTCTTTTTGCCTGATTTTAACAGACCGGCTGGCAATTGGGAAGTTTTTAAGATGTCTCTAAATTTTTTGTTTGGTGCTTTGAGGCCAGCGCCTAGCCCCTTCTGTGAAGTGAGGGGAAAAAGCTAGAAATAATTAGGCTAAGTTGAGTTGACGGGCGCTGATCATGTAACGGAAAATATATTCGATGATTTCGATATAATTCCGGGCGGTTGTGGTGGAATTTGCCCATACTGTAACGCCATGATTACGGATGAGTAGGACGGGTATTTTTGGGGGGGTTGATGCAAAGGTTTGTGTGATTTCTGCGGCGATGTCGGGGACGTGAAAATAATTGTCAAAGAGGGGCATTTCTATGTGGGGGTTTTCTTCCCAAATTCCTAAGCCTTTGAGCATTTCTATGGGAGGTAAGGTTAGGGTGTTTTTTTCTGTGAAACGTGAGACTAAATTGGCTTCGATGGAGTGAACATGATAACAAGCTTTGGCCTCTGGAATTAAGTTATATATTGCTTGGTGGATGCTGGTTTCTGCTGAGGGTTTAATGTCGGTTGTAGGTTTTTCTAGGATGGTTCCATCAAGGGCGAGGCGGATAAAATCTTGTTGGGTTAATTCGCCTTTGTTTTTGCCGCTGGCGGTGATCCAAAAGCTGTTATCGTTGAGGCGTGCGGAGAGGTTGCCGGCGGTTCCGCTCATCCAATTTTTTGCATAAAATAGGCCGGCGGCTTCGATGAGTTGTTGGCGTGGATCAAAATTCATTAGGTTTGAAATAGTGTGGATGAATTTATTTTGTTTGGGAGATTTGTTTGGGATAGTCAGGCTAAATTAGTCTCAACAAAATTAAGGGTTGTTGTTGAGGTAATTGCGAATATCAAGAAAGTTATCCCAGGGAATGTAGGGTTTTTCGCGGTCGTTTAAATAGTGAATGAGCCGGTCGCGGGCAAATACTAATGATGCTTCCATTGCCATGTTTAAGTCGGTGACGGAATCTCCGATGGCGATGGTTTGTTCTGTGGGGTGTTTTTCCATGACTGAGACTTTTGAAACTAATTCGTTGCCGGCTTCAAAGGGCGATTTGACTTGCAGGTATTCGCTGCTAGTATCAACATCAACGGCGTAGATGGCTTGGACGCGATTTTTGAGGGGCCCAAGAACGGTTTCTACCATGCCTCGCAAGCCTCCAGATACGACGATGAAGGGGATGTTTTGGCTGTCAAGATAATCGAGCAGTTCTATAAAGCCGGTTCGGATTTTTTTTGTGCTGCTATATTCTAAGATTTCGGGGTATTTTTTTGAGGGGATTGATTCCAGTAGTTGTCTGACTCCTTGGCGTAAGGTGAGGCGGAGTTCATACATTTCTGGCATGAGTTTGGCTGAGAGTTCGGGGGTGAAATGTTTTAACATTGCTACGAAGGTTTCTTCGGCAGTTATTGTGCCGTCAAAATCACAGAATATGATTTTATTTGGGTTTTTCATGGGTTTATTTTGTGGAAATTTGATAATTATTGGTTTCCCCATTTTTCGACGGCGCGACGCAGGGGGCCGGCGGGTAAGGTTTCGAGGTCGAATGGTTGGTTTGGTGTGGTTTTTTCGAGGGCTTCAAAGAAGGCTTGAACGCCGCTGGCGGGGTTGTCTGGGTGATCCATGATGCCGGTGCCGGCGTTTAATATGACGTCGTTTCCATAGTCTGCTAAAACTTTGGGTACTATACCTGGATGGATGCCGGCGGAGGGGACGGGAAAGACGTTTTTTTGGCGTAGGAAATCGCGGATTTTTTGTTCTTCTGTTGCTTGAAAAGGTAGGTTGCCATAATGGGCAGGATAGAGTACGGCGTCGGTGCCGCTATGAGCCATGAATGTGCCTAATATGACTGAGTAAGCAAAGCCATGATCGGGGGCGGCGCAAAGGGCACCGGCAAGGGCTGGATGGGCAAAAATGGGGACGTTTATTTCGGGGTCGCTGGTGAGTTGTTCGAGGGCAGAAAAGCCATAGGTTAAGGCATTGAAAAGTAGGGCATTTGCTCCTTCTTGAACGAGGCGTTTTGCCATGTCTAAGGGGTTTGGGCCGGTGACGTTTGTGGCGTATAAAACTGTGCGTCCGGTTTGTTGTTTTAGTTGGTCTAAAATTTGCCGGCAGGCTTTTAATCTTTGCAGGGTTGGGGCAGTTTCTATGTCGCCCATTATTTCGTCGTCTTTGATGATATCTAAACCGGCAAAGGCGACTTCTTTTAATATGGCGGCGTGATCTTCGGCGGTTAGTCCCAAGGCGGGTTTAAAGATTGCCATGATCAGGGGACGATCATAAATTTTTAGATGTTGGCGGATGCCGGTGATGCCAAGTTTGGGTTTTTTGCCATAGTTTTCTGGGAGTCTTACTGCAATAACTTTTGCCGGCCCTGCCATTGAGTATTTCCCAAAGATCATGGTTAATAAACTTGGGATGTCGTTTTCTATATTTGCGAGGGGAAAATGGATGGTGGCGATGTGGTGGCCTGTGGCTTCTGTGCGGATATTTCCGACTTCGGCAAGGTGGGATTTTAAGGTGGTTTCGCGGTGGGAAAAACTGGTATCCCAGGTGCCGGCGGTTTGACCAATGGCGATGATTTTTGCTTGCCGGTTTGGGTCTATTTCTGGGGTAAATTGATAGTCTACTTCTAGGAACATTTGAGAAATTAAGGAGGGGACATTGAGAAGCCCGGTTTATTAAAAATTTAAAAAACCGGGTTTTTGATGTTAGTTAAACGGTGGCTAATCTGCGGATATTAATGGGGGTGCCGGTGTATTCGGGTGTCCATCCTTCTGTGCCTATAAAATATCGCACAGCTTTTATTCGTTTGGTTGATGTTAGATAAAACCAATGTTCGGTGCCGGCGGGGACGTTTATGTATTCTTCTGCTTGGACTGTTAATTCTACTTGAGAACCATCGGGGCGGACAAAACCAAAGACTCCTTCGCCGTCGATTATATAGCGTACTTCGTCATCGGCGTGGGTGTGGCATTTGTCAAATTTTGAGAGCATTGTGTCGAGGTTGGGCGTGTCTGGATGGATGACAATTAAATCGCGGGATTGATAGTTTTCTGTGTTTTTGAGTTGTTGAAAGTAATGGTCTAGGGTTTGCAAAAGTTGCTCTTTTTCTTCTTCGTTTAGGGCGGGCTGTGCGAGGAGGTTTTGGCTTTCTGGGGTGTTGCTCACCGGCCAGCTATTTAAGCGGATGTTTAAGGGGGCTAATTCGGCGGAAATTTTTTCAATTTCTGTCTGGATTGTGCCGTTTTCAAGTTGAAGAATTGCCATAGAAGCCGTTTTGTTGTGTTGTTAGGATGCGTTGGGAATTGAACCAATGAATGTAGTTTATCAAATGTTGGCTGATTTTGTTGTGGGTGTTTTGGGGGTGGCTGACACAAGCTCTACAACTCTATGACAGCTTGTTGTCACATCGGCTCGCTAGATTGAGAAAAATTAACTCCTAGAATCTATTGGGGGATCTGCTAAAAATTGGTGTTGCGTTAAAAGGTGTAAGTCAATGAGCAGTAAGGATCTGACCGCCGTTCCAAGTTTTTTGAGCTATTTTTGTGTCAAAATGTTTAATCTTTTTCAACCCATGTTTACAGATAAAAAGCCTAGCATGACAAAAACAGATCGCATGATTGTGCTTGGTGTTCATGTTTCGGGGGTGATTGGGTGCGATGAGAAACCGCTTTCTATGCCTCGAAATATTGCGGTGAGATATTTTAATTCTATTCAAGCGCGAGAGGCGATTGAAAGTTGTATTAAACAAGCGAAGGATAATCCGCTTCAGCGTCATATTCCTAATAAAATTAAGGTTCAGGTGAGCGCTGCGGTTGGAATGGCAATTAAATCGGGTGAAGTTGACTCGATTATGGGATTAAAATTGTTTTTAGAATCGGTAAAAAAGGAAACAAGTTGTGTAACTATGATTGGGGGTAGTTTGAAAGCTGATCAGGTAATTTATCTTTAATTATGGGGGTGATGCTGGGAAGTTTTTCAAAATAAATCTTTCTCTAATTTTGTGGTATCCAAACTATTTTTTTTTGCCAGCAAAGACGCGCGCCCATCTTTCCATTCTGGGGGATTTGGTGCTTTACCGGCAGGGGTTGTCTGTAGTTGGCGGGTTGATCGGTTGCGATTTTGGTGCCGGTGCTGAGGGAAAAGGCGCTAAAAAATAGGGTGTTTAGGGTGGTTTTTTGGGTGAGTTTTTGATGTTTTAGGGTTGTCATGTTTAATTTTTAATTATTTAGGTGGGCTATCAAGTTTGGCTGGTGGTGGGGGGTGCTGGGGTTTTTTTCTTTCTTTTAGGTGAGGGTGTTTGTAGTTAAGGTATTTCTTATGGGGGATGTAAAGTTGTGGAGTTTTTTTAGGAAGGGGGGCAATTTTCAAGAGATTTCGGCTTTTGTTTTGGGGGGCGGTGAGGGAAAGGTTTTTGTAGCAATGGATCAGACTGCTTTTGCGAATTTTTAAGTTTTTTACTGCAACGTTACATAGTTTTAAATGAGGATCAATATCTGGTTATAGAGAATGTTAGTAAAGTTTTTAGGGAGTTGGTAAGAAGGTAAAAATATCTTCCCTAAGATAGTTTGCGCTATGGGGAGTTCAACTTTAAGCTAAAGATGTGATTGAAAAAAGTTGAGGAAAAAAGATGATTGAGAAACCAGGTACTTCTAAAGCTGAAGCTAATAAAAATCCGTTGATTGATAGTCAGACTGATACGCCTCATTATGACCGGGGGATCATTCCTGCTGAGGTGGCAGCGCGTGAAGAACGCGAAGGAGAACGGTTTAAGCATACTCCTTCAAAGGAACATGATCAAGATGCTGTAACCGACGATCAAACTAGCAGAGAAAGTATTGATACGACGAAAGGTTATACGGTTGATCAAGAAGGTTTGATGAATAATTATGCGATTGAGCCGGAAATGTATATCAATGAACCGGGCGATTTGCGGGCAGAAAATAAAGAGTTAGAAGATCAACGCCGTGAAGAAGTGGCTGCGTTAACCCAAGATGGCGAAGATGGTAAGCTGACGATGGATGGAGATCGCCGGCCCAGAGGGCAAGGTTTGATTTAGTTGAATTTAGTTGAAGAGGTTCTTGGTTGCGCTTTCTTGCGAGGGCGCAACTATTTTTTTTGAGGTAAAATGGTGATGAAAATTTAGATGTATGTTGGTTAGTAATGAACGATAAGATTAAAGTTATTTTAGAAGAATTAAAAGTTCGGTTTGAGAGGCTTTATGGAGATCGTTTGGTGCAGATGGTGCTCTATGGTTCTCAGGCGCGGGGGGATGCGAAGTTTGGTTCTGATATTGATGTTTTGGTGGTGCTGAAGGGGCCGGTGAATATTGGGGAAGAAATTAAAATAACCAGTTATATTAGTGCTGAATTATCATTAGAAAATGATGAGGTGATTAGTTGTGTTTTTATGGATGAAAACGAATTTAGCCACCGGCTGAGTCCTTTATTAAGAAATGTTCGGAAAGAGGGAATAGCAATATGACGGATGAGCAATTGCAATTACTATTAAAAGCACGTCAAAGCTTGATGGCGGCAACATTTTTGCTGGATAGTAACTTTTCCGATTATGCAGCATCTCGCGCTTATTACACGATGTTTTATATTGCGGAGGCGTTTTTGGCAGGGGAGGAAATGTCATTTTCTAGTCATGCGGCTGTTATTTCAGCTTTTGGTCGAGAATTTGCCCGCACCGGCAGAGTTCCTGTTGAGTTTCACAGATATTTGATTAGCGCACAACAGATAAGAACTGCCGGAGATTATGGGGGGTTAAATGCGGTGACAATGGAGCAAGCAAGTGAGATAATTACGCACGCTCAAGAATTTTTACAAGTGGCTGAAAATTTAATTGGAATGTTACCACCTCCCTAATATTTAGGGGGGACACACCGGCAACAGTGTCCCCAAAAAATTTACTCGTTCATATTGCGATAAGTTGCGACAGCAGAGGGGGAAATACGGTTTAAGTAACGGAAAATCCAATACTTAAAGACGGTATCCAAAATCACGGGGAAGGTAGCAATAAATAAGAAGATGAATTGCCGGTTTTCGGGCAATCCTAGATGACGAGAAACGCCTTCTAAAATGACTTCCCAACCGTGCGGAGAGTGGAAGCCAACAAAAACATCGGTAAATAAAATGATGATAAATGCTTTGGCGCTGTCGCTGAGTCCATAAACAATATCATCGATAAAAGATTTGAGTATTTCGATTTCGCGCCGGCTGTTTAAAAACAATATAATCACGGCTACACCGGCCAGCAGATCGGAGAAAACATTTTTAATGGCACTGGCGCTTTCGTAACGAAATTGTTCGGCAATTTCATCAACTTTTTCTTTAAGTCTTTCTTCTTTTTGTTCGGGGGAAAGTTGCGGAAGTGTACCTAGAAGAACTTGAAAGTCTAGCTTTTCTTCAAAGCGCTTAATTTCGGCAAAAGCTTCTTCCTCCATATCTTTATTCAAGAAAATTTCTACTTGCTTGCCTTCCCGCAAATGGTCAATAATTGGCCCTACAAAGAAGGTTTTTGTAATTTGGTGGGTAAGGAGCGGAATTAAAATCACCAACAAGATAAACTTCATTGAAATGACAGTTTTTATCTTGGAACTGCGGAAGTTTTTCACGACTTCTTCTTCCGCTTTGGGGTCTAATTCTCGCTTGAGTCGGTCTATGGTTCGCAAAATTGAGCGGGGGAGAAAGCTGGTTTTATCGGATATGCTTTCGATTCTTTTTTGGGGGTTAATATCACGAGTTGAGCCGTAAGCTTGGGTTCTGGGACTGTTTAAATTTGTGGCTGGTACAGTGGTAGTAAAACCATTGCTGGAGATGGTTGTTAGGGGTGCGGCGACGGCGGGAGGTGGGGTGGTTGTCAGAGGTGCCGGTTCCACATATTTCGCCAATACTTCATCAATAAAATTGAGTTTTTCTAAAATAATCGCTGCTTTATCTTGCCGGTCTACATGATACCCATTAGGGACGTTTCCGTTATTTGGGGTTTTTGAGGCGGCTATAGAAGGTATGCCTAACAGTGATCGGCTCATATTAAAAGCCGATAATTTTAGCCGCGCTTGATTCAAATATTTATTCAGTTCTCCCTGAAAATAAGCCATTACACTTTCGGTGTAATTGCCAAACTCCGGCGAAATTTTGTTGCCGTTAAAATGTTCATTTTCTATAGCTTTAATTGCCAAAGCTGCCTCGTAAGCTTCATCAAGACTTCTTTCAGGCGTCTCAGAAATCCACTGTCCGGCGGCGCGGAAGTAGTTTTTGATATTTCGCAAATTAGGTGTTGTCATTCCGGCACTTTGTCTGAAATTTTGTAATTGGAAATACAGCAAACATGGCAAGCTTTTGATGTGTAATCGCTCTTTTGGGAGTGCGAGTTTAGGACAGAACGACCACTCAACAGCTTATATTTTTAGGTAGATGGCTATTATAGGCTTTTTTTCGCCGGCAATGTGTCCGCAATAACACCCAAATCACAAAGGCGCTAAACTCACTGGGAATGTCAGCAAATCGGCGCTTGTTGTGAGTACCATAAGAATTAGCGTGTTTTTGAGCGCTTTCTTGTTTAAATCCTTCACTTTTTCACAAAAACTACCGTGCGGACTGATTCTATTTGGATTACCGGCCCTACTCAAAGCGGCAAAACCAGCCGGCTTGTTGAGCAGTTTTGCGTTTGGATGCAAGGAAAAACTGCCTATGAGGCCGCCCGCTTATCCCAAGAAGGCAAAAAAGTCAAACTTTCCCCCTTGCCAAAAACACCAGGAATTTTAGTTTTTGCGGCGAATGGTTGGGTGGAATTAGCGGATAAAATTGCTTCCCAAAGTGGCGGAAAATATCCATCCCAAACAACAACTCCGCTGCGATTTTTTCGTGATGAAGTTATTTTATTTTGGCCGTTATTAATCAGCAAGCTAAATTTGCGGGCACAGTTTCCCATGCGGTTGCGTCCAGAAACAGAACAAGAATTAGCAACAAAGCTTTGGCGGAGCGAGTTAGATAGCGGCTTGTTGCGTCAAGAAAATCTCAATGAATCGCGTTTAGTACGTCGCTTGTTAGACTTAATGCAGCTTGCTTCTGCCAGTGGTACGCCTATTGAAGAAATCGCTATTATTTTAGCTCAAGGTATTAGTGAGCAAAGTGGATTTACTTCGCCGAACCCTGCTTGTTTTGAGTGTATGGGTGAGTCGCTTTTACGTTGGCGCGGGTGGTGTTTAGAGCGGGGTTTGTTAACGTATGGGATTATTTGTGAGCTTTATTGGCGTTATTTATTAACGGATGCAATTTATCAACAACATTTAACGCGCCGGTATGAGGCCGTTTTGGCGGATGATGTGGATGAATACCCGGCAATTACTCGCAATTTATTTGAATTTTTGCTGGATAAAGGTGCGCCAGGATTGTTTACTTTTAACCGTGATGGTGCGGTGCGTTTGGGGTTGGATGCTGACCCGGATTATATGGCGGGTTTGGCGGGCCGGTGTGTCGTGGAAAGGTTAAATCCTCCTGTTGATAATGTGGGTTTTTTGTTGGGGGAAACGATTATAGAAAGGGTGTTAAATGTTTATAATTATCCATCGGGTTTAATTGCCGATCCGGCGCTGCAATCAATTCAAGAGGTGGCGCGTTCTCAATTGTTGAGAAAAACGGCAGATGTAATTATTAAAGCGATTAAATCAAAAGAAGTGGAAGCAAAAGATATTGCTGTAATTACGCCTGGTTTGGATGCTATTGCCCGTTATAGTTTGATGGAAATTTTATCAAAAAATGGCATTCCTGTTGAGCCTTTGAATGAACAAAGACCGCTGGCGAGTTCGCCTATGATTCGGGGGTTATTGACACTTTTGGGGTTGGTTTATCCGGGGTTGGGCCGGTTGGTAGAACGCGATGCGGTTGCTGAAATGTTGGTGATTTTGAGCCGGCAATCTGTGGATAAGACGCTGGATATTTTACCAGAAGAAACTTCAGAAAGTATGCCGTTTGAGGCTAATTTAGTGATGGCAATTGATCCGGTGCGGGCGGGTTTGTTGGTGGATCATTGTTTCCATCCTGACCCAGAATTTCCGCGTTTGTTGCCGGTGACGGAGTTTCCGCGTTGGGATAGATTGGGATATCGGGCAAAAACTGCTTATGAGGAAATTTTGAGATGGATAGATAAGCAAAGAAATCAATTGCAACAGCGCTTAATTCCTAGTTTTGTTTCCGTGTTGGATCGGGCAATACAAGAGTTTTTATGGAAGGGTAAAATTTTACAAATTGAGCAGGTAACGGCGCTGCGAGAATTAATAGAAATTGCTCAACATTATTGGCAGGTTGATGAACGGCTGCGACAAATTCAACCGCAGGAATATGTGGCGGAAGAAGTAACGGTGGGTGAGTTTATTTTGTTGCTTCGTCGCAGTTCAATTAGTGCCAATCCTTATCGGGGTTTGGAATTTTGGCCGCCAGGGGGTGCTGTGACGTTGGGGACGATTTTTCAATATCGTTTTAACCGGCGTTTTCATCGTTGGCAATTTTGGTTAGATGCGGGTTCGCCTTTGTGGCAAAGTAGTGGGGAGGCGGCGCGTTTTGGCTATGGTTTGTTTCAAAAAAGTTGGAATGGTCGAAGTTGGATGAGTGAGGATCAATCGCGGGAAGATGAGGCTCGTTTGCGGCGTATTTTGTTAGATTTGTTGTGTCGTGCCAGGGAAAGAGTTTATCTTTGTCATAGTGATTTGGCGGTGAATGGTCAGGATCAAACCGGCCCGCTTTTAACTTTGGTGAATGCTACGGTGCCGGTGAATTCTCCGTAGGTTGAGGCTTACTACTTTAGAGAAACCCGCTTTCTGTTTACAAAGCGAGTTTCTTAATATTTTAGGCAATTAAATCAGCAATTATTGCCAGGTTTTCCAATCTTCATTAAAAATTGAAGTATTCGGAAAAGCGGTCGGATTTCCACTTGCATCTAAACGTTTTTGTAGCGCTTCCAGTTGCGATTCTTTAAATGGAAGTTCATCGACAAGTTGATAAGGCATGACATTATTTTCTAATGCAAAAGCTGCTGTTACTCCCGCCGCTGCACCACTCGACCATTCAAAGGAATGAATGCGATAAGCTGCTGCTGCAATATGACTGGTTGCGATGCTTTTTCCTGCTACCAACATATTATCAATTTTTTGCGGAATCATCGCTCTTAATGGAATTTGGAAAGGATAAGCATTTGGATCAGCACCGCGACGTTCTCCTTCGCGTTCTTTATTCCCCGGCGCCTCCGCAGGATAGTTTTGCATACAAGGGTGAAAATCAATTGCATAGTGACCAATTCCCACCGAATCAGGGAATATAGTTGCACGAGTTCGCGGTTTTAAATCATCGACAGAAACTAGACCTGTAATGATAGCTGGAATTTGCAAACCGGCCATTCCTACCCACAAATCTCGATACATTTCTGGGTCTAAATTGCTGCGATACCATTCTTGGCGAAAATCTTTTCTAGTAATATCAATTTCCGACACCATAAAGCCTTCTGGGTTGCTAATTCCAGGTCGGCCAATAATCCGCCGGCCTTCCCGCATATAAGGGTATTTAGAAAGTCCGTGTGCGGTTCCCATTGGCGAATCAAAACCGCTTAGGTAGCGATTATTAGGATAGGGTTTTTTGACGTTATTTCCTAACTGGGAATCGGTTGTTCCCGCCACCAACCAATAAAAATAGCCAATTGCTTTTTCCTCTCCTTTTCGCAGCGCTTCTGTCCGTAGTCCCCCCATCCAGTTACCCCTGTTTAATTGGCCGGTTTCTTGCAATTGTTCGCGGCTAAAAATGAGGTTATCTTTGGAAGTTCCGGGCCGGTAATCATTGCCCCAAGTCCAGTTTTGCATCGAAATATCCCCCGGATAAATGGGATATTGTTTTGGATCTGCTGGTCGTTTTTCATCTGGGTTCATACTCCATATCTGACGATAAGAAAACACCAGGGGAAAACTTGCTAAACGCTGTAATTCATAGCTGTAATAAGGCGCATATTGATCATAAAAACTTGGCAATTTATGGGTTTGCGGTTCTTCGGTTGCTTGCATGGCAAAGGTATAGGTAAACCCTTGAGTGCAATAGGGATCGCCGGTGGTGCTAGATGAGGTTGGTTCGGCAGCCGAACGGGGGTCAATTCCAAGTTTATAAGGCACATCAGCGAGGGCAATTAATTCGCCTGTTTCTGTTGCATCCACCACATACCAAGGCGTTTTTGCTTGACGATTGGGCGGGCTAAAACGGATAATATTTTTATCAAAACGACGCGAATTTTCATAGCGATAAGCATCTTCAATGGTTTGAGAAAGCGGTTCCGTATTAATCGGAGGAGTGCCGGCAGCCGGTTTGTGTTGAATAGCAATAGCGCTATTTATTTGTTTGCCATCGCTGCTAATTTGTAAATCCTTAATCACGGTGTTAGGATACCATTTCAAATTGCCATTACCGCGATCTTCCGCATCTTTAAGAATATCAAAGAGCAATTTGTGACCATCATAAGGCATAAAACACGATTCACTTACCCAACAGGCACCAGGGTTAAGCCGGCCATATTTTTCTTCAATTTGTTTGCGAAATTCCAAATACCCACGCGGATAAAATAACAAACTTCGCTGAGTCCGTCGTTCATCCAGTGCAGAAGTTCCTTGTGCAGAAATTTGCCCACCTACCCAATCAGTAATTTCTGTTAAACAAACAGTTTTTCCTGCTAATAAACCTTCATAAGCAGTAGCAGCACCGGCCAAACCCCCACCGGCCACTAAAATATCACAACTTTCGTTTTTATCGGGTGTGCGAGGGGGAGTTGCACCCGCACTCGGAAGCAGAGAAATTAGCCATGTTAAGGCAAGAATAAGGCTAGTAAGAGATTTATTTTTTGAGATGCGACGTGATAGCTTCATCATGGAAAAATGGTTAAGTGCTAATGGCTTTGTTCCGACGTAATTGCTGGGTCAGCTAGAGACCCCAACTATTAATTCTGGACTATACAGGTATCTTTTTGGAAGTTCGGGACATAAAAAATCATCAAACCATCCCCATAAAATTTTCCCACAGACTGCGAACAGATTCCAAAAACCCATCCTATTCATCTGCGTTTATCTGCGGTTAAAAAACATCCCACCCCTGTAAAATTTCAAAGTTGCCATAAATTATAACTTTCTTCCGTGCCAAAAGGAATATAATTTAACCAGAGCCAGAAAAACATCAGTAATTGGGACAAAAAACCAAAGTTAGCAAGAAAGCCAAACCACAAATTAACACCAAAATGAAAGATAATAAACTCAAACAAAAACTAAAAAATGGTGAATTTGTTATAGGAACATTCGTCAATTGTGCCTATCCAGCATTCATAGAAATTTGCGGAATAGCCGGCTTTGATTTTGCCGTAATTGATATGGAACACGGCCCCTTGCATACCCTTGGTGCTGAAGATTTATGTCGCGCCGCAGACTGTGCAGGAATTGCGCCGATCATCCGTGTTCGCAAAAATGATGCCCCCCAAATTCAACGCGCATTAGATATTGGTAGCGCCGGCGTACAAGTGCCGCAAATTGAAAAAAAAGAAGACGCGGAAGCTGTCATTAAAGGCGCAAAATATAGCCCCTTGGGTGCGCGAGGTTTGTCGTTCAATACGCGGGCCGGTCTTTACACCGCAGCCGGCACACAAATCACCGACCAACTAAACGAAAACTCCCTAGTTGTTGTTCACGTCGAAGGAAAAGCCGGGGTTGAAAACTTAAATGAAATTGTTAGCGTACCCCACATAGATGTTATTTTTCTTGGCCCTTATGATTTATCCCAATCGTTAGGAATTCCGGGGCAAGTCCGCGATCCAAAAGTGTTAGAATTAATGCAGAAATCTATCAAAATCATTCGTAATTCTGGCAAAGCAGTAGGTACTTTTGCAGACAACCCCGACACTGCCAAACAGTGGATTGAGGCCGGTGTCCAATACGTCGGCTTAGGCGTAGATGTGGCAATTTTCCTGAAAGCTTGTCAATCGTTAATTAAGGCCGTCCGTTCATAAAGTGGGGCCGGCATCCTGCCGGCCTGATTAATATTTATCCCGCCGGCCTGATTAATATTTATCCCGCCGGCCTGATTAATATTTATCCTGCCGGCCTGATTAAACTTTCTGGCGATTATGTACCATAAATTGACCCTTTTTGTAGTCTATTTAACGACACTTTTCTAATTTTCGTTTATACTAGGAAATATAGACCCCCCTTAAACCTAGGTTAAGATGGGGATCAGCGATAAATGGAGAAAAATCTATGCAAACGCTATGGGGATCGCCCAATTTAGATTATGCGATTAGTTTTGCTTTAGAAAAAGTAGACTCTATAAAGCTAGAACAATTTAAGCCATTTTTTGCCGATATGCCGGTTGATCCATATATCAAAGGCAAATATCGTTCGCGGCGGTTATCGCGGTTTAAAATTGCCGGTGATAGCCTCATCAAACTGCCACACGGCTATCTATTCCAACCCAAAGAATATAACCCCTTACTCGGAGATGTTAAACGAGAATTTGCAGAATTAGACGACCAATTAATAGCCCTTAATGAATTTAAAAAACTAGTCTTTGAATTCAGCGAATATTGCAAAATTGCCCCTGGAATTGACATCGGAGTTCACCAAATTCGCACCAGTTGCTCACCGGCAAACTTTGGCAACCCCGCACCCGAAGGCATACACAGAGATGGTTGCGATTATATTGGCATTTTTGCCGTAGATCGCCACAACATCCAAGGCGGCGAAACCCACCTTTATAAACAAAAACGCGAAAAGCCAATGTTTAACAAAGTTCTCAATGCCGGTGAACTCTTGTTAGTAAATGACCGCGAATTTTTCCACTTTACCACCCCAATTAAACCCCTCGAAGATGGGGAAGGAACACGCGATGTTTTTGTGCTGACTTCGCCGAGTTTGTTTACGGAAATGTAAAGGCTTATGGGTTGGGTTTTACAACCCAACCTACACATCAAAAATTTTACAATTCACCAAATAAGGAGAATCAAAAACAGTCATTTCCCCTGATTTTTTCCCAGGAATAGGAAACAACCGCGCCGAAAGAGGCTTATCCAACTTAATAGCCAAACTCGCCACATCTAACAAAATTGCCTCTAATTTTTCCACCGAAATATCCCCCGGAAGTGGCACCGTATCTAAACCACAACCACAAACAGCAGAATATAACAATAAATTTGTCAAATTATAAGTTCCCTCATTTGCTCTTTCCGCCAATCCCACATCCTCACAAACCGGCAACATTAAACCCGAATACCCACATAACCTCACAGGCACATTTTTTAACACCCGTGTAATCATTGCAGAAATTGCCAAAGTTGCCGCATTTCCAAACTTCCCTAAACCCAAACTTTCATAACTATAGGCAATACTAGAACTTTTGTCTAAAGCCGGTACCAGAGATGAATCGATGCCTTTGTATTTCCATTTAAAAGTATTAGAAATATTCTCAGCTATCGCCTCAACTTTAAGCACATTTTCCTTCAAAACTTGAGAAAAATTCTCCTCTGCTTCCTCAAGATTTTGAGATTGCGAAAAAGCTAACCTTGCCAAATCACCACACTCTAACCCCAAGGCAAACGAAAACCCAGAATCATCCTCATCGTGATAAGAAACCGGAAAAAAGGGAATCCCTGGGTTACAATTTGCCCACGCACAAAACCGAAAATTGCCCAAACCTCCCTCGGTTTCTTCCGCAATACTTTTAATTGCCATTGCCGAAGCTTTTGTATTTACAAAGCTCAAATTCTCTTTTCTTACCCCCATTTTACTTGAGCAAAAAATCATCGAAGTATTCTTAATAATTGCCGGAATTAAAGCAATGCTTTCTGGAGTGTCTGCATAGCCAATACTAAAAAAATCACCCCCTAAATTTTGGCAAGTTTCCTCAAGTTTTTGTACAGCCGCTACTACTTCCCCCGCAGACAACTCCTGCAAATATTGCTGCCAAGAATTGGTAGAAATGCGTGTTGTTTGCACCTCATACCCTTGCGACTCAAAAAAATCCTTAGCTTGCCGGTTGAAATTTACGGCATATTTGATGCTGGTTTCGGCTTGTTTGGGGGAATTTAAGTGAAAGCTGCTGGTAATTGTTCTAATTTTTATCATTAGTTTAGTTTGGGGTTGAGGGATTTTTAAACCGCAGATAAACGCAGATAAACGCAGATGAATACAGATGAGTTTTGGCTGGGATTAAGGATTTTCTGCTACTCGTTGAATTGTTGGTGTTATTTCGCCATTCCAAGTCATGGGAATTGCTGCTAATGAATGCAAACTGGTTTCTTTTTTTGCTCCTGTTTCTTCATCTAAAGCATTGACAACTTTATTATAAATTTCTTGAGCCTGCTGGGGAGAATTGCCAATACTTGTTAACCCCAATTTACCAAACTGAGACAAACAACCCATCAAATGAAACACCGTCCCCGTTTCGGTACTGCTGTCAAAATGTAACTGATGTGCAGCAATAATATCCATCAAATCATTCGCCAACAATCCCCGGTAACGGTCTTTTTGTAAATTATCCGTTGCCATGTAATATTTCTCTCGTCCTTGCTGACTATAAAACAGGCCGTTGGAACGCTCATAACGCCCATTTGTGAGAAATTTTAACGTCATAAATGGATGTGTTGTACCGCCTTTTCTCAAATTAATTTCTATCGCTTGAATATCCCATTTACCATCCTGTTGACGCACGGCAATAAAATCCACCCCAAACCTTTCTAACGCACCTTTATTAGCTAAATTTTGCCCAACTTGCACCCCCAATTCTTGCAACTTTAAACGATAACTTTCATCCGCCGGAAACCGGCAACCCAAATACACCTGACCATCGGGCCCCCCTAAAATTTGGTCATGGGTCGATAAAATTTCCACTTCTCCATTTGGTGCAATGCGTCCTTGCACACTCGGAGAACGCTTTTCCTCTCCTTCAATAAAAGCCTCAACAATAGCGCCTAATTCGGGAATTTTACTGCTGAAACTCTCCCAAGTTTCTCCGGCTGATTGAAAACGCAAGAATGGGAAAGCGTCTCGAATTGCTTGAACACGATTTGCAGAATTTACATCGCGCAATTTCCTTAAATCTAAAAGAGCATTTCCTTCTCCAGAAAACCCTTCATTTAACTTAACAACCATCCGCTGTAACTGTGGTTCTTTTTCCCATAATTCCGCTGCAACTTCTGCCAAATCATCGGCATTTTTTACTAATTCACTGCCATTCGGAAGAGGAATTCCACACTCAGCAAAAATTTCCCTCGATCCGCTTTTTGTTCCCCAATAAAGTAGATGCGGCGCAGCTGCTAATAACGGAATATTCAA
This sequence comes from Ancylothrix sp. D3o, assembly GCF_025370775.1. Lineage (NCBI taxonomy): Bacteria > Bacillati > Cyanobacteriota > Cyanophyceae > Oscillatoriales > Microcoleaceae > Ancylothrix > Ancylothrix sp. D3o. The sequence continues at coordinate 662,953 of NZ_JAMXEX010000001.1, read as the reverse complement.
AGCAACCGATAAAGCTTCTTCTAAATGCGTAGAATTATAACAAATCATAAAAGAACGGGCCGGTCGCAACGCTTGGCGGATCTTTTCAATCAAGCGAGGACGCTCTAAAATTTTCTCAGACAAAGGTCTTGGAGAAGCATCATAGGTGCTCAACAATAACAGCCGCTCTCTCGCATGAGAAAACGGAATTCCTGGCAACAACTGCAAGTAATAATCAATTACGCTGGGATGTAAAGGTTGAGACGTGATATAAACCAAGCGAGTTTGAGGATTCTTCAACCGAATTAGCGAAAAAAGTAACCGTTCTTCATAGTGATGAACTCCATCAATTTTCATCATTTCCCGTTGATCGAGCGTCACCGAAGGAACCACCAAAATATCCGCATCGCTGCGATCAAATAAATCTACTGTTTGCCACCTTTCCCGCAATTCATTTTGCAAAAGCAAAAATTGATCACGTTGTTTATCCAAATCTATAAGCTGTGTTTTCATACCAGCGGCTCACTGTTAAACCGTTCAATAGCAATATTCTACAAAATTCTCATACTAAACTGCTATAATTGTCACATTTAGAAACATTTATAGGAGGCAATATTGACGGTGTTTGTGTTAATTTAATAACAATCATCCCACGCTAAAAGCCAATCCATCTGTAGAAAGATTTATAAAAGCCACACAAAAGGGCTACTACTCCCCAGAGGAAGACCTCTAACTGCAAACAAAAGCCGAATACAAGGTAAAACTGCGCTATAAACTATAAAAAATTACCCCAAAGTGTACAGCCAGCCATCCCTCCCACAAATTCTTACAATCCCATCCCAAACAACCGGCGTAGACTCAAACGAAACCCCAGGCTTAAAATGCTCCGCCTCCTCTACAATCACCCGCACATACTCACCCTTAGAATTCATCACCGAATTCTTATCCCCCTTTTTTCCTTCCTCATAAAAAATATTAAACAAATAAACCCCATTATAAGTACCCGCAATCAACTTATTACCATCCGTAAAAATAGGAGTAGAAATAGAAGCACCAATTCGTTTTTTAAACACAACCACCGGCGTATCATACTCCCGATTTAACAAAAAGCTCTTCACTTTTTTTCCCGTAATCATCGTTTGGGAACCAATATAAAGGTATCCATCAATAGCATTCGTAGCAAACAAAGCCGGCACATTCTCATCACGATACTCATCATTAATCGACGCCGAACCAACCACCCCCCCTTGCCAGTCAGAAAAACCCACATTGCCGGTTGGTAAAAACCACTCCACACTATCCTCTGGTTTCTTCTGAGGATTTAACTTCAACACCCCACCATTCCCAGGAATATATTGCCTTTCAATCGCACAAAATAACTTTTCATCCTTAGAAATCACCACCGAACCATCAATATCAGACCCCGTATAAAAATCCCAAAAAATCTTTTTCTCAGGAATACTAATTCCGTAAATATGACCAGAACCCGCCGCAAAATAAATATTATCTTTTAGACGAGCCGGTGAAGACTCCGCCACCAAATTACCCCCATGACGGCTAATATCAGGAGGCTCATAAAGCCTCACCTCCCCCAAAACTTGCGGCTGAATAAAACCATCCTTTTTCTCAACAACACGAGTCGAACGATTCAGAAAATAACCGATCCCATTTTCTCCCGCATTAAAAATCATATCCCCCAAATCAATCGCACTACTATCATTATCCCGACTATAACTATCAGTGCGGCGAATATTCAGCTTCCAAATTTCCTTACCAGTTCTAAAAGAAATCGCCCGAAAACTAGGCACCGGCCCCGCCATACCCACCGAATTTCTCACACCCAACCGGCTACCCTGCAACACCACCACTTGATTTTCATCCTTAGCCGTTGGGTCAAGATAAATTGTCGCCGTCCCCTTAATAATATCATCAAACTTATAGCGCCAAACCACCTCATTTGTTTGCAAATCAATCTTCCGCAAACTGTGATCAAAAGCCCCAATAATCAAATACAACCTCCCCCGATCTTTCACCAGAGTAGGCTGTCCCGTCCACCCCGCACCACTCCAAGTTAAAAACCCCCGAAAAGCCGTTACCCCACTTCCCAACTCAAACCTATCCAACTGCTTTAAACTTTTAGGAATACCCCGACCATAAAACCGGCGCTGATCATTCCCCAAAAACGTAGGAACTAATAACTCAGTTTCCGGTTTAATCTCCCCTAAAAAACTCTGAACTTGACCGCTTACCTTTTTTAGCAAATTTTCAGGATTAACCGCATTAATAGCCCCAATTTCCTCCTCACTTTCCCCAGTAAACCGCAACTGTTCTAACAACACCGGCCCCGCCGCCCCAGCCAGCATCAACTGCAAAAAACGTTTATTAAAATTGCGTCTTGTTGTTAAAGTCATAATTTTGTTATTTGTCATTTGTTATCAGTGGCGCAGGCATCTTGCCTGCCATAACGATAGTCATTTGTCATTAGTGGCGCAGGCATCTTGCCTGCCATACATCTTTTTCAATTAATTTAATTCAGTGGGGCCGGCAACATCAACCCCACCATCCCTAATCACCAATCACTGCGAAACTGTTCAACAACTTTATCCAAAGCCACCGCATGAGACGCCTTAAACAGCAAACAATCCCCCCCAGAAACAAACGATTTTAACCGCGATAACAAAGTTGATTTTGCCTCCGGGCCGGTGTTAACAAACACCTCCACAACCGGCACCCCAACCGCACCCCCAGCCATCGCCTTTGCCTCATCCTCATCAGCCAAAATAAACAAAGCATCCAACTTTAAATCACGCACAGTTTCCCCGATATTTTCGTGAAACTCCAACGAACGATCCCCCAACTCACGCATAGTACCCAACACCGCAATATGGCGTTTCCCAGAAGTTTCTGCCAGCAAATATAAAGCCGCCTTCATCGATTCCAAACCGGCATTATAACTCTCATCCAAAATCACCACATCCCCAGGCAAATCATAACGCTTTGCCCGACCCTCCGGCAAATCCACCGCAACCCCAGCTTGCAAACCTTCCCAACTTATTCCCAACACCTTCGCCACCGCCAAAGCCGCCAAATAATTACAAGCATTATGCCGGCCCGCCAACGGCAACCTAAACCGCAACCCCTCAACCTCCACAGTTTCCCCATCAATTATTTTGCCAAAAACATCACCCCCATCCAACCCATAACTAATAGTTTTTCCCTGCCAAACCTGCGCCGCAGTCGCCATCAAAAGCTCATTATCCTGATTTAAAATCGCCGTACTTGTAGCCGGCATTTCTGCCAACAACTCACACTTAGCCTCAGCAATTGCCTCCTTTGAACCCAACAACCCAATATGAGCAGTACCCACATTTGTAATCACCCCAATTGTCGGCTCAGCAATTTCTGCCAGTTCAGCAATTTGCCCCGGCCCCCGCATCGCCATTTCAATCACCGCAAAATCATGGTCACTTGATAACTCTAATAAAGTTTTCGGAACCCCAATTTCATTATTAAAATTTTGCTGAGTTTTTAACACCTTACCTTGCGTTTCCAGAACCGCAGAAATTAACTCCTTAGTCGTTGTTTTGCCAAAAGATCCCGTAACCGCAATCACCGGCACCGAAAACTGCCGCCGCCACCAATTCGCAATAGCTTGATAAGCTTTCAAAGAATCCTTAACAACAAACTGGGGAATTTCCACCGGCAACTCACACTCAACAATCACCGCCACAGCCCCTTTAGAAACCGCCGCCGGCACAAAAGCATGGCCATCAAAATTTTCGCCCCGCAAAGCCAAAAACACCTCACCCGCATTCAAGCTGCGCGTATCCGTACAGATGCCGGTGGCCCTAATTTGTGAAAAATCACCCGCATTAGTGGCCGGTGTTGAATCAAGAACATCGCTCAATTGACCAAGAGTAGCGCAAAAAGTCATATCAGTTTGATGGGAATGCGTGAAAATTGGATCTTCAGGTATAAAACCCAAAATTTAACTACTTTTAAGCAAATTTCACCTAAAAGTTAACTCAACCGAGTTATCAACCCGATTTTATAGCATAAAATCCAGCCCCCTGCCGATAATTTTTAATTTTAAATCTCCAATAAAAATCAGCCCCTCAGCCGCCACCCGCGCCAAAAAAAGGACAAATTGCTTTTCTTTTCCACAGCCTCGCAAAATCAGCCCAAAACATTACTTTACGGGATTCTACAGAATGCCAACTCCCAGAGCCAAAAAAGTTCACCAGAAATGTATAATTTAGCGCCTTATCTTTACCGTTTCTTCACCTAAACCCTTCACGGCGAGTGTAAATTAGAAAGTGTAACCAAACGGACGCCTATTAATACCGTATGGAAGTGATCAACCCCAGCCACCAGTTTTTCTGCTCTCAGCCACACAACTAAACTGTTAAAGCTGAGCAGCGAATCGAACAGGCGGACATAACAAAAATTACCTAAAAAGTTCAAGTATCAAATTATACAGAGCCATTTCTGAAATAACCGCAATTTTACCGAGAGAGGTAAACCCCATCAACAAAAAATCGTCCAGCAAAAAATTATCTGCTTACATCCGCGAAATATGGGAGCGTCATCAATCGGCTTTTTTACAAAACGGCCCCTAAAAGCCCTAAACCTTTAGCCCCGGATTATCAGGGGGAAAGCAGCCAAAACATAGCCGGTGAAAACCCCTAAACCTTGGATTGCGCTCCCCAATAAAAAATCAAAAAAAGCCTGATAATAACCAAAAACTTAGGCTTAACAAACCCAAAACTACCCCTTAAAAACAAGCAGGAATTGTGCCAAAGTTTTGTAAATAGCCACTCGAATTTAACAGAGGAGGCATCTAATCAAACCCCAACGATCACCGGGAAGTGAAGAGGAACAAATGGAAAGCTTAATAGATCAATCCCACCGACACAGTAGCAATCCCGACGAGCAAATTATCTATAATCATTTGCTTTCCTGTGTAGAAATAGAAACACCAGGGGAACTCATAGAACGATTTCGCAGCTTATTTTTTGAAGCTTGGAGCTATCCCGACCGCCAAGTAACAGCAGCCCTCGAAAGACTCGCAGCCTCCAAACAAGCCGATCAAGAATTCAAATTTGTATTAAATCGTTGTTGCCACATTTTAATTAACCGCTGGCAAATGCAAACTCAATTGCATTCCGCCATCCCCGAACTCATCGAACTGTTTGAAGGCAGCAGCAACAACAGCAACCTCTACTCCTTCCATCTCAGAGGACAGAGACGGCTGCACGAACTCGTACACCTCTTCACCAAAACCGAACAATACCTCACCCTCCGCCGGCTCGTCCAAGTCATCAGCCAGTCCCCAGAAAACGGAAATGCCTCGGAAACCAAACCCCTTGGCACCTTAATTCGTCGGTATCCGTATTTATACGAGCACTGCCTACTCAGCGAAGGCAGCAGTTACGAACATCAACAAATTGTCCGCACAGTCCAAAGCTCGCGGCAAAAGCAATTTGAAATCAACTTATCACAATATGTAACCTATCAAGTGAGGCGCTCACAAATAGCCCGCAAAGGCGATCCAACCACAGCAAAATTAATCCAGCCGGTCAACAACCCCACCCTATTGAGCGACAGAGAACTCTACGGAGCCTTAAAACAATTTGTCGGTAAAGTCGAGGGTTCCTCCACCTACCGAGACTTAGCCCAAAGCTTCCTCACCCACACCAGCCAAACCCGCACTTACGGCGCCTTCAAAGACGAACTATACGACTACCTCAGAACCTCTATTGATTCAGGCTACGGTAAACGTCAGTTTAATGACCGTCTTTACAAACAACTTACCAACACCCTCCCCCAAAGCGACAACCAAAAACTCAGCGACTTCTTAATCGTAAGAACCTGTAGCCAACTGCTTAACTTTTTAATTGTCGAAAGTTCCCAGCGGCCAAACCACTTTATATTAATCGACCTCGTTTCCAACATCGGCCCCACCCAAACCACCGGCCTCCTACTCAAAATCGTCCTCGTCTGTCGCAAAGTTAAACCCTACCTCGAACGCCGCTTTGCCATTTTATTCAACCACTACGAGTCCTCAACCCGCGAGGCCGTCCACTGGTTAGTAAAATCCCTCGAAAACGCCAACATCGCCCTTAGTACCAACTTTGGCGCGGTCGATCTCTCCTTTATTCGCTAAAACCGGCCCCAAAGCAAGCCGGCCTTTCTTCTTTAGCTAATTTTATAAATTTTGTCTATTCTATAAACAATGATTATCAAATTTCCACAACTATTCCACTGTTCTGCCGGTGCTGGCTTTATGTTAATCTAGTTTTCAGTCAACAATTCTGTTAACCAATCGAGCGCATGGCTAACGCCACACTTCGCGTTTCGGAAACCGACAGCAAAATAATCACAAACAAACAAACACTTTATCTCTCATTTCCAAGGAGTAAGAATGAGCCAAGTTGTAGTAGGAGAAAACGAAGGAATTGACTCTGCTCTGCGCCGGTTTAAACGGCAAGTCTCCCGCGCAGGCATCCTCGCTGATGTAAAAAACCGTCGTCACTTTGAAACTCCCCTCGAAAAGCGCAAGCGCAAAGCAAGTGCCGCTCGCCGTAAAAGACGTTTCCACTAAGTTTTATTTTCAACTAAGCTGCCGGTTTCTAGCTTCAAGCCTGTGATCGTCGGTAGTTTTTATCTCTTTTAAATAATTCAGAACAGGCGGGTTTTGCACGAGAATGGCAAAGTCCGCTTCTGTTTTATCAGGCGGTAGAATTTTAAACCCCAGGCTTGTCTAATAGATAAACAGAGAAAGTTAGGGCCGGTGGGGTGCAAAAAAAGGTTCTTCTGTTCCTTTCCCTAGAATTCGATACGATGAAAAGACGATGGCGAATTCTCTGCGAGGTTAAAACTTGACATCCGATTTCAAATTCAACCCCCAATTCCCTATAAATAACACCGGCGACTTTGACAGCGCCATCGATAGCGTTGCGGAAATTCAAGCTGAACTCAACTACAAACAAGCCAAAGATGCCCTACGGGAATTGGTGACAAAACTTGACCTTTCTGCCGCAGAAAAGGTCGGTTTAGAAACAGAAATTCAAGGCTTAGAAACAACTCTCGAAAAACTCAACCGCCAACAAGTTCAAATTGCTGTTTTTGGCATGGTAGGACGCGGAAAATCTTCCTTACTCAACGCTTTACTCGGTCAACAAATTTTTGAAACCGGCCCCATTCACGGAGTCACCACCACCGCACAAGCCGGTCAATGGAGTGTTAATAATAATCCCCAATCCCCAGTTACCTATCGTCTTTCTCAAATAGAATTGATCGACACCCCCGGAATTGATGAAGTTGATGGAGAAACCCGCGAAATTTTAGCCCGTGAAGTCGCAGGAAAAGCAGACTTAATTATATTTGTCGTAGCCGGTGATATGACAAAAGTAGAATATCAAGCGCTTTCACAATTGCGCGAGGCCGGTAAACCAATGATTTTAGTATTTAATAAAATTGACCAATATCCCGAAGCAGACCGGCTCGCCATCTATCAAAAAATCCGCGATGAACGAGTCCGCGAAATACTATCTCCTGATGAAATTGTGATGGCGGCTGCTTCTCCCTTGGTGGCTCAAATGGTGCGCCGGCCTGATGGCTCTCGCGGAGTACAATTAACACGCTCTAACCCAGAAATTGATGAATTAAAGTTAAAAATCCTAGAAATTTTAGACCGCGAGGGAAAATCTTTAGTAGCCCTTAATTCGATGCTTTTTGCCGGTGAGGTAAACGAACGCATCATCAACCGCAAACTCACCCTCCGCGAAGAAACTGCTAATAAAATAATCTGGAATTGCGTTATTACCAAAGCTGTCGCCATTGCCCTTAACCCAATTACTGCTGCCGATTTATTCAGCGGTGCGATAATTGATGTAGCAATGATCTTGACATTATCTAAACTTTATGGTATGGAAATGACACGCACGGGAGCGCTAAATTTGTTACAAAGAATTGCCCTGAGTATGGGCGGTTTAACGGTAACTGATTTAGTCACAACCTTGGGCTTATCTTCTCTCAAAAGCTTATTAGGAATTGCCACACCGGCCACCGGTGGGCTTGCTTTGGGGCCCTATCTTTCGGTAGCTGTCACCCAGGCGGGGGTGGCCGGTGTTTCAACTTATGCCATAGGACAAGTCACAAAAGCTTATCTTGCTAATGGTGCCTCTTGGGGCCCCGATGGGCCCAAAGCCGTCGTTAGTCGCATTTTATCGACATTGGATGAAACCTCAATTATGGGCAGAATTAAAGACGAATTGTGGCAAAAGTTGAGGATGTGATTTGAGGCGGGTGTTTTTTTAACCGCAGATAAACGCAGATAAACGCAGATAGGTTTTTGCTTTATTTTCGAGTTAATGTTTTTCTTTAACCTGTCAATCACAACAATTATTCTATCCGCGTTAATCCGCGTTTATCTGCGGTTAAATAATCTATTTTTTCTCCTTAAACTCAGCCAACCATTGACGAATTTGCTCAGCAGCAATCTCGCGTCCGCCCAACCCAAAAGAAAGAGCAATTGCCACCGCAACAGCACCAAATAATAGCCCAAAAGCTAAATTCACAATACTAGAAGCAATTCCCATTTGTTGCAAAGCCATTGCCCCAACAAGGGTAATAATAGCAACGCGAGCGCTTTGGGCTAAAAAATTCGCTTGAGATGTGCCTGAAGAGCGGATGATATTAAAGGCAAGATTGGCTAAATATAAACCAATTGCAAACACAATCACCCCAACTAAAACGCGTCCGGCAATTGCCAGAATTTCCGCCACAATAGCAGTTAAAGCCGGCAAATTTAGCACGTCTGTTGCAGTCACGGCTGCAAATAACATGATGCCAACTAAAACAATAATTCCGACAATTTCCGAGGGAGTACGGTTAACAGTGGTTGAGGGTTGAATAACTGTGGCTGTACGATCCATAGGATCTATGGGTTCTACTGGTTCTACAAACCGGGAGGCAGTAGGAGTGCGAGTGGTGGAGACGTTGTTTAATCCGATCCAATTAAAAACATTATTGAACCCAATGCCGGTGAGGATATTCGTGACTAAATCGGCAACAAACCGGCCTAGAAAATACGCCACAACCAAAATTAAACCGGCTGTGAAAATTTGGGGAATGGCGTTGAGAATTTGCGTAAGCATGGAGATTGCCGGCCCGGAAATGGCGTCAATTTTCAGCGCATTTAGGGCAGCAATGGCGGTAGGAATTAAGATCAGAATATAAACAACGGTGCCGGTTAACCAAGACAGACTTTGAGAGCCGCTAGTGGGGGAAAGTCCAAAGCGGGCGCCGAGACTGTCTGTGCCGGTGGCTGCGAGCAAGTTGGTTACAATTCGGCGGACAATTTGAGCGATAAACCAACCGGCAGCCCCGATGAGAATTGCTGCTAAAATGTTGGGTAAAATTAGCAGAATTTCGTTGAGTAATTGCTGGACAGGTTGCAGGGTTCCCTGTAGTTCTAGGGTGCTGAGAATTGAGGGAAGAAAAAGCAGAAAAATAAACCAATAAAGAGCGTTACCAAAGGTTTCGCTGAGAAGAAACTGGTTTTGGCTAGTGTTTCTGACTTCTTGGTTTAAGCGCTCGTCAATGCCAATGGCACGCAAGGCTCTGGATACTACAAATTTTGTGATCGTTGCTAATACCCAAGCAACGGCAAGTAATGCACCGGCTGCTAAGAGTTTTGGTAAAAAGATCGTAACTTGATTGAGCAGGCTAGTCAGCGGTTGGGAGGCTGCTCCGAGTTTGAGTTTATCGAAAAAGGGAACGAGGAAAAAGATAATAATTAGCCAGAATACTGCTGTGCCAATCCATTTTTCAACGTCGGGTAATTCGTTTTGGGGCCGGTTTCCTATCCAGCCGGCAATGCGGTTATCGATGTTGGTTTTTTTGAGGAGTCCTTGCACAATACTGGAAATTAAAGCGGCTACGATAAAGCCGATTAAAAGTATGGCAAAGGCTACTGCAATATCTCCAACGGTTGTTTCGCCGACGGGAAAGTTCCAAACTGAAGCTACGCCTGGAGGTAGTTGGGTAGCCGGTCTGGCTGCTGGGGCTGTTCGCGTTTGGCCCAGTAGAGGATGCACAAACGCTGGCAAATTTACACCTGTCTTTAGACAGATATTTTGCAAGTTTTCAATCATCGAATTCTCCGATTCTTGTCAATATGCGAATCTGCTTTACGCAGAAGCTACAAAGCACCGTGCTTGATAGCGTCGTGTTAGCGAGCAGCGAAGTTTCGCACTAAGGGTATGTTAAAATACGCTTTTGTTAAGGAGGGATTATGTAATATTTTTTAAGGATTTTACATTTAACCGCATTTGATGAATTTTTATTTGTTTTGCAGGGAAAAATGCCATCCAGTCAAGTTTTTGAGCAATCAATCCAAATTTATGCACCGGCAACTGTGGTGGAGCGTTGTATCACAGATAACGCTTTAATGCACCGATGGCTCAATCCTGCTCTGCGCTGCGAGCCGGTGGGGGAGTGGAGCACCGAGGTGGGTGCAAAAAGCCGGTTTGTTATTAATATTCCGCTTTTGGAACCCTGTTTAAATAGTGTGGTAATTAAGCGAGAACCAGGGTTAATTGTCTGGGGTTTTGAGGGCTTTTTTAAGGGATGTGATCGTTGGGAATGCCAACCGGCTCCCAAGGGGACGTTGTTAGTAAATCGTTTTGAGTTTGCGATTTCAAACCCGTTAATTTTATTTGGTTTTAATCGCTTTGCTGCCGGTTGGACTAAAAAAGATATGGAAGCACAATTACGCCGTTTAAAACGGGTGGCTGAGGAAGTAGTGATTAATCAATAGTGGTTTTTTCTTACTTAAGAGTCTTTAATAATTTTCCAAAATCCTATTAACAAAATTACGAACCTACCCAAATAGTAGGGGCAAACGGTGGCTATCGTTGCCCCCACAAAAGAGGGGGTAAGTAATGATTAATGACTAAAGACTAATTACAAATCTTGGGAAAGTCTCTGAACTAATTTGCGAATAGCATCTGCATCTTCGGCATTGGGAACTTGAACAAGATAGCTTTGTAAGTCTTGGCTGGCTTTAGGAAAGTAACCGAGTTGATAATACAAAATGCCGCGATCTCGTAACTCCATCGGTGCGCCCGGAAAAAGTAGCAAAATGCGTTCAACTACCGAAAGAGATTTGAGAATATCACCGCGATTGATATAAATTAATTTCAGGTTAGAGAGCATTCGCCCTAAAAATCGGCGGGGAGTAACCGGCTCTAAAAAGCTGGGGGAAAGCTCAACCGGCCTGCCATAAATTTGTGTGAGTCTGGCTTGACAATCTTCAGGAAATAGTATCTCGCCCCCCTGAAAAGTATCCACAAAAATTCCGCTATCTTCAAAGTCCGGACGGATCAGAAAATGCCCCGGCATTCCCACACCAACCATAGGAAAATCGAGACGGCGGGCTATTTCTAAGTAAACAAGAGCAAGGCTAATGGGGATGCCGGTGCGCCGATCTATAACATCATTTAAAAAGCTGTTGCGGGGGTCGTAATAGTCGTTAGAATTGCCGGTAAAACCTAATTCTTCGTAGAGGTACTGATTGATAGTTTTGATTACTTTCAAAGGATATCGTTCGGTTGGCAGACGTTCTTCGATTTCCGCTGCCATTGTGTCGAGGGCGTTGATATACTCATCTGTGTCGAGATGGGGGTATTCTTCTTGAGCCAGGTATAACGCTGCTTTTGCCAGGTCGATTTGCGGTTCTGGCTTATAAATTTCTTTGTAAAAAAATTGTCTTGCTGTGGGGAATTCCATATTGGTTTTTTGATACACCCTAAGATATTTATATTTTAGATTTTAAAGCCTTGGATTGGGGCCGGTGTCACACTTGCTTACTAGCATAACAAATAATCGGCCTTTTTTGCAGCGCCAAAATAGCGGCCACGCCCCAAATCTATTTTAAATATAAAATTGACGACCAGTAAAATTGTCTTTTTGGCACAAATTAAATGTTAAGGAAGTTACTGGTCGGCCCGCTTTTATCAACCAACTCAATCAAACTAAGGTTGCTGACTTTGCCGATTAACCTCAGTAATTTGCCGACTAAAATAATCCTCCTGATACTTCAACTGACGAGCCAACTCTAAACCCCTTTGAAACGCAGCCACCGCTTGCGGAAAGCGCTTTTGATTCAAATGAATTTGTCCCATCTTATCAAAAGTATTCATCATTCCAAAAAAATCATAACCGCGCTGCTGCACCACAACCAAAGCTTGATAAACTTGCAACGCCGCATCAACTTTATCTTGAGATTCATAAAGCACAGCCAACTTTTCCAGCGCCTCACCGGCCCGGCCAAACTGTTGAATAGCCCACCCCAAACTATAAGCCTCTTGATAAGACTGCGCCGCAGAACTCAACCGGCCCAACGCCTGCAAATTTTCCCCCATCGCAATTTTTAAACCAGGCACATTCACAGGATTTTTCGCTTCTCGATAGCGATTTAAAATTTTATTTCTCACATCCAAAGCCCTTTGGAAATCCTCAGTTTCATCATATAAAAACGCAAGCTGATCCAAATACCTACCCTCATTCAAATCATCTTCAGCAGTGCGCGGCATTCTCGCCTCACTAATTAACAACAACTCCTCATAAACCCCCGCCGCCTCCGCATACTCAAACCCCCCAAAATATAAATCAGCCAGAATTTTTAAAGTTGATTCAATCGCATTTTTATCTTGCTTAGTTCGGAAAATCGCTAAAATTTCCTGGTGAACCTCAATCGCCGGTAATCGCACTTGAACCGTCAAAAAAGCCGTCGCCAAAGCTTGCAACAAATTCGCCTCCACCGGCCCCTTTGCCTTCGCTTCCAAATAAATCATTTGTAAACGCTGAGAAATAAACTGAACCTGAGCCCTTTGATTCTGCGTTCTGGCAATTTGCGCCACCCTCGTCAGCGCTTCCACCTCCGCCACCGGCCCCAAATAGCGACGTAAACGTAACTCCCGGTTCCAAGTTTTAAACGCCTCCACCACATTCCCCGCCGCCAAAAACTGCGCCGCTTCCGCATTCAGTTTGTCTAAAGCCTGCGCTAACACAGACGCTTCCGCCCCCATCAGAGGTAGGTCGTCCGGCGGATTCGGCAACAACAAATCAGGAGTCTTAATTTCCAAAGGATTCACCGGCCCTTCTTCTGGGTTCGCCGGCTCGTTTTGGGCCAAAACAGCTTGAACCCAAACAGGAATGCCGGCAACCGGCCACAACAAAAACACAATGCCGATAAAGCGTACAATAAAGTTTCGAGTAGCCCAAAGCATGGCTGCACTTAATTAGGGATTTGTAATTAGTGATGGATCACTGGGGAAAATTGCTCCCAGCCTTCAACAATCCTCACCCATATTCACATTAAAGCTATGGCATCAACACAGCAAACAAATTTCAGCAACCAATCTAATCAAAAACTCTCCCCTCAAACTCAAAAAACAACGCTTTTCCCAGCGCGTCGCCGCTTTGTGGCCTGCATTTGGGCCCTAGTTTTAGTATTGGTGAATCTGCTTGCCGGCTGCGGTACCCCCGAAGCATCCGCCACCCAAGAAAACCAACGCACCGCCGAAGAAAAAATTATCGCCGCCGTCGAAAAACGCATATTTTTAGACTTATCCCTAGAATTCTTAGATGTTTATGAATTGCCGCAACAAACCTTTCAAGAAACCCCTATAGGCGGGCTTTCTTCAATAATTTATGACCGCCAACGCAATCTATTTTATGCCCTTTCTGATGATCCAAGCAACTTTGCTCCGGCTCGTTTTTACACCCTTAAATTAGCTTTAAATTCAGACAATCCCAATCAAACTAAAATTCAAAATATCGAAATTCAAAACCTCACAACCCTGAAAGCAGAAAACGGCGAACCTTTCCCCCGCTACAGCATTAACCCCGAAGGAATTGCCTTTGTTGCCCCTAATGAGATATTTGTTTCCAGTGAAGGCATTTCTAGTTTGGGGATAGAGCCCTTTGTGCAAAAATTTGACTTAAATACCGGCCGGTGGTTACAAACTTTACCCATTCCCAATCGCTATTTAGCCAACCCTAAAAGCGAAACCCTCCCCAAAGGCGTACAAAATAACTTAGGATTTGAATCCTTAGCTATAAAAGGAAATTCAGGAGAACCTTATCGGTTATTTACCGCAACCGAAGCCCCCCTAGAACAAGACAAAGAGCCAGCAGATTCAATTTTAGAGCAAAAAAACCGGCTCCTGCATTATCTCCTCGGTGAAGGGCCGCCGGTATTGATTTCTGAGCATTTTTATCCTTTAGATCGCGGGCCAAAATGGTCAATTGCCAACGGTTTAACCGAGTTATTAGTCTTAGATCAAGGCGGACATTTTCTCAGTTTAGAACGTTCTCTGGGATTTTTAGGATACGGAGCAAAAATATTTCAAATCGCCACCGGTTCAGCCACCGATACTTCGGGTATTCCTAGTCTCAAAGGGGAATTAAAAGGCATTGAGCCGGTTAAGAAAAAATTACTTTTAGATTTAAGCACTCAAGGCATTTCTTTAGACAATTTAGAAGGCATGACATTAGGCCCACGTTTGCCCGATGGAACCCAGAGTTTAATCTTAGTCAGCGATAACAATTTTGATGAAGGCCAAGTAACTCAGTTTTTGCTATTTCGCCTCAAAATGCCTATGTAGTTGCCCTTTAGCAATTTTCCCCCCCTCCTTACCATAAATCCCCAACAAGAATAAAAGTTTGCTCTACGGGTGCCGGTGGGCCAATTGATTCTCCCAGAGGTCGAGATATCAACCGGCGCTCATTCTAGGTCATCAAACAAATTGTCAGAGTTTGAGCAATCAGATTTGATGAGGATTTCGGCCTCTACTGCCTTTTTCATCAAATCCAGACAATATAAATTGTCGAGGGTGCTTATTTGTTTGATGATTTCGTCTGTTAATTCGAGAAGGAAAATGCAGATTTAAGCCCGCCGCTTTGGGGGTGGATTGCTGGAGAAAAGTTGATGCCGCGATACCACCGGCTCTACCAAGAAACCATTGGTGCCGGTTTAACCGAATCATCCAGACTAGACGCGGCGCGCCTCTGTGACTTAGAGCGTGAGATGGCTGCAATTGAAAAGGAGATGAGCTACATCTACCGGACAGACCCGCGCTTTAAACCTTACTCAAAAGTGTTGGACAGTTTCGCATTCCCCAAAAAAAACTCAACCTATTATTTTGTCGGTTGCCTTCCCAATCGAAAATTTCCTCAAAGATGGTAAGCCCAAAGTTGTCGAGCGTAAAGGGCGCCGGTCGCTTAATAAAACTAAAAAGCACCTCTGACTGAGGAGATTTCAAAAAGCGATGGGAGAATCACCCAGTGAGATGGGGACAAGGAGGAACGTAGCATCATTCATGGTAGCAGCCTTTGCCCAAAGGCTTTTTGGCAGTGGATTTTTGTAAAAATTGAGCCGGTTAAAAATAGGCCGCAAGGTGGCCGGTTGATTAGAACAACAGATTTAGACGGCAACCCCACCATCAAGCCAATCTGCCAGCACTTAGGGGAAATTTACGACTTTAAGAAATCAAACGGGGTGCCGATCCGGTTGATTCGGTCGAATCTTGCTCGCATTGCGTGCCGGCATCTATTCCGAGCCCTCGTGTCCGAAGTTTGCGGGGTACAGGAAGGGTAAAAAGTTAACGGGCCAGTCAACGCCCGTTTTTTGAGCGGGGGATAAAATCGCTAGACTAAAGATTGATGAAATTAAATTGATGTTTGCCCTTAAAATTATCCCATACTTTTGGATTTATACACAAAAGATAATAGTATTTTAAGATTGTCTGCTAAGACAAGTTAAGAAAAATTAAAAAATATGAAATCAGAAAAAATGACGGATAAAAATAAAAAAAATGTCAGAAATATTGCTAATCTAAAAAAAGAGACTGAAGGTTAGAGGATAAAAACCTATGGTCAGTACAGCACCTCAAAAAACACCCCAAGCATCAAAAGAAGAAGCTCTCGTCCTCTGGTTTGAGGAAGTAGGGATCACGGATATTGGGTTAGTCGGTGGAAAAAACGCTTCCTTGGGAGAAATGATTCAAGAGTTAGTACCCAAGGGAATTAATGTACCAACAGGCTTTGCAACTACAGCTTACGCTTATCGTCATTTCATAAAAAATGCCGGTTTAGAACAAAAACTGCGCCGGCTATTTTCTGACCTTGATGTAGAAGATATGGAAAACTTGAGGGAACGGGGAAAACAAGCTCGTGCCTTATTATTAAACACCCCATTTCCTCAAGATTTACAAGACGCTATCGCAACAGCCTATAAAAAACTGTGCGAACGCTATGGATATGACTCGAAATTCAGTGATCTTTTTGGGGATGATGAAACCCAGAAAAAATATCACGAATATAGCCAAGATACAGACGTAGCCGTGCGGAGTTCCGCCACAGCCGAAGACTTACCAGATGCAAGTTTTGCCGGCCAGCAAGAAACCTATTTGAACATACAAGGCGTGAATGCAGTATTAGAAGCCTGCCATAAATGCTTTGCTTCAATTTTTACAGACCGCGCCATTTCTTACCGAACCATTAAGGGCTTTGATCACTTTAATGTAGCCCTATCGGTTGGTGTCCAAAAAATGGTACGTTCTGACTTAGCATCTTCGGGTGTCATGTTCAGTATTGACACAGAAAGCGGCTTTAAAAATGCAGCCTTAATTACCGCCGCCTACGGGTTAGGAGAAAACGTCGTTCAAGGAGCAGTTAACCCAGACGAATACCTCGTATTTAAACCCACCCTAAAAGAAAATTTCCGCCCGATTCTCAAAAAACAACTCGGCACCAAAGAAGTAAAAATGGTGTATGAAGCCGGCGGCACAAAATACACCAAAAACGTGCCGGTTGCCCCCTCCGAGCGAGAAAAATTCTGCATCACCAACGACGAAATTCTCACTCTTGCCAAGTGGACTTGCGCCATCGAAGAACACTACTCGCAAGTGCGAGGAAGTTATACCCCGATGGATATTGAGTGGGCAAAAGACGGCTTAACCAATGAACTCTTTATTGTTCAAGCACGGCCCGAAACAGTCCAATCGCAGAAATCGGGAAGCGTTCTACGCAACTATAAACTGCAAGGCACCGGCAAAATAATCACCACCGGTCGGGCTGTGGGAGAAATGATCGGATCTGGCAAAGCACGAGTGATTTTAGACGTGCATAAAATTGACCAGTTTAAAGCCGGTGAAGTCTTAATTACTAATAAGACAGATCCCGACTGGGAACCGATTATGAAAAAAGCCAGCGCTATCGTCACCAACCAAGGGGGTAGAACCTGCCACGCGGCAATTATTGCCCGTGAAATGGGAATTCCCGCCATCGTTGGTTGCGGAAACGCCACCGGCACCCTCAAAACCGGCCAAGACGTCACAATAAGCTGTGCCGAAGGAGAAGAAGGCAAAGTTTATGAAGGTTTAGTACCTTTTGAAGTGCAAGAAACTCAACTCGATAACTTGCCGACTACTGAGACCAAAATCTTGATGAACATAGGCAACCCAGAAGAAGCGTTTGCCCTGTCTTCAATTCCCTGTGATGGTGTTGGTTTAGCTCGCTTAGAATTCATCATTGCCAATCATATTAAATGCCATCCCTTGGCATTGTTGAAATATGATGAACTCGAAGATCCTCATGTTCAACAAGACATTAACAACTTGACTAAACTCTACGAAAATAAAGCCGACTTTTTCGTAGACAAACTGGCTCAAGGTGTTGGTACTATTGCCGCTGCATTTTATCCCCATCCTGTTGTCGTGCGGATGTCGGACTTCAAGAGCAACGAATATGCTAACTTGCTCGGTGGCCGGCAATTTGAACCCAAAGAAGAAAACCCGATGATTGGTTGGCGGGGCGCGAGCCGGTATTATGACCCAATGTACGCCGAAGCCTACGGGTTAGAGTGCAAAGCCCTTAAACAAGTCCGCGACGAAATGGGCTTAACAAACGTGATCCCGATGATTCCGTTCTGTCGCACTCCAGACGAAGGCCGCAAAGTGCTGGAAGTCATGGAAAAACATGGCCTTAAACGCGGTGAAAATGGCCTGCAAGTCTATGTGATGTGCGAAATCCCCAGTAACGTCATTTTGGCGGATGAGTTTAGCGAAGTGTTTGATGGTTTCTCGATTGGCTCTAATGACTTGACTCAGTTAACTTTGGGGTTAGATCGAGATTCCTCCCTTGTCGCTCATATCTTTGACGAACGCAACAAGGCGGTTAAGGATATGGTGCGGATGGTGATTGAAAAGGCCAAGAAGAATAACCGCAAGATTGGCATTTGCGGACAAGCGCCTTCAGATTATCCTGAATTTGCTCGCTTCTTGGTTGAGTTGGGTATTGATTCGATCAGCTTGAACCCTGACTCGGTGATTAAGACTCTGCTCGATATTGCCAAGATGGAAAAAGCCTAAGCGCTTTGGGTGGTGGGGTTTTGCCAATTCCACCCCCCATCAAAATACCTGAATATTTAAACTAGGACTAGAACCAAGCGCGGGGCTAGTCCTAAACGTTATTAGAAAAACTCATAAGCATTATTTAAAATAATTATATTAGGACAGATAGATTAGGACAAAGAGTGAGTAAACTTGTGGAAATGAAAAAAACTCAAGTTTTGTCATTTGTCCATAGTCCACAGTCCTTTGTAAGAAAGCATTTTTTTGCCAATGACAAATGACAATTGACAAATGACCATTGACCATTGACCCTTGAACCATGACAAAAATTGCGGTAGCGCTGACCATAGCCGGTTCAGACAGTGGAGGCGGTGCCGGTATTCAGGCAGACTTACGAGCCTTTGCCTTTAACGGAGTTCACGGTACTTGCGCCATAACTTGTATCACCGCTCAAAATACCTTGGGTGTAACACGAGTTGATGCAGTACCCGTCTCAGGAGTGATTGCTCAAATTGAAGCAGTCGTAACAGATATTACAGTAGCCGCCCTCAAAACAGGGATGCTACTCAATCAAGAGATCATAAAAGCTGTAGCGGCACAAATAAACCTTCACGGCTTAAGCAATTTAGTAGTTGATCCCGTGATGGTATCTCGCACCGGCGCCCAATTAATTGATAATAACGCCATCGACAGCCTGCGGGAATACTTGATCCCGCACGCAACCGTCCTCACCCCAAACCGCTATGAAGCACAATTGCTGAGCGGATTGGAAATTGATACCCTAGAGCAGATGAAAAAAGCAGCCGAAAAAATTTATAAGCTTGGATCAAAAGCAGTTATCGTTAAAGGCGGAGCAATGAAAGACGGACTGCATGGGGTGGATGTCTGGTTTGATGGCAATAAACATGAAATCGTGCAAACAGAAACTATCGAAACCCCTCACACACACGGCACCGGCTGCACCCTCTCAGCCGCCATAGCCGCAAACTTAGCACTGGGAGAAGAACCCTTCTCAGCGTTTGTGCAGGCCAAACATTATGTAACCCAAGCATTGAAAAACGCATTGCCTCTGGGTTCGGGAACCGGGCCGGTGGGAATTTATACAGGCCGGTTGAAAATAGGGTAAGGGGTGCATTTCGGAAACGAAAGCTGCGATCAAATCACCGTGTCTCTACATACTTGTCAAAAACGAAATATACAAACGGGCTGAATTAAAATGAGCCTCGATGTGCGGGATAAAAGTAAAAATGGCTAGTGGACTTTTTTTTGACTCAACTAAGAAAGGTTTTGGCTCCAGCCAACTCCGAGAAGCCGAACGTCGGCGCAGCCAAAGAAATCAATCAATTGTGCTGATGCTGGTAATTTCCTCAATGCTGGTGAGCTATACAGTACGCTTAGTAAATTTACAAATTATCAAAGGTGAATATCACCGTGAGCGTGCCGATCAAAACCGAATTCGCCTATTGCCAATGCGCTCAGAAAGAGGCAATATCTTAGACCGCAATGGCAAACTTTTGGCAGCCAACCGACTCTCGCGTTCTATTTATTTGTGGCCAAAAGAACAAACGCCGGCACAATGGATGGAAACAGCACAAAAACTAAGCTCTTTGCTGAACATTCCAGCCAAAACAATTGTGCAGAAATTAGAAAAAACCGGCTATAAATCAGCAATGCCGGTGCGAATTAGCGATGGTGTTAGCTCTACAGCATTTGTAATTTTAGGCGAACGTGCACAAGAATTTCGGGGAGTCGAGATCCGCCCCGAATCTAGCAGATACTACCCCAATGGTGAAATGGGATCTCATCTTTTGGGATATATTGGCGAAGCCACCCAAGAAGAGTTGCTGGCTAACTCAGACTACCCGATGGGGATGATAGTCGGCAAAATGGGAATTGAAAGCCAAGCAAACCAGCTTCTTCAAGGCATTTGGGGAAGTCGGCTCATTGAAGTAGATGCAATGGGACAAGAATTGCGAGAAATTGGCGTGCGTCCTCCCACAGCAGGCCAATGGGTAAAGCTCACCATCGACATAGAGTTACAAAAAACTGCTGAAAAAGCCCTCAACGGACGACGCGGTGCAGTGGTGGTGCTGGATGTCCGAACCGGCGCTATCTTGGCAATGGCGAGTGGCCCTTCCTTTGACCCGAATTTGTTTACTCGTCAGGTTAGCACCAAAGAATGGAACGCACTCCAAGACAAAGATAAGCCTTTTCTGAATCGAGCGCTGCAAGGCTACCCGCCGGGAAGTACCTTTAAAGTCGTTACTGCGGTTGCGGGTATCGAGTCTGGTAAATATACCCCCGACTCAATGATCGCCACAGCCGCTTCAATTACAGTGGGTGGGATCACATTTAATGAACATAGCGGCGGCTATGGTGTAATTGGCTTTGAAGACGCTCTAGCCTATAGTTCCAACACTTTTTTCTATCAAATGGGGATGGAAACCGGCCCAGAGGAAATTTCTAAATGGGGCCATAAAATGGGGATTGGTGAAAGCACGAATCTCGATTTGCTGGGTTTGGAAGGCGGTCAACCGGGGTCTCTGCCCACTCCTGCCGATAAACAAGCGCTTTATGGTGAAGAATGGTATGCCGGGGACACCGTGAGTATGTCCATTGGTCAGGGTTTGGTTTTAACGACACCTTTAGAAATGGCCGTGATGGTAGCAACAATTGCCAATGGTGGATATCGGGTTAAACCGCACCTGCTGGCATCTCAAACTAATACACCGGCTACAAAACCTGAACCCACCGGCATTAAAAAAGAAACCATTGAAGTGATGCAAAGGGGTTTAGTGGCGGTGGTAGAACGCGGCACCGGCAAGCAACTTAATGATGGTTCTATTCCTCTGACTGCTGGCAAAACCGGCACCGCTGAAGTTTTTGGCCAAGAAGATAACGCCAACTATATCGCCTATGGGCCGGCCAATAAGCCCGAAATTGCCATAGGGGTGGTTGTCGAAAACGGCGGTTATGGCGGGGTTGCTGCGGCTCCCATTGCTCACGAAATCTTTAAAACTTATTTTAAAGACCACAAACCCAAGCCAGCCCCAAAGGAATAGAAACTGCTGATTAATGATTAGGGACTCAAAAAACCTTGATGAAGGATAGGTGAGTTCTCTTAAAAAACTCTCCTCTCCCAGTCATCACTCAAGAGTCCCCAGCCCTTAAGAACCCACCAAGACAAACACATCAGCACGACGAACACCGGCCTCGCCGCCTGTGCTGGTGAGAGTCAGGGAACGCAAATGCTGGAACACCGGCGCAGCGGCCACTTCAACTAACTTAAAAATCGGAAACTGACGCTCTAAAACGGTTTGAGTTGTTCCCCAGTCCAAATAAACATAGCCAGAATTGGGAACAGGCAAAGCAGCGATACCGGCCCGAAAACTATTATTAGCCAGAGCATTTTCGCCGTCCTTGGCTTTTAAAGCTTTCTCGATGACTTCCAGCGAAGAAGCGAAAATTTCATACTCTCCTACCCCTGTATGGGCCCCCCGCACTTGCGCTTGTAATTCCACCGGCTGCGCTTTTCCTTCTGCTTGAGAAGCACTCAGTTTTGTCCAAGCGGAAATTTCTTGATTTCCCAGCCTCACCGGCCCGACACTAAACCCCTGAGTGGTGGCAATATTATCTAAGCGTTCAATAAATTCGGCGTTTTCTGGGGATTTTTGAGCGACAAAAATCCAATCAGCGGAACTGTTGCCACTGTTCGGCAAAAGGCCGATAGCATATTCTCCTTTTGTGGAGTTAAAAATATCTTGCCCTATATCAATTCCCCAGCGAGATCCTCCACTAGAAATTGTCTCTGTGATCAATTTAAACAGTGCTGTATCTTCCGAACCCGCCAACGTATTCCACAGGCCGGCCAGGTTCGTCCCCGCACTCAATACGCCAACATTGGCAGGAATATAAGTCAATGCTCCCACCGGCCCAGTTAAACTTGGCACAGCGCTATCTAAATTGGCTTGAGGCAACAATAACGCACTTTCCGCCTTAATCCCGCTGCGGTTAAAGCCCAAAGCAAGCGTTAGTGTTTCATTGCTGGAAAAACTCCCCTCCTGTCTTCTGGCGACCGAATTTAAAACAGGGATATCCACACTTTTTAATGCCGTAAGCTGGGCTAAATTTACAAAGGCTAGAAGCGTGCGCGGTTGGGTAAGGGTTTCTAGGGACTGACGGTAAGTTTTTGAGGTGTTGAGGCTTAAACCGGATACCTGAACATTATTGATCGCATCCCTTAAAACTTTGGGACTGTTGGCAAATAAGACAAACTGCTGGCCTACCACCGCACTTGCCCAAGAAGTGCCCGCAGCATCATAAATTAAAGTAGCCCCTTGATAGGGTTCGGAAATAATTTTTGCACCTGCGGTTGCTTTTTCCTGCCAAAACACATCTAAAAATTGTCGGCTGCGTTCTGGGGAACGGGTGGCTATGGCGAGTAAATATCCGGGGAGGTTGCCATTGCTGGTATCGCGGTCAATATCAAGGCCGGTGACAGCAAAAGTAATTTCGTCTCCTAACCAACTCTCAATATCTTGACGGTAATTTAATCCGGCACTTCTAAAGGCCAATTTATCAAAGAAAGCTGGCGGCATAGCTGTAGAAGAACCGGCCCGGACTAAATTGTTTTCGAGATCCTCGAAATAACGGCGAATGTCGCGGCGCTGTTTGGGGGGAGTTGCCAGTTGTCCGAGAGTCTCTAGTTGTTTAGGATTAACAAGCAAAGACACCATTGCCGGTGCTGTGGCTGGTACAAATATAGCAGCGGCTGGGTTAGCCGTTGATCCTCCTGCCAATAGTGAAAGCGGACTGTTAGCGAACACCCCTGCAAAGCCTCTGGCTGCCGACAATAGCAGCACAAGCACAACGGCTGCTAATACAGAAAAAAATGTGCGTTGCTTCATTTTTAAATTAAACGTTTTCGTTCCCTCGTAGGGGCCGGTTTATCAATGATCAAAGGTAGTGGCAAGCGATGTGGATGATAGCGTGGCTTGTGGCGCAAGCCATACCAGCCCCTACTACTAATTTTAGGGATTAATAAGCCAGAATAACCGGAAACGATACTACAACGATGATCTCCCCTTTAGAGGCAAACCCAAACAGACCAGCTTTACATTGGTTAAATTTTCGAGATTTCTCTGCTGATGCAGATGCCTTGCTTGGCCATTAATTGAGGGTAAATTGGTTTTTTATGCTGAGTTTTGACAACAGAGTATTAACAAATTCAGCCACAGCAATGTAGCCCGACAATTTGACTTTTTGGCCCATTTAAAAGCGATCTGAGCGGCTGTTATTTTAAGCAATGCGTGTAAAAATTAAGTTGATTGCCAAAATCAGCGATAATCAAGATTGCGGTTTAACTCTCCCATTTCTTAGGTAAAATTGCTGAGGACTTCTTAAAGAAGTTATGAAGCAAAAAAGCAAATAATCTTAAAAAAAGGGGTCTGTCTTGTAGGCAGACACAAGTGAGAAAAACAAAAAAATGTTACCGACAAAGCAGTTGAACAAGGAGAAGAATTGACGCTCCTCTTTGTAACAAAACTACAAAATTCAGCCGGCAACTGTCCTTAAGAATTTGGGAGCTATAAGAGGTGTAGCCTACGATGCTAGAGCCACTCAGGGGAGTTAAGATTGGCTTATAAGTATTTAAAAGCTGCTTTGACCAGGACACAAAAGAAGCAAACCTTAATGCTTCACTTTATTTTAGGCAAAGGGTAAATGAAAATCTTACTCGTAGAGGATGACGATCTCCTAGCTTCTATGCTACAGACCGTTCTAACTGAACACCACCACACGGTAGATGTAGCCAGTGATGGCTTAAAAGCTTGGGATCTAGCCGAAAGTTTTAATTATGACTTAATTGTTTTAGATGTAATGCTGCCGAAACTAGACGGAATCACTCTTTGCCGTCGCCTGCGCTCAAACCGACTAAGTATGCCGATTTTATTGTTGACTGCCAAAGACAGCAAAAATGATAAAGTCATGGGGTTTGATGCCGGTGCAGATGACTATGTGGTAAAACCTTTTGACCCCGAAGAACTAGCAGCGAGAATTCGGGCGCTTTTGCGAAGAAAGGGTACAGCTTTACCCCCCGTTTTGGGGTGGGGTTTGTTGCGTCTTGATCCCAACACCTGCACTGTTAGCTATGCCGGTCAACCTCTGCACTTGACTCCTAAAGAATATGGCCTGCTGGAGTTGTTTTTGCGGAACAATAACCGGGTATTTAGCCGCAATGCGATTTTAGAGCAGTTGTGGTCTTTTGAAGAATCTCCCGCAGAAGAAACCGTCAGAGCCCATATTAAAGGCTTGCGAATGAAGTTAAAAGCTGCCGGCGCTCCGGCGGATGTGATCGAAACGGTTTATGGTTTAGGCTATCGTCTCAAACCTTACAATACTCTGGAGAGCGACTCAACCCAGACACCACAGGAAACAGAAGTTTCCGAGCCTCAACAGAGACGCCAAGAGGCTCTTAGTTTGGAGAATTCTTTGCCACTAGCGCAGCCTGATCAAACCCGGCAAAAGATCGAACCTTCGCTACAAGAGGCTACGCAAACATCTTTGCCAACATTGTGCGAGGTGGGTAACGCTTCCCTCCCACTGTCGGAAAAAATGAAAGCTGCGGTAGCTTTATTGTGGGAGCAATTTAAAGAGCCGATTAAACAGCGAGTTAGTATCGTCGAAAACGCTATCGCGGCTTTAAAAGAAGGTGTACTGACTTTAGAGTTGCAACTTGATGCGGAACGAGAAGCGCACAAACTGGCGGGCTCGTTGGGAACCTATGGTTTTGCAGAAGGTTCTCGGATCGCTCGTAAACTAGAAAATTTGTTGGCTTGTTCTGGGCTCAAAAGTGAACAAGAGCCGGTTTTGAGAGACTTGGTGATCGCTCTGCGCTCTGAAGTTGAAGGTGGTACCAAGAGTCCTAAGCCAGCGCCGGCTCAAGAGTTGCGCTCACCTATTCCTCCTCTCCAAAAATTGAATCCTAAAACTACGTCTTTCTTTCAACATCAACCTTTGCTGCTGGTTATTAAAACAGATCCCGAACTTGAAGAGGAATTGACACAACTGGCGAACTCTCAAGGAATGCGTGTCCAGGGTGTTGACGACTGGACGGCGGCGCGAGGTTGTCTGCAAGCTCTCCAACCTGATGCGGTTTTGCTTGATCTGTCGAATGCGGATACGGCTGTTGCTGGGTTGGAGTTTTTAAGCGAACTCACCAATCGGGCGCAGCCTTTGCCGGTGTTGGTTCTCACAAGTCGAGACGGGTTTGCCGACCGGCTGGATGTGGCGCGGCGGGGAGGTAAGGCTTTTTTACAAAAGCCGGTGACAGCAGCGGCGGTGATGGATGCGGTGGCGGATGTGTTGAAGCGTTATCAAACTCATCAATCTAAGGTGATGATTGTTGATGATGATGTTCATGTTTTGGCTGCTTTACAAACTCTGTTAAAACCTTGGGGTTTTAAACTGACAACTTTAGATGACCCGACTCAATTTTGGGATACTTTGGAGGCTTGTTCGCCTGAGTTATTGGTTTTGGATGTTGAAATGCCACAAGTTAGCGGGATTGAACTTTGCCAAGTGGTACGCAATGATCCTCGCTGGGCGGGAATGCCGATTTTGTTTCTGACGGCTCACACTGATGAAAATACTGTTCATCAGGTGTTTGCTTGTGGGGGAGATGATTATGTTACTAAGCCGGTGGTTGGGCCAGAGTTGGTGACGCGCATTCTTAACCGTTTGGAGCGGACGCATTTGTTGCGGAGTATGGCGGAAACTGACACGCTCACCGGCCTGGCAAACCGTCGCAAGTCTATTCAAGATTTAGGTCAGCTTTTGCGTCTGGCTGATCGTTATACTCAGCCGCTTTGTTTTGCAGTTCTGGATCTTGATTATTTTAAGCAAGTTAACGACTGTTACGGTCATACGGCTGGGGATGCGGTGTTACACCGGCTCGGTGAGTTATTATTGCGTTCGTTCCGCAGTGAGGATGTGGTGGCTCGTTGGGGTGGTGAGGAGTTTGTGGTTGGAATGTATGGTATGAGCAAGTTTGATGGGGTAAAACGTTTGTCTGAGTTTCTCCAAGTTTTCCGTCAAGAAATTTTTGGTAATCCTTCGGAGGCGACTTTTGAGGTGACTTTTAGTGCCGGTGTTGTTGAGTATCCAACCGATGGGACGGATCTTCAAGCTTTATACCGCTATGCTGATAAGGCGCTTTATCAGGCAAAACAAGCCGGTCGCAATCGCGTACAATTACTGGAAGATTAAAGCAAGTCATTTGTCCATAGTCATTTGTCTTTTGTCAACGGAAAAAACAAATGACCAATGACAACTGACCAATGACCAATTACCAATTATCAATTACCAAAACTGTGTTTATTAGTGTTGTTATTCCTACTTACAATCGCAAACCGATTTTAGAAAAGTGCCTCAATGCGTTGGAAAATCAGGAGTATTCTTCGGGTTTGATTGCCGGTTATGAGGTGGTTGTTGTTGATGATGGCTCCACAGATAATACTCTGGCATGGTTAAAGGATAATTCGGCTGATTTTCCCCATGTTCGGACTTTTTTGCAAGACCACCAAGGGCCGGCGGCGGCGCGGAATTTGGGGATAAAAAATGCCAAAGGCGATACGATTATTTTTATTGATAGTGATTTGGTGGTAACGCCAAGTTTCTTGCAATCTCACGCCACTACTTTGCTACAATCTGAAAAAAGTTTAGGCACTAACCGGCTTTTTACTTATGGCCGAGTGATTAATACTGCTAATTTTGAAAATCCCACGAGTGAGCCTTTTAAGGTAACGGATTTTTCGGCGGCTTATTTTGCTACCGGCAATGTGGCTATTTCTCGGCACTGGTTGGAGGAGGCCGGTTTGTTTGATACTCGCTTTCAACTTTATGGCTGGGAAGATTTGGAGTTGGGAGTTAGGTTGAAAAGTTTAGGTTTAAAGCTGATAAAATGCCCGGAAGCTGTTGGTTATCACTGGCATCCTGCTTTTAGTTTAGAACAAATTCCTCGGATGATTGACCAGGAAATTCAGCGGGGCAGAATGGGGGTTTTGTTTTATGAAAAACACCGGACTTGGGAAGTGAGGATGATGATTCAAATGACTTGGTTACACCGGCTTTTGTGGGGGATTTTATCTTTGGGTGGAATGTTAAATGAGCGGTCTATGGGGCCGTTTTTGGCCTGGATGATCAAAAAGGGTAAACCACAATTAGCTCTGGAAATTGCCCGGATTTTCCTCAATTGGTATAACGTTCAAGGAGTTTATGCAGCCTATGCTGAGGCAAAGGGTAAGTTTTAAATTTTTGGTCGGATTTTTTAAGAGCAGATGTTAGGGGAATGCTGTGGTGTAATAGGCTGACGCGAAACGGTAGCGCCAGCGTTCTCTTTGTTCGCTACGCGGATGGAGGGGGATTTATGGGGATTTATGGAAATTAATAAATGGTGATTGCGGCGACGGTTTATGTTAGGCTAGTAAAGTTGTCTAATCTCACACATCCGAGGCTATAAGCATTGGGCTTACGCTACGCGAACGGGTGTTTCCCCGCAGGGAAATCCGCTCGGATGGAGGATTAACCCGAACAGGAGTAAAAAATTTATGCCAGTTGTTTCATTGGCTCAACTTTTGGAGTCTGGGGTTCACTTTGGCCATCAAACGCGCCGGTGGAACCCGAAAATGTCCCGCTATATTTTTACTGAGCGGAACGGCGTTCACATCATTGATTTGGTGCAAACTGCTCAATTGATGGAAGATGCTTATGATTTTATGCGGACATCTTCTGAACAAGGAAAGCGGTTTTTGTTTGTGGGCACGAAGCGTCAAGCTGCTGGCATTATTGCAGGCGAAGCGGTGCGCTGTGGTGCTTATTTTGTGAATCAGCGCTGGTTAGGCGGTATGCTGACTAACTGGACGACAATTAAAAGCCGGGTGGATCGTCTTAAAGAGTTAGAGCGGATGGAAGAAACCGGCGCTCTGGACTTGCGCCCGAAAAAAGAAGGTGCGATGCTTCGCCGCGAAATGGCCAAGTTGCAAAAATACTTGGGTGGTATTAAGGCGATGCGGAAAGTCCCTGATATCGTGGTGATTGTGGATCAGCGCCGCGAGTATAATGCTGTTCAAGAGTGCCAAAAGCTGGGTATTCCGATTGTGTCTCTGCTGGATACGAACTGCGATCCTGATGTGGTGGATGTTCCTATCCCAGCAAATGATGATGCGATTCGCTCGATTAAACTAATATTAGGCAAACTCGCTGATGCCATCTATGAAGGTCGGCACGGTCAACTCGATGTCGTGGCTGAGGAAGACTACGATTACGAGGATGTCGGTGACGAGGACTTCGATTATGAGGAAGGCGACGACAGCGAAATCTTCGTAGAAGATGACGAAGAAAGTGAGGAATAGGTAATTGGTCAAACAGTCAATTGTCAAGAGTCATTTATGTATTGACGATTGACTATTGACCAATAAAAAATTCCACAGGTTGATTAATTGATGTAGGGTAAGCAAGATGGCAGAAATATCAGCAAAGCTCGTTAAAGAATTACGCGACAAAACCAGTGTTGGGATGATGGATTGCAAGAAAGCTCTCCAAGAAACCAATGGTGATATTGATAAGGCAATTGAGTGGTTACGGCAAAAAGGTATTGCCGGTGCCGATAAGAAATCAGGTCGCGTTGCGGCTGAGGGTTTGGTGGATAGCTATATTCACACCGGCGGACGCATTGGGGTTTTGGTTGAGGTGAACTGCGAAACAGATTTTGTGGCACGCGGTGAGGCTTTCCAAAGTTTGGTTCGTAATATTGCTATGCAAATTGCGGCTTGCCCTAATGTGGAATACGTTAAGGTAAGTGATGTGCCGGCGGAGTTTGCCCAGAAGGAAAAGGAAATTGAAATGGGGCGGGATGATTTGGCTTCTAAGCCGGAAAATATCCGCGAGAAAATTGTCTTAGGGCGAATTGAAAAACGCCTGAAAGAGCTTTGTTTGATGGATCAAGCTTATATCAAAGACCCGAATATTACGGTGGAAGAGTTGGTTAAACAAACGATTGCTCAATTGGGTGAAAATATCCAAGTGCGCCGCTTTACTCGTTTTGTTTTGGGTGAAGGTATCGAGAAAGAAGAGAAGAACTTCGCTGAGGAAGTTGCTGCTCAAATGGGTGCTCAATAGGTTTTTTTTGCAGGCTATCTGTTAAGACGGGTGGCCTGAAAAAAGCACGAGCTATACAGCGGGTGGTTGTTAATTTCCAAATCGCCTCTAGCCCCCCTTTATAAGGGGGGAATATTTCACTAAGTGGGTTAAGGGGTTTGTGTGGGGTGGGGCTCATTCACTCTACTGAAACGTAGGAAGTTTTTATTAGAAATTATGGCTAAAAGCGTTGATCGAATCGAGCGGGAACTTGCAGAACTCCAGCAGGCGGTGACAACGCTCGCAGAAGAATTTAAAACGGTTTACTTGAGTTATTTAAAGGTTTTGGGTGCGGCGGTTCGTCAGCAGTTGGTTTTGGCGGGCTATCATTTGTGTACTCGTGTTTATCCTGAGTCTTTTTTGAAGTTGTCTTATAGTCAACGCCAGCAGTTTCAAAAGGATTTACGTCTGCTTGGTAAAAATGCTGAGGATCAGCTAATGGCTGTGCTTGATTCACCGGCTTTTTCTGAGTCGGCGTCTGAAGTTTCTTTGCCGGTGGTGGGGTTGCCGGTGGAATTAACTGCTGAGCAGGCTGAGTCTATTTTTAACCCCTATAGTTTGAGTTCTAATATATCGAGCGAACAAACGCAGCCTGATTTTATACGGCCAAATCTTGAATCTATTTCGCAAGAGGCTCCTGTGGGGCCGATTTTACCACCACCGGCATCGACAACGGCACCCGCACCAGCACCAGCACAGGAAATGCCTATTAATGAGCCTGGGTTGTTGCTTAAGTGGCAGCTAAAAAGTGAACGGGCTATTGGTAAGGTGCTGCAATCGACTTCGCGGAAGGGGAATCGGCTTTTGCAGCAAAGTGATATTTTACCGAAAAAGATGCCTGAGCAATTGCTGGAGGCGGCGGCGAAGGCGGATGCTGAGGGGGCTGTGGCGGGGCCGCCGAATTTGTTAAACTTACTGGTTGAGGCTGGGGATGCTTCGGATGAGTCTGCCGGTTCGATGCGTTCGCAATTGATGGCTATTCATTTGCGGTTGTCGGAGGTTGAGTTTGCTGATGCTGGGGCGATGGGTTTACGCAATCAAATTCGGGCTTTGGAACGCCGGCTTAGTCAGTTGGGGCGGGAGTTTCAAAAGAAGCAGCGGGAGTTGGCGGTGGCTCAGGCTGAGTCTGCTTGGCGGGCTTGTTGGTTTGAGGATTAGTTTTTTAACCGCAGATAAACGCGGATGTACGCGGAGCGGCGCGATAGCGCTACGCAGATGAATACAGATTTAAGATAAAAAATTATGAGTGATTGTCAACCGGATTGGGTAAGAGTGCAAAAGGCTCTGGCTATTGAGGCTGAAAAGGGTTTTATTAATTTGCAAGGTAAGAAATTGCGGTTTGGTGACTTTATGTTGGACGAGCTTTTTAAAACGCCGAAAGAGCTTTCTCGTAGTAATTTTACCCAGTGGGGTGAGTTTGCTATGGATTTTGCCTGTTATGAGTATTTGACTCTGGAAGAGCGGGTTAAATTGGTGAATGATGCGCGGTTATTTTTGTTGGAAATGCAGCGCATTTATTCGCGTTATGAGTCTGAGCAGGAAAAGCAGGATTTAGAGGCGGGGGAGAAAAAAAATCCTCAGATAGAAAAGCCAGAAAAGGTAACAGAAAATCCTGGGAATTATTTGGCAGAACCAAAAACTGCCCCGCTGCAACCGGCTAGTGGTTTTACTCCGGCTGTGACGCCGGATCAAGATATTAGTAAGCTGCCGGGAATTGGGCAAAAAAAGCGGGATTTATTGGCTTCTAAGTTGGGTTTATATGTGGTGGGGGATGCGCTGATTTATTATCCGCGTGATCATGTGGATTATGCTCGGCAAGTTAATATTTGTGATTTGGAACCTGGGGAAACTGTGACAATTGTGGCGACTATTAAACGCTGTAATTGTTTTAGTAGTCCTAAGAATAAGAAGTTGACGATTTTAGAGATTGTTTTGACTGATAAGACAGGAAATTTAAAAATTAATAAGTTTTTTACGGGGCGGTTTAGTACACCGGCTTGGCAACAACAGCAAAAACGTATGTATTGTGCCGGTTCGATGGTGGCGGCTTCTGGGGTGGTAAAAGAAAATAAATATGGGTTGACTTTGGATAACCCGGAATTGGAGGTTTTAGATCATGCGGAGGGGTCGATTGAATCGATGAAAATAGGGCGGTTGTTGCCGGTTTATCCGCTGACGGAAGGGGTGGGGGCTGATTTGATTAGGAAGGTGGTTTTGGCTTCTTTGCCGGCGACAAATTTGGTGAAAGATCCGCTGCCTCCTACGCTACGTCAGCGTTATGATTTGATTGGTATTCAAGAGGCTTTGACTAATATTCATTTTCCGCCTAGTCGAGAAAGTTTGGCGGATGCAAGACGCCGGCTTGTGTTTGATGAATTTTTTTATTTGCAGTTGGGGATGTTATATCGGCGGAATCTTTTAAAACAATCACAAAATGGGGCTGTTTTGTCGGCAAAGGGAGAATTAATTGAGAATTTTTATAAGGTTTTGCCGTTTAAAATGACGGGTGCTCAAGAAAGGGTGATTGCGGAAATTTTGAGTGATTTGGAAAAGCCGGAACCGATGAACCGGCTGGTGCAAGGGGATGTGGGGGCGGGTAAAACTGTGGTGGCTGTTGTTGCTATGTTGGCGGCGATTCAAGGGGGTTATCAGGCGGCTTTGATGGCTCCGACGGAGGTTTTGGCGGAGCAGCATTATAAGAAGTTGGTGGGGTGGTTTAATTTGCTTCATTTGCCGGTGGAGTTGTTGACTGGTTCGACGAAGGTTAAAAAACGCCGGCAAATTCATGCTGAGTTAGAAACGGGTGAGTTGCCGGTTTTGGTGGGTACTCATGCGTTGATTCAAGAGACGGTAAGTTTTAATAAGTTGGGGTTGGTTATTATTGATGAACAACACCGTTTTGGGGTGGAACAAAGGGCGAAGTTGCAGCAAAAGGGTGTGGAGGGTGTGCCTCATGTTTTGACGATGACTGCGACTCCTATTCCGCGTACTTTGGCTTTGACTATGCACGGGGATTTGGATGTTAGTCAAATTGATGAGTTACCGCCGGGGAGACAGGCAATTCAAACGACGGTTTTGGGTGGTGAAGAAAGGCAGCAAGCTTATGATTTGATGAGGCGGGAAATTGCGAAGGGCCGGCAAATTTATGTGGTTTTGCCCTTGGTGGAGGAGTCGGAAAAGTTGGATTTAAAATCGGCGATTGAGGAGTATGAAAGGTTGCAGGATTTGATTTTTCCTGATT
The DNA here is from genome assembly GCF_025370775.1 of Ancylothrix sp. D3o. Classification (NCBI taxonomy): domain Bacteria; kingdom Bacillati; phylum Cyanobacteriota; class Cyanophyceae; order Oscillatoriales; family Microcoleaceae; genus Ancylothrix; species Ancylothrix sp. D3o. The sequence goes on along the minus strand of NZ_JAMXEX010000001.1, from coordinate 630,115 downwards.
GTTGTGTGGGGTTGATGCACGGTCGTTTGAATTCGGCGCAAAAGGAGGAGGCTATTACGAGGTTCCGCAATCAAGAAACACAAATTTTGGTTTCTACGACGGTGATTGAGGTGGGGGTTGATGTGCCGAATGCTACGGTTATGTTAATAGAAAATGCGGAGAGGTTTGGGTTGTCTCAGTTGCATCAATTAAGGGGTAGGGTTGGTAGGGGTGCTGAGCAGTCTTTTTGTTTGTTGATGACTCATCCGAAGGCGTCTGCTGATGCGCGTTATCGGTTGAATGTTATGGCGCAGTCTCAGGATGGTTTTTTTATTTCGGAAATGGATATGCGTTTAAGGGGTCCGGGTCAGGTTTTGGGAACGAAACAGGCCGGTTTGCCTGATTTTGCTTTGGCTAGTTTGGTTGATGATCAGGATGTTTTGGTTGTGGCGAGGGATGCTGCGGAGAAGGTGATGGGGAAGGATGCTACTTTGGAGACTTGGCCGAAAATGAAGGCTGAGTTGCAGTTTCGTCAGCGCCGGTTGTTGGGTGGTGCGATTATGACTTGATTATGAAGATTAATGGTGCTGGTTGAAGCCGGTGTGTACATGAAAGAAGTCGCCGGTTGAAACCGGCGCCTACACGAAAGAAGTCCTACGGACTAAATAGTTAACTTGTATAACCCCCGGAGGGGGTTTTTTTCTTGTAGACGCCGGTTTTAATCGGTGGCGAATGCTATTCTTAATGATCTGAGCCGGTATGCTAAAGTTATGGAAGTTCAACCAAAAAATATACAAAACTATTTAAGAGGAGATGGTAGTAGCCCGTTTGAAGAATGGCTAGACTCGCTGAGAGATACCAAAGCGGTCGCTAAAATTAAGAAGCGACTGAGACGAGTTGAGTTAGGAAATTTGGGAGATTACCGTTCGGTAGGTGAGGGAGTATATGAATTAAAGGTTGACTATGGCCCTGGTTATCGTGTCTATTTTGGACAAGTAGGCTTAACAATTGTCTTACTGCTTTGTGGCGGTGATAAAAGTAGTCAAAATCAAGATATTAAACAAGCTAAAAAATATTGGGTAGATTATGAAAGAACTCAAAGTCCCAACCAGTAGAAGCTATCACGATTATTTAATTTCTTCTCTCAAAAGTTCGGAAAGTGCAGCTAGTTACCTTGAGGTGATGTTGGAATTGGAAGAGGAAGGTCGAGAAGTTGAGTTGTTGAGGACCGGTTTGAAAGATGTGGTGGATGCTTATTTGCAGATGAATAATTTATCGGATAAAGCTAAATTGCTTTATGAGAAACTTGATCAATTGTTGTCGGAGAGTGGGGGAGAGGAAATCTATACTTTGATTGAGTTTTTGGATGCTTTAGGATTTGGTTTAGGGGTGAAGGTAAAAGATTAAATGTCGCCGGTTTTAACCGGTGACTAGAGAATTAAATGGTTAACCCCTTGGGGGTCTTATTCTTGTAGACGCTCTTTAACCGGTGACGAATGCCGGTCTCAAAAACATCACAAACCCCCGAATTTTGATGTATATGTGGGTTGAGGCCAAGTTATAATCCTAGCGTATGTCTGAGTGCTGAATCGACGGTAGACATATTTAAAAATATGCCTATTTTTCGGTCTATTTCATTTTCTAGTAGGGTAACAAGATTGTCAATCATAATTACTGAGTCTGTAAGTAAGCCGGTTTGCTGGCTTTCTGGTGTTGCTAGGGTTATTAATATGCGGCTGGGGTGGCCGGCCCGTGTGAGATTACTGGTAATCATTGCTACTATTATTTGTGGGATGCCGGTGTTAAGATGATCCCGTTGCACCACTAAGGCAGGCCGGCGTTTGGCTGTACGGAGGTCAGAATTAGGAAATAAAACTAAGACGATATCGCCACGATTAAAGGTTGTCATAAATCTCCATGTCTGGATGTTCCCAATCTTCGGCTATGGTTTGCAGCCGGTGGCGTAGATCGGCGGCTTGTTTTTCGTCTATTCCGCGTGTGGTTAATTCTATTTTTTTTGTTGACAGAAAAGTGACGATGACTCTGGCTTCTTCAATGCCGGCGGGGGTTTCGAGGAGTTCTATTTTGCCGTTTCTATAAATTCCTTCTACGCTGTTTAACATTGTTTTGCTGGATGGGTTTTTGAGATTATTTGTATTATAGGTTTTTGGGAAGGTAAAAACCTATTTCAAAGCGAGTTTTATTGATTGTGAATCGGTTGTCAGAGTCGCGTCAAGAGGAAGTTTTGGAGTTGGCTCGTTCTTTGTATAGGCATTAGTTGCCGGTTGAAGAGCGTCTACACGAAAGTCGCCGGTTAAAACCGGCGTCTAAACGAAAGAAGTCCTACGGACTAAATAGTTAACTTTTCTAACCCCCGGAGGGGGTTTTTTTCTTGTAGACGCCGGTTTTAACCGGTGGCGAATGGCGGTATGGGGGTTTTTTAGTTTTGTTTGGGGTGGCCGGTTGTTACAATAGCACAGGACTTACGCAGAGACTCCAGATATGGGGGCAATCAAAGGGGGATTGCCCCTACAGGTGGTGTTTCTTCTTATAGTTTGCGTAAGTCCTGTCTAAGAGCTTTTGATTTATCTTCCTTCTGGGGCGCTTGTCGTCCCTTGAATCAACTATGGCTCACTAAGCGCCACTATTTATCAAATGATTAGATTTATAAGACATCGCTAACGTAGAAATCTCTCTTTATCCTAAATGCTGGAAGTCTTTCTTTACCAAGCTTTGAGGACGGTTGTCACCCCGTCATACGGAACAGTTATCACTAGCTGCTTTTTATTCATTGTTCTACAAAGTTTGCTTTAAAAGATAACTTCTTGATACCTTGATACTGTTACAATACACGGGGAATGAATAGAGGAACATTCCCGAACCATTGGAGTTGCATTATAGTGTTTTGCATTCTATTCCAAACTTCTACTTGCACTCCGTCTCCCCGAATAGAAGCGGCAATATCTTCGCTTCGGTCTATATAACCTAACAGTTTGCCTAAATAAGAGTTAGAGATAGTTTGAATTAAGAGGTCTAAATTATTAAGATATGGTTTAGCAAAATTGAGCATAATTCTAGCTTCATCATTAATTTGCTCTATATAAAAATAACCACTATCAAGTAAATATTGAATTGCTCTGCCACAACAATAATTATCTTCTACGCACGCACTATCATAGAGACCACCTCCAACAAATGAAATACGCTGATAAGATTTAGAGATTAATTCCTTCATAGTTACCTCAACATTTGGTTCACACATCATATATACAGCGCGCGGTGAACTGTGAGTAATAGCTGCTAAAGCTCTAGCACCATTGGTAGAAAAAAATTGTAAACAGTTACCTTCTAGCTGGGAAGGATAAATGGATAATGGTGAATTCCGAATATTACCTCCAAAAATAGCATTACCATTTTCTTCTCCTCCATAAAACCATTTTAAATCTGGCAAGACAGAAGGAGTTAGGTTGTACTCTTCCGTTTTCGGTTTGACTTTTAACTCAATTGCTTTACAGCCTGCCGCTCCTGCCGCGACAAGAGTTGTCGCGGTGCGTATTACATCAGTAAATACAATAGCTGTATCGGATAGCAGGCTTTCATCTATATGCTTTGTTTTAGCAGTATAGGCTCCCGGGGTCTGGGAACCAGAAACAATAAAATATTCAAAGGTAAATTTTGTATGATTCTGAATTTTCATTATTCTAATAAAATTCTAAAAGTTTAAGTAGAAGAATTTATTGATTGGATTTGTTGCAAACTATAAACTATTTTATTGTGAATAGTAGGATTGCTAGCAATAATACCTTTATTTGAAGCGAGCTTTTTACCCACAGAAAAATTTAAAGGTTGTCCATAAATATCAGTAACACAGCCCCCAGCTTCTTCAACAATAATTGAACCAGCGGCATGATCCCAAATGTTTTCTTTATAATCTAAAAATTCGGAAGTAGGAATGCGTATAAAGAAAGCTGCTAATCCACTCGCTACCATACCATATTTAACTTGGCTATCGATTCGTAAGGATGGACTTGAAATTCCTAGCTCTCTCGCTACTGCCGCCTGTAAAAAGTGGTTGCTATGCTTTGCCTCAACACTCTCTACATAACGTGAATTTATTAAATTATTAGATAGATTTATATGAATGGAGTATAGTTCCTCACCATTAAGGCTAGTGACTGTAGAACCTTGACCGCGCACAGCTACAAATAGAATGCCCTGTCCTTGTGTAGACTGTGCTGTATTAATGGCTAGTGCTGGACAAGCTAAAACACCAACCTTCACTTGCCCTTTTTCTATTAGAGCTAGAGCTATGGCATATTGATCGCCTCGCAAAAATCCTTTTGTTCCATCAATAGGGTCTAACGTCCAATAACGAGAACCGATTCCACTTGTTCCTTTATCAATCCAAGCGAGTACATCTTCTTGTGTAGCATCAGGTATAAACGCTTTTACATAGTTTGTTACCTGCGCTAAATAATTAGCCATATTCGGTTCGCGCAATTTAGTAGCATCTTCTTCGCCTACAACTGGATCTTTAGGAAAAGCTTTTTTCAATTCTGAGCAACATACAGCCTGCACCCCCCAATCAGCTAGTGTGACTGGACTATGATCGTATTTATTAAACGATTTTTTAACAGATTGGTCACCTATATTTTTACAAAGTTTTGTTGCTTCTAGTACAGCTTTGATAGCTACCTGTTTCTCTTTCTCATATAACATAGTCAATTTTGTTAGGCCGAATTATTTAGATCGAGAGAGACAAAGAACTTTTTGTCTTATTTTACTGGACAATTTTTCCGGTAGGAAAATTCTCAATTGATAGGTAGGTTTTAGTTTCCATTGCTACCCCTAGGATTACAAGATAGACCGCTATCCCATTTTATTTGTCTTTTTTACGCCGTACCGCCTGTATTTTCGGAAAGACAACCTCTCCATGTAGCGAGGCTATATTTCACAAAAGAAATAGGATGGCTTTATTTACAATAATGTCCCCAAATCCAATTCAAGTAAAGTCTGAAATGTACGATATTTTGTCTGATTTGTCTAACGGCAAAAATATCAAATGTACGAAATGTACGAAATATCAGCTATAGTAGATGAGGTAAACTTCACCCTTTGGTCTATCTATGGACATTGAGGAAGCCTTAAAACTCGCTGATGAATTAGTTTTTGCTAAAACGGCAACACACCTCGACTATTTACAAAAGGCTATTCTTAACGCAGCTTTACAATCTCAAACCTACTCCCAAGTGGCCGAACAACTCCATACGAGTGAAAGTCATGTTAGAAATGTGGGGTCTGATCTCTGGAAAATACTTTCCGAAGGATTAGGAGAAAATAGTAGTAAAACAAGTTTTAGAGCGGTATTAGAAAGCGTTAGAATTTCCAAAAATACAAATAATATTTCTCCAAATAATATTTCATTTGTCGGCGACACAGTTACAGTTAAAGAAATCCTTACAGTTAATAATCTCAATATCTGTCCGACTCCTGAAAGATCGCCCACCGGCTCCTCAAACACTCAAACAACCTCTAAAATAGACCTAACCGGCACCCCAACCCCCACAAAATTCTACAATCGTACCCAAGAACTAACCACCCTAAAACAGTGGATAATCGAAGAAAGAACACCCCTCATCACCCTATTAGGACTCTCAGGAATTGGCAAAACTGCCCTCACCCTCCAACTCATCCAACAAATACAAAATCAATTTGACTATATCATCTGGAAAAGCCTTGAAAACCCACCAACCCTGCAAACATTAGAAACAAACATAATAGAATTCCTATCCCACGAACAACAAACAAAACTCCCCACCTTAATAGACTATCTCCGAACCTATCGCTGCTTACTCATATTCGATGACCTACAAAACATATTCACACCCCAACAACTCGCCGGCCACTATCAGCCAAATTACGAAAATTATGGAACATTCATCAAAAAAATTGCCCAAACATCCCACAACAGTTGCCTAATTTTAATCACTTGGGAAAAACCCAGAGAAATCACCCTCCTCGAAACAGAAAACCGGCCCATCCATACCCTAGAACTCAACGGTTTAGATAACGCACAAGAAATCCTCCAAGAAAAAAACCTATCTCAACCACAAAAATACTCAAAATTAAGCGATCTTTATCAAGGAAACCCCCTCTGGTTAAACATCATAACCGCAACTATTCAAGAACTATTTAACAGCAATATTTCCGAATTCCTATCCTATGAAGACCTATTTTTAGGCGACATAGAACCCCTATTAAACCAACACTTTCAACGTCTCACCCAATCAGAAAAACAACTACTCTCCTGGTTAGCCAATCAAAACCACCCCATCGATATTTCAAAAAAACCGCTATCATTACAACTCACCCCACCCGAATTTTTAAAAGTCATCCAATCATTAAACCGGCGTTGCTTACTCCAAAAAACCACAGACAACCACCGGCAACAATACATTCTCCCACCAATCATCAAACAATACATCAAAAATAACCTCCCCACTTAACCGCACCCCCTACCCTTTTAAGCAAAATTCCGCTATCCTAAATAAAAAAATAACCGGCCTCAAACCTCACCTATCCCAACATCAACAACCCAAAAAGCCGTGCATCCACTATTGCGAAAAATCCCCATTGTCATCGCCATTTTAACCCTCACCGGCTGCAACCCAAACCGGCCCCAACGTCCACCCCAAGATTACCACATTCAAGCCTACTTTAATAACAGCATCTTTTCCGAATACAAAGAACCCTACCGGCAGCAAACTCGCACAGGAGACAACCTAGAACAACATATTATCGACACCATAAAAAGCGCCAAAACCTCCATCGATATCGCAGTTCAAGAATTACGCTTACCAAAAATTGCCCACGCCTTAGCTGAACGTCAAAAAGTCGGCATAAAAATCAGAATCATCTTAGAAAATACCTACCATCACCCCTGGAGTGAAATCACCCCCTCCCAACTCGCAAAACTCGACCCCCGCGAACAAAAACGATATCAAGAACTCCGCCTCCTCGCAGACAGAAACCGCGACAACAAACTCAGCGACCAAGAAATTAACGAATCCGACAGTATATTAATTTTAAAAAATGCCAAAATTCCAATAATAGACGATACAGCAGACGGCTCAAAAGGCACCGGCTTAATGCACCACAAATTTATTATTATTGATAACACAAACCTCCTCATCACCTCAGCAAACTTTACCACCAGCGATATACACGGCGACTTTTCAAACCCAGAAACACGCGGGAATTCTAACAATTTAATTACCATAAAAAGCCCCGAACTCGCCCAATTATTCAGCGAGGAATTTAATATAATGTGGGGAGATGGGCCCGCCGGTCAACCAGACAGTAAATTTGGCGTCAAAAAAACCTTTCGTCCTCCTCGTAACCTCCAAATTGGTAACAACATTATCACCCTGCAATTTTCCCCCACCTCCCTCACACAACCTTGGGAACAAAGTGTGAATGGCTTAATCGGTAAAACCCTGGCCGGTGCCTCACAATCCATCGATTTAGCATTATTTGTCTTTTCCGAACAACAACTTAGCAACATCCTCGAAACAACCGCACGCCAAGGAGTCAAACTGCGAACCCTCATCGAACCAAGCTTTGCCTATCGCAACTATAGTGAGGGTTTAGATATGTTAGGAATCACTCTCACAAACGAAAAATGCCAAATAGAACCTGAAAACCGGCCCTGGCAAAACCCAATTGATACCGTAGGAGTTCCCCAACTTCCAGAAGGCGATTTACTACATCATAAATTTGGCATTATCGACACCAAAACCGTCATCACCGGCTCTCACAATTGGTCAATCGCCGCCAACACTGCCAATGATGAAACATTGTTAGTTATTCAAAACCCAACCCTTACCGCTCACTTTATCAAAGAATATGAAAGACTATATAACAAAGCTAACTTAGGAATACCCCCCTTCCTCAGCAAAAAAATCCAACTTTCTCAGCAAAAATGTCAACCATTGCAGACAAAAAACAGCCAAAATACAGCCTTAATTAACCTCAACACCGCCACCCAAAAAGAAATCGAAACCCTCCCCGGAGTCGGGCCAAAATTAGCTCAACAAATCATAATTGCCAGACAACAAAAACCCTTCACCTCCCTCCAAGACTTAGATCAAATCCCCGGAGTGGGCCCAAAACTACTCGAAAAAATCCAACATCGCGTCACTTGGTAAACCAAACTCATCAACCCTCAAAAAACCGATTGATATAACCTTTTTTATGGGGCGTATAAAAACACGCTTTCTTTTAGGAACTGGGGTTTTAAAATAATTTTTAGAACATAAAAAAGCAAATATCCCTGATCAACCCACCCTTACTCATGTAAATAGTGAACATAACCGCACCACATCCGCTGCAAACCAGCCACCTTTATGAATTCTTCTACTTGGCTGATTGTTATAATAACATTCGCCCTAATTGCATTAATAATTTCTCGCCAAAACCAGCAAAAAAAAGCCAAAAACCCCTTATTTAATCCGGCCAAACCGCCCTTACCACCCCTCGATAATATGTTACACCAAGAAATATTTAAAACCGAAAATCAACAAGCCGCCAGCCAACATTATCAACCCATAGCCTTATGGAGTGGCAGGCTCATTTTACCCACCCCAGAACAAAGACAACCAGACGGCGCCGTATTATTTGAAATTCACAACGCAGCCCCCGGCTTTAAAAAACTCATTGGCAAAATTCTTTGGTTGCGCTGGGATTCTAAAGACGACCTGCAAACCTATCTAAAAACCATCACTAAAAACGTCAACTTTACCCAAGACACCCTCAAAAGTCAAAAAGCAGGAAACATCCACCCCCAGCGATTAAATAATCTTCAAAAAGTCGGGCCATTAGAATCACTCGCCGGCGCCCATCTTAACGATGATATCATCGTCATGCTCAGCGGAAAAGTCCAAGTTTCCCTTGAACAAAACTCCCTCATAATTCAAGAAGAACCCATCATCATCAGCGGAAAAATGGCCGGACTCATCACCATTATTCGACCCTTAGATAGCGAAAAAAATCAATTTTTAGTCCGCCATTATAATAAAACCTCAAAAGATTTTGATGGCCCTTGGGAAATCATAGAAATACCCCAAACACCCCCCAACCCTGCCGGTTATTCGCATTACACAAATCAATTAATCGAAAAATCCCCATTAAATAGCGCAGGTTGGTATATCTATGGCGAACGAAATAGCCAAGGAATATTTGTAGTAAAAGCCATTGAACCCAGAGAAATTTTCCTTTTAAAACCAGCAGAAATTCGCTGTGGTTTGCACGACACTCAAACCTATCTAAAAAGCGAAAACTGGAAAAACACACCGGCCCAAAAAGGCTTAGCAAAAACCATACTCTTAGCCCCCAACCATACCAACCAAACCGAAGCAATTTCTGCTTGGAAAGAAGGCGACAAAGCCATCGTTATTCACCTCTTTGGAGGAATAGGCGGCAAAAAAGCCGAACCCCACACACCCCTCGTTATCACCGGCCATTTTTCCTATGGCATAGCCACCGTCATCAAAGATCCCTTCACAGAAGAACTACGCTTTGACATTGTTTACTGGCAAGTGTACACCCACAACCCCGAAGGCATTATTTCCGGTGCCGTAAAATGGCAAAATTATATGGGAGACTTAAGAATCGGTTGGGCAGGAGCACGGCCAGTTTCAGATATTTTAGTCAAATTTGAGCCGGTCACAAAAGATTATCAATTTGATGAAATGAGCCTATCACCCATTGCCGAATTCACCCGACAATTACAAATGATCACAGCCCGTTATCGCATCGGCGACGGCACCGGCGCAGCAATTTTAACCCCCACCAAATCTTGCGTCCAAGACTCCAACCAAGCCCTTTATGTCACCCTTAAAAAAGTCCAAGCAAGAATCATGGGCAAAGATAAAACCTACCCCGATAGTGGCAAAATATTAGAATGGTTATTGAGCCATCCAAATCACAGCGAAAAAATCCGATTTGATCGCTTAGAAAATTTAGCCAAAGCCCTAGAAAAAAATTTAGTTCCTTTAGGAATTGTTCAGCCAGATTGGAGAAAAAATATTGAACAAGTCTCAGGAGTCTCTGGCAAAGACGGAATCCTCAAAACCTTCTTTAAAATCTTGACAACTTGGCGCACCATGTTACCCCGAAGAACCCATGATGAAATCGCTATGATTTTATTAAAACACCGTGCAGATTTATGGGTACTGCGTACAAATCAAATCGGCGGCTTTGAACCCCAAATTGAACCTTTAGCACCCACCGGCCTTTTCGGGCATCGTCGAAGATGAAACAATTTTAAATATTTGCAAAAAAAACTCTTGTAGGAACAATCCCCCAGTGGTTTCCCCCTCTTTGTAGGGGAAATTATTTTATGGTTGCCCAACTTGGGGGGCTCAACTCCTCCTTGCGCCATCTCCCCATGCCGCCTTCCTTCTGGCAAAATGTGGTGGTGAGCATAAAAATGGAGAAAATATGAGAAACGCCCTACTAGAAATTGCAGAATATGTATCTCTGGCCGGTTCAGTCGTCGGAACAGCCCTCGCCGTAGTGTACCAACAAGTGGGCCTAGCAGCCGCACCCGTCTCCGCATCCCTGTTGCTGAATTTGGCCTCCCGGCGCCGCCTAGAAGAAATGACACCCCCCGCCAATGGTGAACCCGTCTTAATAAACCGGCAACTCACAGACGAAATCGAATCCCTACGCGCCTCCGTGCGGCAACTACCCACCCAGCAAGACCTCCAGGGCATCAGAAAAGCCCTACAAGCCGAATTACAACGCCTAGAAAACGCTGAAAACACCACCGGCACCACTTCTACAGGTACAGACGTTCTGCCAGAACATCTCTACACCAGTTTGCAACAAACCATCGCCGACTTAAACAGCCGTCTCGAAAACGCCGCACCGGCCTCCACAGTCCAACAACTAGAAACCAGCCTCAGCCAAGCCACCCTCGGACTAGCTCAACTGCAAAGCGAACTCAGCCAACTTCAAACCGCCATAAGCAACCAACCCAGCAGCACCCTCACGGAAATAGACAACCAAAGTCTCATCCCAGACTTAGCACAACAACTTCAACAACTCAGAAACGCTCTGCAAGAAGTACAACAAGACGCAGAAAATAGCGTCCCCAAACAAGATTTCCTCTCCTTAGTAGAAGCTACCAAAATATTAGAGCAAACCGTAACACCCGTTACCGATGCAGTCGCCCAACTCAGAAACCAACTAGAAGAAATTAGCAACGAAGTAAACCGCAGTAGCGGCGAAACCTTCTCCACAGCAACCTCACAACAACTCGAAGAAATTAGAGCCGCCTTAGATATCCTCAACCGGCGCATAGATTTACAAACCGCTGACTTTACAGGAGTAGAAACCCTAAACGCTCAAAACGAAACCGAACAAATCTCAAATTACAGCTATTTAGAAAACCACCTCCAAGAAATCCACCAAACCCTCGGCGAACTGCAACAACGCGAAAACAACACCGTAACGAGAGAAGAATTCTTATCCCTCGCAGCAGCCGCTCACCAACTAATCGAACAATACAACGCCAAAGTCAGCGAACTAGAAACACGAATTCCCCTGGAAAGTACAACAGCAATTACCCCCATTATCCCCGGACAAACCATCGACTACAGTTATTTAGAAACCCACCTCCAAGAAATCAACGAAAGCCTCACAGAAATACAAGATCGTGAGAAAAACACCGTCACACGACAAGAATTTTTATCCCTCGCAGAAGCCGCCCACCAACTGCTCGAACAATACAGCGGCAAAGTCAACGAATTAGAAACCCGCATTCCGCAAATAAATCTTACCCCAGCGGCAGCAAATCCAACCACAGATACTCCCTACGAATTTTTGGAAACTCAACTGCAAGAATTAAAAAATACCTTAGCAGAATGGGAACAACGCGAACGAAATGCAGTGGATCGAAACGAGTTTTTATCCCTTGCAGAAGCCACCCACCAAAATCTCATGCAAAACGTGGCTCCTATTAACGCAGCCATCGCTCAACTACGCGGAGAAGTCGAAACATTAATCACACAAATTGGAGAACAAACTCCACGAGAAACATTCATCGCACCGGCAACTGAGCAGATTAATTTACTACGAAATGATCTCAACCAACTCAACCGCCGCGTTGATCAATTACCCATCCCTGAACCTGTCGATATCACCGGCGTTGAAGACGTCTTAGCCAACATAGCAGAACGAGTTGCCGAAACAACCAGCTTAGGAGAAACAGTTTCCGATGTAGTCCACAGAGTATCACAACTCAATAATGAGCTAGAAGAACTCAAAAACCAAGTCAACCGCAACAATCAATTAATGCCGGAAACCATCAACCAAATTGAAGATTTAAGAGCAGCCATTGGAGCCGTAAATCAGCGCTTTGATAACTTGCCACTTCCCGAAAATGTAGACTTTACCGGCGTCGAACAAATTTTAGAAAACATCGCCCAAACCATCGCCGAAGCCAAAGCCCAAACCGAAGGTCAACTAAGCGAATTTCACAGCCAAGAAATCACACCTTTGCAAGAAAATCTCGCCCAATTAAGAGAACAATACAGCACTTTAGAAACAAATCTGGCCGGTGTTTCCCAACAAGTTGAAAATCCCCAACAACAAGCCAAAATTCAAACCTTAGAAACCACACTAACCAACCTGCAAAAAAGCATTCAGACCCTCGCCGACAAAGCAGAAATTGAGCTAATTGTCAACGAAAAAGTAGAAAACCAATTTGGACAAATTAACCAAATTTTGGAAGCCATCTTATCCGAAGAAGTTAAATTAATCTTTGACCGGCCAAACATTCGCGCCGTCCTAGACGAAGCCCTAGAAAACGCCCAAGAAAAGCTAATTTTAGTCAGCCCTTGGTTAAATCAAACCGGCATTGATAGCAAGTTACTCACTAAATTTGAAGCCTTTTTACAGCGCAACGGAAAAATTGATCTTGGCTGGGGAAACCTTCAAGATATAGAAGCCGGTGAACTTCCCCGTCGTCTGCGCCGCAACTCCCCTCCCCATCTCAAAACAGCTTTATACAACGCCTTCAACTCCCTAGAACAACTGCACAAAAAATACCCCAATCAACTGCAATTCAAAATCCTCGGAACCCACGAAAATTATATTCTCCGAGATGGCATCGAAGCCACCATAACCACCCAAAACTTTCTCGCCAGTGATATCAATTTCCCAGAAAGAGAAGTTGCCGTCATCACCAAAGATCCTCGCATTGTTCAAGGATTAATCGAGCGCTTTAATGAGCCGACACTTACCCCCAGCAATGCTGAAATTTATCGCAAACGCGGAGCAGAACGGCTTTATATCAAAGACTATCAAGGAGCGATTTCTGACTACAGCCAATCCCTACAAATAGACACTGAAAACGCCAATGTTTATAATGATCGCGGCGTAGCATTTTATAATACCGGCAACGCCGCCGCCGCCGTCCAAGATTATACCCAAGCCTTGCGAATCGATCCAGACGAACCAACCTATTATTTTAACCGAGGATTTGCCAGCTTACAAATCGGAGACTATCAAGGCAGTATTCAAGATTTCAGCGCCGTCTTGCGTTTTCTCCCCCAAGATGCAGACTGTTATTTTCACCTCGCAGAAGCCTATCGTTTGGCCGGTGACTATCAAAATGCAGTCGAAAATTACAACCAAGCCTTACAATTCAGCCCCCAAGATGCAGTCGCCTACAACAACCGAGGATTATCACAATATGAATTAGGCAATTTTTCCCAAGCCATCGAAGATTACACCCAAGCTTTGCGGATAAATCCTGATGATTCTGTGACCTATTTTAATCGCGCAATGGCTGCTTGTGCCATTGATCAAGATCACGACGCACTGGAAGACTTTAATAATGCCCTTCGTCTCAATCCAGACTACCCAATGGTCTATTATTATCGCGCTTATGTTTGGATAGAAGCCAACAACCGACAATCAGCAAAAGAAGATTTACAAAAAGCTGCTCAACTTTTTGGAGCCGGTGGCGATAGCGAAAATCAAAAGCTCACTCAAGCCGTTTTAAGCTCTCTGGGATAGTTTCCCACCGCCTTAAAAACCTAACTCCCCACCCCCCTTAAAAGCACAAGAAAAGCGAGTAAGATTTGTTTGCCAGTCTTCTCTCTTTTCACCTGGGAGGGGGAGATAAATTCTTCTCTCCCCTCCCCAAACCAGCTATAGAAGGGAAAAGTTATTCTTCACAAAAAACAGCATCAATCTAACGTACAATTTTTAAACAAATCCCTCTGATAAAACCCCCCCCTTATGCTAACCTCCACCGGCGAACTTTTAGAAACAGCACGGCGTAATCTTTATGCCATTGGCGCCTTTAATGTGTACAATCTCGAAGGCGTCCAAGCCGTCATTGATGCAGCCGAAGCCCTACAAAGTCCAGCCATGTTGCAAATTCACCCCAGTTCCTTAGCGCATGGAGGCTCAGCCTTAATTGCCCTTTGTTTGGAAGCCGCACGCACCGCCAAAGTCCCCATGTCCGTACATTTAGATCACAGCAACTCCGAAAAAGATATTCGTGCAGCCTTAGAAGCCGGTATGCCTTCAATTATGGCCGATGGCTCTCATTTACCCTACGAACAAAACCTCATTTTTACCCGCGAAATGACCAAACTCGCCCACAGTAAAGGAGCAATTGTAGAAGCAGAAATTGGCAGAATCAGCGGCACCGAAGATGAATTATCCGTTGAAGAAAAAGAAGCCAAAATGACAGATCCAGATCAAGCCGTAGAATTTGTACGCCAAACAAAAGTCGATGCTTTAGCTGTGACTATTGGCAATGTACATGGTGAATATAAAAGCGAACCACGTTTAGATTTTGATCGCCTTGCAAAAATTCGTAAATTAATTGATGTTCCCCTTGTTTTACACGGCGCATCCGGCTTGCCAGAACACATGATAAGCCGGTCAATTCAATTAGGAGTTTCTAAATTTAATGTAAATACTGAAGTGCGAAAAGCTTATGTGGAAGCGCTTAAAGAAAGTTTCAATCCCCAAAAATCACCGGATTTGTTAAAAGTAATGAAAAGCGCAACAACAGCGATGCAAGAAATTATATCAAATAAATTAGAAATTTTTGGCTCAGTAGGAAAAAGTTATCTTCATCAATCTCCCTATGCTGGGATGTTGGGAGTCACAACCGGCAAATAAAAGAATACTCAATTAAACAACAGATTTTTTAAACTTTTTTCAACCCAACGGCTGGAAAAGGTGAGCTTTTATGCTCGCTTCTGGCACTCGCCGCCCCTCATTCCTAGATCACAGCCGATAATTCATTGACAATTTGCACTCTTCCCCGACATACAGCCCGCAGAAGCCGGTCGATAGAGTATCTCGCCTCGTCATCCAAAGATTCATCTAAAAGGGCTGCCATTAAACCATAACGGTCAGCAATGGTAACACGGCCAGAGGTCGTCACTTCGGCAAACAGTTCAGAAACAGCAGAAGGAAGTAAAAGCGGCATAACGTTTTCCTGAATTCGATATTTATAATATCTCTGCTTTTCCTCAAAGCTTGTGTGATGGCATTCCTTGCTCACTCGTGATATTTTTAACCGCTTTGGGTGATGAAAACTCTGCCGGTGACGTGACAGCCTCCTGGCAATGGCGTGATGGCTGTCACACACTCAGTCAGCCCCTTGTATTTCCTCTTTTCCTGATCTAAACCGCCGGCCTTCCTCTACTTCTGAAATTTACACCTATTAATATAGAACTCTACCAAAAGACACAAAGCCGAATCGTTTTATCTTACTTTCTCCTTCCTTTGTGCCTTTTTCCCTGATTTCTTTAGACATCTAAACAATCAACCGAACTGATACTTTATTGGAAAAGCAATTGATAGTCTTACCACGATTGTTGAGGTAACTTTCCTCTTCCGCCCAGGCTACAAAAAATGTAACAAATTCTCTTCCACTGCCGGTTTAATTAAAAAGTTATAACAAGCCAAGGCGTTGACATACTCCTACAATTGTGAAGAAGTATTGCCAATGTCTACCTTTAATAGCTCTTCATACCTTCCAATTTGTAGCGAAAGTAACTGATCTAAAAAAATTAAGAAATTCAAAGAGCAGTCAGCCCCAAAATTACAAGATTTGGCAATGGTTTCTATAAACAATTTCTTTAACATTCCGTAAAAAATCGTAATCTAGGCTACAGGGATCAACACCGGCAAAAGCAAATTGCATTTAACAGCCTTGGTGTTGCACAAGTGGTGAGCAAGCCTTCAAAAAGCCCCATAGACAACTAAAGCGCCGTCCGGTTGTTTGTAGCAATCAACACAGATTTAATTTTAAAAAAAATCTCCAACTTCACAGGATCTTCACACTTTAGTTATAAAGTAAAAATTACAGCGGTTCACACCACCTTAAAAAACTTGCAAGGGAGGCAAAGATGCTGTCCTCGCTTTACCTAGTATTACTGTTAATCACGTTCCTAGCTATCAAAATGTTCAGGCGTACCTCCAAAGACATAGCCTCCACCGTCACTGCTTTAACTGCCGTCTTGAGTTTTTTCTGGGGATTTAGTCTCGCTCCCTGGCCGGTTAAATTAGTAATAGTTGTCCTTCTCATGCGCCTCGATAAAATTTACTTAAGAGAAACAAAGTTTTTCATTTAAAAACCTTCAACAATTATTGTAAATTTCGCTACCATTGACGCTCAAAATTTAGTCAATACCCTCAAAAATTACCAACTTATTAATAACCTGACGGAAACTACCATGAATACTTGCCCTTGCTGCTCCAATCAACTTTTGCGCCACGCCCGTCATAAAGGCATCTACTGGTTTTGCTCACATTGCTGGCAAGAAATGCCGGATTTCACATCTGTAGTTACCAACCGACGCGAACGAGTTCAGCAGCTAGAACGCCTCATCGATATTTACAATCCACCGACCCACAAACAACCTTTAACTGCCAGCAGATTAGCTACTACTGCTAACGTTATTTAACCCCAAATAAAGTCAGAGCTAACAGTTTTACTAAGAAAAAATTGAAAAAACGACCCGACCCAATCCGCTGAGAATTGAGCAAACCGGCATAAAATAATTAATTGTTACTATCGCTCACTCAGCCATCGAGTCAGGGTCTTTATGCCATCAAATCCCCAAACAATAGCCCAGATCAGCGTTGAAGAACTAGCAGAACGCCTCAAAAACGGCCCCAGCGAACCCCTACAACTCATTGATGTCCGAGAACCAACAGAGCTAGCCATCGCTCAACTGCAAGGCTTTCAAAACCTGCCCTTGAGTCAATTTGTCCAATGGTCAAACACAATTCAAACCGAACTTGACCCCCAGACAGAAACCCTAGTCTTGTGCCATCACGGCGTGCGCTCAGCCCAGATGTGCCAATGGCTAACCCAACAAGGCTTTACCAACGTCAAAAACATTGCCGGAGGCATCGACGCCTACTCACTAAGAGTCGATGCAGACATCGAACGCTATTAATTTTGAGTCAGCCTCTTTAGAGCGTGACAAAAAACCTAATCTTTAGGACTTGACAAAAAACCTAATTTGTGATATGCAAATTCCCTTGACCACTGAAGGCCAAGCAAAGGGCAAATAGCCAGAATCCGAAATCACTCTAAAGAATGAGTTTAATAAGCAATCAAAATGGCAAAATTCTAGCGATACGGTAGAAAAACATATATAACGCCACCCCTGTGACTGCATCAACAATGAGAGCAGGAAGCTCACTAGCAAAAAATGATTGTATTCTGGTTGTCGATGACTCACCTGATAACGTTCTGTTGGTGCAAACCATACTAGAAGAAGAAGGGTATGACATCATCACAGCGGACAACGGAATGAAAGCCTTAAAAATCGTCGAGCAGGCCCGCCCTGACTTGGTACTGCTGGACGTAATGATGCCAGGAATGGATGGCTACGAAGTCACCAAACGCATCCGAGAAAACCGAAAAATACCCTTTATCCCGATCTTGCTAATCACCGCCTACGACCAATCAAGTCTCGTGCGAGGATTAGACATCGGAGCAGATGATTTCATACGCAAGCCCGTAGAACTAGACGAACTGCTGGCCAGAGTCCGCTGCCTGCTGCGACTCAAACACACCGTAGACGAGCGCGACCAAATGGTAAAGCAGAGAGAAGATTTTGTCTCTAGGCTCACCCATGATCTCCGCACCCCCCTCGTCGCCGCCGCCCAAATGCTCAACCTCATCCAGCAAGGAGCACTAGGGCAAATCACCTCCGAATGCTCCGAAGCCCTTCATACAATGGCCCGCAGCAACCAAAACCTATTAAAAATGGTAAATACCCTGCTGGAAGTGTACCGCTACGAAGCCGGACGAAAAAACTTAAACTTCTTCCCCGTAGACCTAAGCGAACTCGTAAAAGAAGTCGTACAAGAACTCACCCCCCTAGCCAAATCGAAATCCCTCAGCTTAGAACTCAACCCAAGAGAAGACCCCAACCCACCAAACACAACAGTAATGGGCGACCGGCTCGAACTGCAAAGACTGATCACCAACCTCATTGGTAACGCCATCCAGTACACCGATCAAGGAGCCATCACAGTCTCCCTAGATAACAAAACCGATTTTTCTAAAGGCAACGGCAACCAAAGCTTAAACTGGGTAAAGCTTTGTGTCCAAGACACCGGCATCGGCATTCCCGCCGAAGAACAAATCAAACTCTTTGAAAGATTTCGTCAAGGCAACCACACACGAGCCGGCAGCGGTTTAGGGCTGCATTTATCTCGACAAATCGTTGAAGTCCATCAAGGCACCATCGACGTCAACTCAGAACAAGGCAAAGGCAGCACCTTTACAATTTGCTTGCCCGCCGCCTCCGTCTAGGATTTTAGATTTTAAATTTAACAATTGAAAAATTGAAAAAATCCAGCAGCAGATAGGGATACCCAGCAGCCAATTGTAATATAATAAAAGTGAAAAATACTTAAAAACAACCACCAATCCCCACACAAGCAACCTGAGAGTTAAGAGCGATCCCAAAGTTTGATAAGATGTCCAGATTGACGCTCAGAAAAAGCTCACACGCTTACGACATGGCCCTTTATTGCCAAGCCGATAGCTATGTGTGGCGGAACGCCATTCCATAGCTTGCTTACAAATCGAGCCAAACAAAACGGGACAGTGCCGTGAGGGGGTGAGACTCCCTCCGAGAGAAGCGTCAAATGCCCCTGTGGCAATAATTTTTACATTCGAGATTTCACGCGCTTAGATTTTTGAGGTTGACCATGAGATTTCGCGCTTTAATTGTGGCACTTTTGGCTGTGTGCCTGAGTGTTTTGACCGCTTGCAGTGAAGGGCCCTCTGCAAGCAACGCCCCTCTCACCTACGCCGACATCAGAGGCACAGGTTTAGCCAATAACTGCCCAACCTTGGAAGAAACCTCTCGCGGGTCTATTCCCCTTGAGTCCGGCAAAACGTATTTCTTAAGCGACCTATGCTTACAACCGATCAGCTTCTTTGTTAAAGAAGAACCTCTCAACAAGCGGGAACAAGCTCAATATATCCCCGGAAAATTGCTCACCCGCTATACCTCCACCCTAACCTCAATTCAGGGCCCCCTCAAACCGGCCTCTGATGGTTCCCTCACCTTTGTTGAACAAGACGGCATCGACTTCCAAGCCATCACCGTTCAACTCCCCAGTGGCGAACAAGTGCCTTTCATGTTCACAATTAAAAACCTGATTGCAAAAAGCCAACCAGGACTCGAGGGCATCAACACCTCGACAGACTTAAAAGGCTCCTTCAAAGTCCCCTCCTATCGTAGCGCGTCCTTCCTCGACCCCAAAGGTCGTGGCGAAGCAACCGGCTTCGATAGCGCCGTTGCCATTCTTGCCAACGCCGACAACGAAGAATTTAACCGCGCCAACGTCAAGCGGGCAGAACAGGGCCAAGGCAAAATCAAAATGCAAGTCTCCAAAGTGGATAACACCACAGGCGAAATTGCCGGCATCTTCGAGAGCGAACAGCCCTCCGATACCGACTTGGGCGCAAAAGACGCTGTAGAAGTCAAAATTCGTGGCGTATTTTACGGTCGCATTGATACTGCTTCCTAAGATTAACTAACTACCCTTGCCACAGAGGAAGCGGAGGGAGTTTCTCTGTGGCGCTCTACTATCTATTGTTCACCTCGCTGATTCACAGATCAGCTTGCCAAAACAAATTTTTTCCCCTTAAAAAACCTATCGCCAAATTTGGCTTACCCAAAAAATCAACAATGGTTAGTGAAAACAATAATTTTTAGCTTCCATACTATAAAATTCAAAAACTCACTAATTGCACCCCCTAGCACCCCACCAAGTTGTCAAAAATATCTGTAAAATTTTACTCAAACCGGCCTTCTAATCCGAAAAAATCAAGTATAAATACGGTTGTCTTTTAACCACAAAAACACATAAATTAGATTAAGGCAAAACCAACCCAGCGCTCAAATCCCAGGGCGGCCATTTGTAGATATCATATCCTTTGCCTCTAAATATTCCTAAAGGTAGATGTGTTTGTGAAACCTTTTTGATATCAACCTCAAATGTGCTACCGGTCACAGCCAATTGCTCAAAACTTAATCAAACTAAAAGCAGCCCATCCTATTATTAACAGTGCACTACTAAATTAAAGGTCGGCATGACTACCACAGTAAGCAAAGAACTTAAAAGCGAAACTTTGGAATTGCTGCGCCAATACCAAAACACACGCTCGCCCGAAATGCGAAATCGGCTGGTTGAACTAAACTTAGGACTCGTCAGAAAAGAAGTTCACCACTGGATCAATCAGTGTAGCGAAACCTATGAAGACTTGCTACAAGTCGGCAGCATTGGCTTGATTCGCGCCATCGAACGCTTTGAAATGTCCAAAGGACACGCATTTAGTTCCTTTGCCGTTCCCTACATTCGCGGAGAAATTCAACACTACCTACGCGACAAAAGCCCTTGTCTGCGAATTCCTCGCCAGTGGATCGCCCTGCAAACTCAAGCAACCAGCGTAGTCCAATCTTTACAAATTGAGCTTAAACGCCAACCCACCGATGCTGAAATCGCCGCCGCCCTGCAAGTTTCCCTTACAGAATGGCAGCAAGTCAAACTCGCTAACCGCAACCGCTCACCCCTCTCTTTGGACGCTCCCTTGTCTGATGAAGACGAAGGCTGCACCTCCCTCGCCGAAATTGTCCCCGATAACCACTATCGTAGTTTTCAGCTTGCCCAAGAAGATGTCATTCGCTTGCAACAAGCCCTCGCCACCCTCGAAGATCGCACCCGCAAAATCCTCGAATTTGTCTTTCTTTATGACTTGACGCAGAAAGAAACCGCCGAACGCATGGGCATCAGCGCTGTAACCGTTTCTCGCCGCGTCAAAAAAGGACTGGATACCCTCAAAAACGTTATGGGCGTTGGAGAATTTGATTAAGAATAAACTTATCAATCAGCTTGCTTAAAACGTTAAATCCCAGCTATTGTCCAGCAGTTGATCCTTGAGTACCGCTGACGACGGACACAACGAAGCCACCACACACTGCTCACAGGCGGGTTTTTTAGCCGGACAAATCGCCCGACCGTGATAAGTTAAACAAACAAACCAATTTCCCCACTCACAAACCGGCAAGATTTTCATCAAATCTTGCTCAACTTTTACTAAATCCTCTTGATTGCTAAAACCCATGCGCTGGCTCAAGCGTTTAACATGGATATCTACCATCACTCCAGCATCCATCCCAAACGCATAATGCAGCACCATTGTTGCCGTTTTGCGCCCCACTCCGGGTAACTTCACTAACTCATCTAAATTTGGCGGCACTTCCCCTTTAAATTTTTCCATCAATTGCCGGCAAGTGAGTTGAACATTTCTTGCCTTATTGCGCGGAAACGTCACTTGTTTAATCATCGTTTCTATTTCTCTCGCATCCACCCCCGCCAATGCCGCCGCATCAGGAAACCGGCCAAAAAGTTGCGGCGTAACTTGATTCACCCGCGCATCAGTACACTGCGCCGCCAAAATCACCGCCACCAATAACTGTAAGGGCGTTTCATAATTAAGCGGGCATGGTGAGTCTAAATAAAGCGGCTTGAGCCGGTTAAGAATTTCTAATGCTCGCTGATTTGTCTCAGAAAAAGTTTGTGAAGATACCATTTTAGAGTTTAGAGTTTATTTTCTATCTACAACAATTATTTTCCCGTTCCGCAGCCAAACTTCTCAGTGTCCGCTGCATCCTTTTCAAACGCTACCGGCTACCCTTCTTTAACAGTGGGAACTTGTGGCAAGTTAAAATTGCCGCGCAGACTTGCGAGCAGCCAACTTAAAAAGCGGGAATTTTAAAAAAAGCAAATCTTTGGGGAACCCTAACTAAAGATGCCGCTTTCAATAACGCCAATGTTAGCGGTGCCTGTGGTGCAAAATAAGCCAGAAATCGATAACAAATAGGCGTATTCACTTGGAACTTATACCAAACTGCTGACAAAAAGCTTAGGATCTGGTGTTAAATTCTGACCATCGGTCATTGACTTTTTACCTTTATTTCTCCCCATGCTGCAACACCTTAACCAATTCTTACCCCAAAACAAGCCCCACCGGCACCGCCCCAAAACCAAAAATAGACCGACAACAAAGACAACAATCTTCTCATTTGCCTTTGTTATCGTCTCTTTTTCTCTAAATTTATTCACGGCACCCACAAGCGCCCAAACATCCCAAGACGTAGAATTACAAGTAGGAGTCATACAAAGATTTGGCGAAAAATCTAACGATAAACTCACCCTCAAAGCCACCCCCGGAGACCGATTATCATTGCGTTTTAGCGCGGCGAATGGAGAACTGCAAACCGTTGAAGCCACTTCGGTAAAACTCGAAGCTCTCCCTCAAACCCTCCCCACACCGGCTTTAGATGAAAAACTGATCCTGGGTAGCTATCGAAGTTTTGAAAGTGCAGAAAATACGGCATCCGAGTTGAGAGCCAAAGGCATTGAGGTAGAAATTGCTCAACCGAAACGCTGGCAAGTTTGGGCAAAACGCGATGTGTACAGCACTCCTTTGCTGAGACGGATGTTATTAGAAAGCCTACAAGCCAAGGGAAACGCAAATGCTTATTTAGAGTCAAAAATTGTCCAGCAGCTTCCCGCTGTGAGTGCGGTGGTGGGGAAGCAGCGTTATAGCTTGGGAATTACAGAAATTACCACCGCTACCGGCATCATTGAAGTCAAGCAAGGCGAAGAGAAACCCAATCAAAGCGAAGACAACCGCAAAAGTGTGATTTATCCGGGCAGTTTGCGGCTTCAGCCGAATGCCTACGGGACTTATACATTAGTTAATCAAGTTCCTTTGGAAACTTATCTGCGGGGAGTCGTGCCGCACGAAATTGGCGGTGAAGCTCCCTACGCATCGATTGAGGCGCAAGCGATTTTGGCTCGTACTTATGCTTTGCGTAATTTGCGCCGATTTGCAGTAGATAATTATCAAATGTGTGCTAACACCCATTGTCAGGTATATAAAGGGTTAACCGGCACTTGGGGGGAAGCTGACCGAGCAATAGCGGCAACGAGGGGACAAGTGCTGACTTATGATCAGGAGTTGGTGGATGCTTTGTATTATTCGACGAGTGGCGGGGTGACAGCATCGTTTAATGATATTTGGAAAGGCCCAGGCCGGTCTTATTTAGCGCCGGTGATTGATTCGCTGCTGAATGTTTGGGATTTAAAAAATCAGAGTTTAAGCGCTGAGGCAAATTTCCGCAGGTTTATGAATCTGAAAAAAGGCTTTAATGAAGACGAGCAAGAGTTATTTCGCTGGCGGGAAGAAAGTAATTTACAAAAACTCAATAAGGATTTTAAGGAGTATTTACAAGAAAAGGCAAATTCTCTGGCGAATTTTCAAACGATTTTAAATATGGAGGTCACAGAGAGGTCAAGTTCGGGGCGTGTGCTGAAAATGCGTGTCCAAACAAATGCCGGCACAATTGAGATAGAAAAAGATGAAGTGATGAAAGCCTTTTATGCCCCTTGGAGTACGTTATTTTATGTTGAGCCGGTTTATCAAGACGATAAAAAAACCCTTAAAGGTTTTGCCTTTGTTGGCGGCGGTTTTGGGCATGGTGTGGGAATGAGTCAAACCGGCTCTTATAAGCTGGCCCAGCAGGGGTGGTCAAGTGAGCGAATTCTGAGTTTTTATTATCCGGGGACTCAACTTAAACCCCTCAGCGAGGAGTTGACTTTTTGGCGCGATCCTTGGGAAAAAGTCACGCCTGAAAACTGAAAACTGAAAAAGGAAGAGTGAGTTTTGACTCTTCCTTTAGGGGCAATCTTATTGTGATTGCCCCTACATTTTCATCTCTCTTATATTCAACGCCACCCGGTTGAAGGAGGGGTTTAGTAGAGAGCCTCTTCTTGGTGGGTCATAATGGTGCAGTCAGAGGTGGGGTAAGCAACGCAAGTCAGGACGTACCCGGCTTCGATTTGATCGTCATCCAAGAAGGATTGATCAGACTGGTCTACTGTACCTTCGGTGATTTTTCCGGCACAGGTAGAGCAGGCACCGGCGCGGCAGGAGTAGGGCAGGTCGATACCTTGTTCTTCGGCAGCGTCCAAAATGTACTCGTCATCGGGGACTTCAATCGTGGTATCTAGGCCTTCTGCTTCGCTGATTAACCGGACTTTGAAACTAGGCATGGAGTGTTCCTCTCAAGTAACCGACGTAAAAGATAAGTTTCCATTATGCAAAGCCGTCCGCGTTATAACGCTGGCGGTTTGCTGATAAGTTCTTCCTGTTTTTGATAGTACGGGAAAAAACCAACGCTGCAACATCGAATGACAAGATATTTTCAATAAAATTTATTATAAAAATTTCTAATTTCATCCTGATTGCTTATAGTTAATGGCCCAACGCCGCCTGAAGGTGCCGGTTAAGGGGGCATCTTGACTGCGGTACTATCAAGTCAATAGGTTGTATTTCAAAGGTTTAAAGGTGACTCAGGCGGTTGCAACTACAAATAAATCTCTGGTTTGCCCGGTTCGGGTGGGCTTGGTGGGAACGGGTTATGCTGCGAAATTGCGGGCGGAAGCAATGGCTGCTGAATCACGGGCGCAGTTAGTGGCTGTGGCCGGTCATACGCCAGAAAAAACTGAGGTTTTTAGTCAAACATATAACGCTTTGGCGGAGGTTTCTTGGCGCCGGTTGGTGGAGCGTGAGGATTTGGATTTGGTGATCATTTCGACGATTAGCCGCGATCACGATTTGATTGCTCGTGCTGCTTTGCTTGCTGGTAAGCACGTTGTCGTTGAGTATCCTTTGTCTTTTTCTGTGGCTGAGGCTGAGTCTTTGATTGCTTTGTCGGAAAGTTTAGGCTTGCTTCTGCACGTCGAACATATTGAATTAATTGGCGGTGTTCACCAAGCTTTGCGTAAGGTAATGCCTTTGGTGGGTGAGGTTTTTTACTCTCGTTATATTACGGTGAGCCCGAAAAAACCGGCTCCCGCTTCATGGAGTTATCAGTCGGATCTGTTTGGGTTTCCGCTGACGGGGGCGCTTTCTCGTTTACACCGGCTTACGGATTTATTTGGCAAGGTGAGCACCGTTAGCTGTGAAACGCGCTATTGGAATGCTCCCCAACCGGGATTTTTTAGGGCTTGTCTGTGTACTGCTCAATTGCGTTTTGTGTCTGGGGTGGTGGCGGAGGTGGTTTATGGTAAAGGTGAAACTTTCTCTTGCCCTGAGCGTAAGTTTGAAGTGTATGGGGATGCTGGGTTACTGGTTTTTGAGGGGGATGAGGGACGTTTGCTGCGCTCTGAAGTTGTCGAGCCGGTGGAAGTTGGGCCGAAACGTGGTTCTTTTGCTAAAGATACCCAAATGGTGATTGATTTTCTTTTAGAGGGGACTCCTTTATATGTGACTCCCCAGGCGAGTCTTTATACGCTGAAGGTGGCTGATGCGGCGAGCCGGTCTGCCCAAACTGGTCTTACGGTTGCTGTGGAGGGTTGACAAAAAGACAGAATCCTAAAACCTCAGCTATCAATTTTCTCGGTGATGGGTTTGGAGTCTTATTGAGGCCCGCTAATCTTTTCTTCCGCCTATTCTTTATTTAATATTAAGAACTTTCCCTTATCGGGTATCTGGTATAATTGAATGATTAAATATACCCAGGGAAAGCGGTCAAACTTTATCATTCTCAGCCGAATACCATTTGATAAATTTGAGGTCTTTTTGAAAATCGTTAATGAGCGATGTAAAGGAGGTTTTAAAGTTGAAAATGGTTTTTTTATTTCCGGTAAGGTGGTTGAAGTTGTTTTGAAAAAACCTGGTCTTGAAAGCGAGTTTTTATAGAGGAGGAACCTATGGCAGCGACACTTGAGCAAATTTCTACTTTTTTAGATAACCGGGGGTGGAAATATGAAGTAGACGAAGAAAATAACCGAATTATTACAGGAGTTTATGCAGAAAATTTAGAGAATTTTCTTATTGTGATTCAGCTAGATGAAGATGGAGAATTTTTTAAATTATTTGCGCCGCAAGTTTTAACCGGCGTTCAAGATCACGAACACAAAGATGCCATTTTGCAGACAATGCTTTGCATTTCTTGGGAAACAAAAATGCTGCAATGGGAATATGACCCCTCGGATGGGGAAATTAGGGCGATTATTGAGTTTCCGCTGGAAGATTCGCTTTTAACAGAACGGCAATTTAATCGCTGTTTAAGTGGGTTGGTTCAAATTGTCGATGATGTGGCTATGCCTCGTCTTAAAGAGGTGATGGAAACGGGGGAAGATCCGGGGGATGAAGATATGGGAGAAAGATTGCTTTTGACTCTTCAAGAAGAAGCCCCCGGACTGTTGGTGATGTTAGAAAAAGCAATGGAAGCTCGCAAGCGGCGCGGGACTTTGCCAGTGGAGGAATGATTGGCAATTTGGTAAGCAGAGGGGAATTATCCGGCTCTTTTTTGTTTTTGTTTACTACTAACGGGGAAGGCTAAAAACCCGGTTTCTTTAAGAAACTGGGTTTTTTAGAATAGTTGTTCACCGGCCTATTTTGTTGGGTATGCCGTTACATCCACCGGGGATAGTTTCTCTAGTTTTTGAACCTCCCCAACAGCAACAATAATAACGTTGTTCTTCATCCATGCGCTGTACATTAGAAAAATCGGCTCCTTCGACTACGGCGCCGGTGTTGTGGCCGGTTTTATAGTCGGGAATTTCTGTGCGACTGCGGGGTGTGGCATTTTCAGCAGAACCATAGAAAAAACGCGCTGCTTTAATATCTGCACCGGCTAAAGAGGCTTCATATAAAATTGTGCGGGAAAGATTGGCTTTTACTAAATCTGATCGGCTTAAATTCGCTCGAATTAAGTTTGCATCGCTTAATTCTGTCCAGCGTAGATCGGTGCCGGAAAGATCGGAACCGGCAAGCATTATTCCTATATCAATAACTCGGACACCGTTATCACGATCTTCTTCATAACTGCCATTGCCGTTAAGAATGGGCCGGCCTAAATGACGGTCACGTTTGAGCGGTGTTAAAAGTCGAGATTGAGATAAAAATCGTAAAACTTTCGCTTTCCCGGCAGCATCGACACTAGCAAGAATTGCGGCGGTGCGTCCTTCACAAAATGAGCGTTCTTGCGGCCAATCTTCTAATAAGCCTTCGTCATCTAAGGCTAAATCAGAAATGCCTTGAAAATAGGCATCAATTGTTTGCTGTTGGGTGAGGATATTTTGTTGGCTGGTGAGGCGGTTTTGTTCTAAGGTGAGGTCGCGGGAAATAACGTATTGTTGCCAAGCAATATAAACGGCTAAAATTGCAATAAAAATTTGCCCTACTGCTCCTGTCCATTCTGCTAAGCTTCCAAAGGCATCCCAGTGAATTTGATTTGCCAAAATTGTCAGCTTTTTGTAGATTCCAAAAAATCTAAATAAGCCTAAAAGAGCAGAGATAATAGCCAAAGCGGCAAAAATTCTGAGGCGATCTACTAGGGGTATATAGGTATCTAAAAAAGAGATAAACCAAGGCAACAGAATTAATAGAGAAACGACAAGTGTAATGAAAGCGCCGGCGATTCCTATTAAGCTGTTATTTAGCAGTAAACCGGCACCCATAGTGGCAAGTGCCGCGATCACAACATAGATGGGGTTGGCTTTCCAAACGCTTTGGGGGGTTTGGGAAGTCAGGGTAATTTGTGTATTTTGCGGGGGTTCGGGGGGGGCTGGCGGTGCCGGTGGTGATGGTGTGATGGGTGTGGCACCGTTGGTATGTTCGGGGGTTGTTTTGGAATCTCTAAGGTTTGGTTCCGGTGTCATAGCTCAGCTTTGATTGCGTTTCTACCATTTTAGTTTAGTGATTTGTGATTAGTCTTCGTCCTTGAGCAAATCAAGAATTTTTGCGGCTAAATGAGGCCATAATTGACCGCGCCGGCCCCATGTGGGTAAATGTCCTTGGGGGGCTGTAATATTAAATATGAGTTGATTGTAAGGCAGGGTAGCGAATTTTTTTCGCCATCCAATTAAGTTACAAAAATCTTCATATTTTCCGTTAATTTTTTGCCAAAGTTTGCCTTGGATGCTAAACCCGAACCGTCCTAGACTGTATTCTCTCCACAAATTATCAAGCGTTAGTAAGTCTCGCTGAGGAAAATTTTGCAAGTCGTCTATATTCAGTTTTCCTTCTTTTTCTCTGCCGCAAATTAATAGCATGAGGTTGCCGGTTTCTCGGTCGGCTTCTTGCCAATTGCCGGCTGCTAATAAGTCGCGTAATTTTGAGTAATCTATGCCGGTGGCTGAACTCCATTCTGCTGTTGGTAGGGCCGGCATTTCTTGAACTGCATAATTAGGGTTAAATTTTATATCTAAGTCTAACAATTTTAACCAATTTGAAATCGAGTTAGGACGATTTTGAGGTTCTAAAGCCATGCCTTTAAGGATGGCATCGTTAACTTGTTGAGATATTAAATGATTGAGTTTTTTTGGAGGAACTAAAGGGTCTTCTTGATATTGAGAAAAGCTGCGATATCGCTTGAGAGCGGGTTTAGGTGCTTTGCCGGTTAGCATTCCATAAAGTGTGGCGGCTAAACCATAAACATCGGTATAGGCACCGCGTAGAGCACGTTTATCATATTGTTCGAGCGGCGAAAATCCTTCGGAAGTATATTCTGTATGAGTTTGGGTTAAATTCGGTGTAAATTTACGAGCAAGGCCAAAATCAATTAATCGAGCTTCTGTGCGATTGTTGGTGATTAAAATATTGAGAGGTTTAACATCGCGGTGGAGAATCCCTTGATGATGAACAAATATTAAAGCTTGTGCAATTTGCCCAATATAAACTAAAGCTTGAAATTCGGATAAAATGCCTTCTTCTTGAATCAAACTTGCTACATCAATGCCGTTGATATATTCCATCACTACACACCAAACCGGCTCTTCAAAAATTAGCTCATGCACCTCTACAATATACGGATGAGAGCATTTTGCCAGTCGCAGGGCTTCATTCAAAAAATCTTGCTGACATTGGATAAAGTCCGGTCTCTTTCTGACTTTTTCGTTGAGGGTTTTGATAGCAACCAATGAGCCGGTAGCAGTTTCTTTGGCGAGATAAGTGATGCCAAAGCCTCCTTGGCCTAATATTTTTTGGATCAGATATTTTCCAGATTGTAGGCTAGTTCCGGTTTCCCAATTCATAGGATTTTAGATTTTAGATTCAACTTAGGCAAAAACCCGGTTTCTTGAAGAAACCGGGTTTTTAAAGCTAGTCCTGTGCCCCTACATTATCTCTCAAAAATTGAGAGAGTTGGCATTACACGGTGGGTGTGGTGTAGGGGTTGATGCCAATTTGAACGCCGATAGTGAGAGAAAATTCGTAGGTTTGCTGGTAGGAGAAATCGGTACCTACTTGCACGCCTAACTGTTTCGCCATCTCTGCACCGTACTGCTGTTCATACTGAGCAAGATCCATGATCTTCGTTGAGGTTGAGTAACCTTTTTCTATCCCTGTTGTCATCATAAAGTTTAGGGTTTGTTCGTAGGTTACTTGATCAATTGATGTGGCACTATATTCTGTCAGCAAGTCTTGTGCATAATCGGTGCGATATTTCTGGAAGTCAACAGCTTGAGAGGGGTTGTTTCCTTTCTC